>CANRLN010000001.1 GCA_947631445.1 uncultured Clostridia bacterium
GTCTGCTCCTGTGCGACTGGATTTTCTCTTGGTTTTCTTTGCCTTGGTGTCTGCTCCTGCCCAACTGGATTTTCTCTTGGCTTTCTTTGCCTTGAGGATTGCTCCGCTTGATTTTGTCTTGGTTTTCTTTGTTTTGGTTTCTGACCATTTGGTTTGTCTGCCGTCTGTTGCGATACTCTTACATTTGGAGCAGAACGGCGTTTTCTCGGTTGAGCAGGTTTATTCTGTTTTTTTCGCTGGGTCGTTTGGGGCAAACCAGTAACCACCGTGCCACATTTTGTGCATAAAACAGCGTCGTCCTCAAGCGGACAACCGCAATATCTGCAATATTTCATTTTGTTTTCACCTTTTTAATTTCTTTATATTTATCAATTATATTATTTATATTCTTTTGCAAATCTCTTTGCAAGCTTATAAACATCTCCGCAACCCATTGTTATAACAAGGTCGCCCCCTTGAACATTGCTTTTTAAATAATCTATAATATCCGAAAAATTCTTTTCTTTTTGCTGTGCCGTTTGTGCGTCCACAATTTCATCGGGATAATCAAACCAAACGCAACCGTCAATTTTCTTTCCAAGGTTACGGGTATATGTCTTGTTAATATTTTTCTCACGACTTCCCATAATATCGGTTAAAACCACCTTGTCGGCAATGCTTAAAGCCTGCACAAATTCGTCCATAAGAATTTCGGTTCGACTGTAGGTAAACGGCTGGAACACCGCCCATACCCTATTAAAATCAAGAGTTTTTGCTGCGGTAAGGGTAGCGGCAATTTCGGTCGGGTGATGTGCATAATCGTCCACTATTGTAACCCCTTTGACCGTGTCAATTTTTTCAAATCTTCTTATTGCTCCAGCAAAGCCCGCCAGTCCCTGTTTAATCTGCTCAAAGCTTACACCAAGATAATCCGCACAGGCACAAGCAGCAAGAGCGTTAAGAACATTATGTTTTCCCGCTACAAATATTGACAAATCCCCTTTATATTCGCCCTTTACATACAGTTCAAAACAGGTTTCAAGACCCTTTGTATATTTGATTTTGCCCATATAATTATTATTTTCGCCAAAACCAAAGGTAATTTTAGGTTTGTCGACATTTTCCACAGCCTTTAAAGTATTTGCATCATCGCCATTTATAACAAGGCAGTCGGTCGCCTTGTTTGCAAATTTATTAAACGACTTAATAATATTGTCAAGATTTTTAAAATAGTCTAAATGGTCCTCATCAATGTTTAAGATAACCGCAATATCGGGAAAAAGCTTAAGGAAAGTATCCACAAATTCGCAGGATTCGCAAACCATAATGTCAGAACTTCCCGAACGACCACTACCGCCAATAAGTGGCAGTTTTCCACCGATAAAACAAGAAATATCATAATTGTTTTGTACAAAAATTTGGGTAAGCATTGATGTAGCGGTTGTTTTGCCGTGGGTTCCACTTATGCAGACGGCTTTGTTATACCAGCCTGTAACAATTCCAAGCAGGTCTTTTCGCTCTATGGTCGGAATATCGCTTTGTTTGGCGGCAACAAGTTCGGGATTATCTGGCATTATAGCGGCGGTATACACAATAAGGTCAGCACCATTGATATTTTCGGCTTTCTGTCCCATAAACACTTCAATGCCCATTTTTCTTACCGCATCGAGAGTTTCGGTTTGGTTGTTGTCCGAACCGCTAATTTCAAATCCTTTGGATTTCATAATTTGTGCAAGCGGATACATTCCCGAACCGCCAATACCAATCATATGAATATGTTTTTTGCCCTTTAAAATATCCCCTGTTACATTTTCCGAAATAATCATAAAAACAATCTCCTTAAAATTATTATACTTAAAATCACTATATTTTATAATTCCAAATTTTTCATTTTAAATTATTAATTTTTGGTTATATATTTTGGTTTTGTATTTTAGTTCTATATTATAGTATACTATATTATTTTCATATTGTCAAGCATTTATAAATCAGTTCTTGTCATATCTGAAAAAATTCATTTTATTAATATCCGGTGTTGTGCATTATGTTCAAAAATCAATCTTGAAAGTTAGAGAGTATTAACAAGTAAAAATATTTTCTTTAAAAAACTCTTTACAAATTGAAAAAATTATGTTATAATAATTAAAGATAATGCTAAACTTAATTTAGGAGAACTTATGATTGATAAACCTATGATTTTTGACAGTCATTGTCATTATGATGATAATGCTTTTGATAGCGACCGACAAACGCTTATACCACAACTTTTTTCAAAAAGCGTTGACAAGATGATGCACGCTTCCACCGATATAAATTCTGCAAAATTCGGAATTGAAACAGCTGGTAAATTTGATAATTTTTATACCTCGGTTGGACTTCACCCCGAAAACCTCGATGGACTTTGCAAGGATAATATTGATGACTATTTGAAAAATCTGTTTTCACTTTGCAAACATAAAAAGGTTAAGGCAATTGGTGAAATTGGTCTTGATTATCATTATGAGGGTTTTGATAGAGAATTTCAGATGCTTGTGTTTGAGAAACAACTTCAGATTGCAAAGGATTTGTCACTGCCGGTTATAGTTCACAGCCGTAATGCAACCGAAGATACAATGAATATTTTAAAGCATTATCAACCAAAAGGGGTTATGCACTGCTTTAGTGGCTCTGCCGATACGGCAAATGAAATTGCAAGCCTTGGAATGTATATAGGCTTTACCGGCGTGCTTACCTTTAAAAACGCTAAAAAAGCTCACAAGGCTTGCACAGTAATGCCAATTGACAAACTTCTTTTGGAAACCGACTGCCCATATATGGCTCCTGAACCCTTTAGGGGAACACGTTGTGACAGCTCTATGATAGAAAAAACGGCAGAGGCTATGGCAAAGGATAAACAAACCACACTACAAGATATTTTAAAAATAACCAACGAAAATGCTTGTAGATTATTTGATATATAAATTTATTGGGGGAAAACAAAATGGCAGAAATTTTATATTTGGTCATTCCTTGCTACAATGAGGAGGAAATGTTGCCAATAACCGCTAAAGCTTTGGTTTCAAAACTAAGCTCACTTATGGACGAAGATTTAATTTCACCACAAAGTAAAATTATGTTTGTTGACGATGGCTCAAAGGATAAAACATGGGAAATAATTGAAAAGCTTCACCAGCTTAGCGAGGTTTTCACAGGAATTAAACTTTCGAGAAACAGAGGACATCAAAATGCCCTTCTTGCTGGTCTTATGACCGCTAAAAAATATTGCGATATTACCATTTCAATGGACGCAGATTTACAGGACGACATTGATATTATCGATAAAATGCTTGAAAAGCGTTCAGAGGGGTGTGAAATCGTTTACGGGGCAAGGGATAACCGTGACAGCGACACCAAGTTTAAGAAATTCACCGCCGAGGGCTATTACAAAATGCTTGAAAAAATGGGTGTGGAGGTAACTTATAATAGTGCCGACTGCCGTCTTATGAGCAAAAGAGCATTGGAGGGACTGGAGCAGTTTAAAGAGGTCAATCTGTTTTTGCGTGGAATGGTTCCAATGGTGGGATACAAGAGTGATGTTGCAACCTATACAAGGCACGAAAGACAGGCAGGCGAATCCAAATATCCGCTAAAAAAAATGCTTGCATTTGCTTTTGAAGGTATAACCAGCCTTTCCACAAAGCCAATAAGATTTATCACAAGCCTTGGATTTTTGCTTTTTGTGGTAAGCATTGGAATGCTTATCTATTTTGTAACAACCAAAATATGCGGAAAAGCCGTGGAAGGCTGGGCATCAACCGTTGTTTCAATTTGGGCAATTGGCGGACTTCAACTTCTTTCAATAGGCGTTGTCGGCGAATATATCGGCAAGATTTATCTTGAAACAAAAGCACGCCCAAGATTTATAATTGATATAAATCTTGAGGAGGAAAATAATTAAGTAATATGTATAAATATGAAATTATTATTTATTGGAATGCAGAAGATGAAAGCTATATTGCAGAAGTTCCCGAACTTGCTGGGTGTGCTGCGGACGGTGAAACATTAGTAAAAGCAGTTGAAAATGTCTATATAGCTATATCTGAATGGATTGAAACCGCAAAAATATTAGGCAGAGATATTCCAGAACCTAAAGGCAAACTTGCATACGCATAAAACATTATAAATTTTAATATTTAAATCAAAGCAATCAACCGAAAAACGGCTTTATAAACCGTTTTTTGGAGAAATAATAAATTAAAAAAATTAAATTTTAAGGAGATTTTTATCATGGCACAGAAAAAAGTTATAACAAACCCCGAACTTGTTGAAGCAATTGAAGAACTTCGTCAAACAAGCCAGCCTCAGCAGGCTCTTAACAACCTTATCAACCGAGCTTTAAACGCAACTTTCCTTGTTCCTGCAAAGCTTGAACAAGAAGAAGGAATGGTTGAGGGAGCAGACGGCAAACTTGACTTTGAACAGCGTACAACCAAAGCACATTTTATGCTCCTCAAACATCAGAGTGGCGGTTCTTACTTCCCTGCTTTTACAGATATGGAAGAATATAAAAAGCTTAAAAGTGCTGACGAGGGCGGTTTTACCCCTGTTGCTCTTACATTCTTTGACCTTGCTGGCATGAGCGAAAAGGCAGGCGGAGAGGATAGACTCGAAAAGGTGGAAGGATTTGTTATCAATCCTATTACTCACAACTATCCATTCACCAACGAAAGACTTGCTCAGATTCGTGAACTTCTTATGAAGGTTCAGAAAGCTCAGCAGGAAGGCAAGGTAATCAACCCCGATGGTTCGGTTGACGAATAATTTTGGGCTTTAAACAAGCTTTAAGAAAATATTCTCCGCTTTTTTGCGGGGAATTATTTTTTTGCTTGCCCTGCCCAAGGCGGAGATACACTACAAATATAAAAATATATATGAAAAGTTTATAAAAAATTAATAAAATATTAATAATTTTCCCTTGACAAGGCGACTGTTTTATGATATAATATAAATACATTCGTATCTAAAGACAGCAGGTAGCTTTAAAGCATAAATCCCGCCGAGGACAGGAATTTGTATTTTTGTGCTAATTCACCGCTGTTTTTGGACTGTGTCTAAAACGGTGGTTTTTTTGATACGATTTTGTGTATTAAACAAAAAAAGAGGTGAATTTTTACAATGGCAAGCGAAAAGATTTTGCAATCCAAAAAAGCAAGAGTTGAAGAACTCGTAAATTTGCTTAAAAATTCTGCAGCAGGTGTTCTTGTTGATTATAAGGGCATTACTGTTGAAGAAGACACAAAGCTCCGTAAGGAACTTAGAGAAGCTGGCGTAAACTATTTCGTTGAAAAGAACTCTCTTTTGAGATTTGCTCTTAAGGAGGTTGGTCTTGACGAAATCACTGGTGTTCTTGAAGGAACAACTGCTATCGCTATTGCAAACGAAGACCAGACAATCGCAGCAAACATTCTCGGAAAGTTTGCAGACACAAAAGAAACCTTTAAGCTTAAGGCTGGTTTTATTGGCACAGAAGTTTACGACGAAGCAGGCGTTACAGCCCTTTCCAAAATTCCTTCCAAGGAAGTACTTCTTGCACAGTTGGTTGGTTCTCTCCAAGGACCACTTCAGAAATTTGCTGCTGCTATTCAGGCAGTTGCAGACAAGAAAGCAGAAGAAGAAACTGCTTAATTGCTTAGGGCTTTGCTCTTGATTTATGGCAATTGGATTTTAAAAAACTTAAATTTAAAATTATAAAAAGGAGATTATTATCATGGCTTCAGAAAAAATTACAAAATTTGTAGAAGATATTAAAACACTTAGCGTTCTTGAGCTTTCCGAGCTTGTAGAAGCAATTCAGGAAGAATTTGGCGTATCTGCAGTTGTAGCAGCAGCTCCAGCAGCAGGCGGTGCAGCAGCAGCTGAAGAAAAGACTGAATTTGACGTAATCCTCGCTTCTTTCGGCGATTCTAAGATGAACGTAATCAAGGTTGTTAAGGACGTTGCTGGTCTTGGACTTAAGGAAGCTAAGGCTCTTGTTGAAGAAGCTCCTAAGGCTATCAAGGAAGGCGTTTCCAAGGCAGAAGCTGAAGAACTCAAGGCTAAGCTTGAAGAAGCTGGTGCAACAGTTGAAATTAAGTAATTTCGTTTACTTAAATTGATTGTTTGATAAAAAAATATTTATCCCCTTTGCATTTTTGTGCAAAGGGGATTTTTGGTTTATATATAATGTTCCCTCGCCGTAGGCGAGAGAACATTTGAAATTTTTTAAATAATTTTATCAACGCAAATTGAACAGACCTAAAAATATTAATATCCAAGTTTTTTAAGCTGTTCTTTTTTTCTTTTTTCAAGCCCGCTTTCTTCAGACTCGGGAGCATTCTCAATTTCAGGCACTTTGGGAAAACTCTCACCTGTTTGCTGTTCGGCATCGGATTTGTTCCAACGCTTGTTGGCAGCCTCCGACCTTTTTTCGCAGATATCCTCCCAACGCTCGCCATCGGTTTGTATTGCATTGCTCATAATATTAAAAGCAACCCTTGCAGCACCGTTTTTAAATATAGGTCGCTCGCCTCTTTTGGCAAATGCAAACAAAGCACGAAACAGCTGACCTATTTCTTCATCACTCCCCAGCTCAGACAAAATGCTTTCCCAATCTTTATATATAGCAAAACTGCTTTTGTCGGTTTTAAAATCCCTTTTGTGTGTTTTGTCATTTCGCATAAAAAATTCCCTCTTAGTCGTTAATCACGATTTTTATTTTATTATATCATAAATTGCCTTAAAAGTCAATATTTTTTAAGCAAACAGCGGACGAATATTGCCCAAAAAAATGACAACAAAACCCTTGATTACGAAACTTAACATAATCAAGGGCTTTTTAAAGCATCGGGATTACAGGAGTTGAACCTGCGGCCTCTACGTCCCGAACGTAGCGCTCTACCAAACTGAGCTAAATCCCGCAATAAGACAATTATAATTTAGAATTTAATTATAGCATATATATATTTATTTTTTATTAATATTATATATATATATTGTAAATTAAAATATCATTCGTTTTTGATTTTAATAAAATAATACAAAAAATACTTTTGCTATGGTTTCCCTAACAAAAAAGCAAAAACATTGTATATATTATTCATTTTGTATTTATAGTATCTATAATATTTCCCCGCTGTAAGCGGGGAAAACAAAGATATTTTTATTATCGCTAAAGGCTTTATCGCCTTAAGATTTTTTGAAATATTAAAAAAGTTTTCTAACAATGCAAATTAAAAAGTCCTTTTTAAATCTTGCCAAGATTTATACGCTTGTGATTTTTGGCAAAACTTGCAGGCATTGCAATTGTATCCAGTTTCTTTTGGGCAGGCAAAACACGGCAGATAATATTAAATGCAAAGTATCCTACAATACCACCAAGTGTGTTTAAAATCAGGTCATCAACATCAAAAAGTCTGTAAGGACGTGGATATATAAAATAAAGTCCAGAAAGCTGGGTCAGTTCAAAAAACAAACTGAAGCAGAAAGAGAAAACGGCAGTTTTGCAAAAGTTATTTTTAAAATAATATCTTTGATAAAAACCAAAAGGAACGGTAAGCAAAACATTAAATACTATCTGCAAGCATACAAAACTTTTAAATGCAGGAAAATATGTAGCAGGGTTTGAAAGTACAAATCCAGATTTGTCAAGAAAATCGCTTACAAAGGCAAACGGATGAAGTTGCATTGTGCCGGTGGTAAGAGATGCAACCGTTTCAATGCTGGGAAGTGGAAGGATTACAGTAAAATATGCACAAATGCTATAAAGCACAAAACTTAAAAAAACAAACATTTTGTAAAAATTTACGGTTCTATATTTCTTATATTGCACTGCACAAAAAAGACTTGCAACCAATGGCGAAATGAGTGTGAAAAAAACTATTCCTTGTTTAATAATTCCAATATACTTAATCATTTTTAATACTCTCCTAAAATTTTAATTCGCTTAAGCTTTAGTATGTTTATATTATACCAAACAAAAATTTTTTTCGCAATTCATTTGACTTACATTTTGGGGTTTTGGTGTGACAATTTTGTAATATGATTGAAATATTGCTATAAAATCAAAATAATTATTGTATTTTCTTCAACTATAAACAGGGAAATGCTTAATATAAACAATATTTTTGTATTTCTCCGCTGTTGGTGGGGAAATAATATAAATAGGACTGGATAATTTACGTTGTTAAAAAAATATATTTATTATTTAAAAAAATCTTATGTGTTTTCCCGCCATAGGCGAGGAAACACTACAAATGCAAAAAATAGCATAAACAACTCCTTTAGCCACTCCTAAATAAAAATCTTGACAAAGTACAAAAAATATGTTATAATTATTTATGCTTATATATGAATATATGTTTGTATAATATTATAAGAAAAGGACGGATAAAAATGAAAGTAACAGAAAAATATATAATAACCGGAATGAGCTGTGCCGCCTGCTCCAGTGCGGTCGAAAGGGTAACCCGAAAGCTTGACGGGGTGGAAGAATCAAATGTAAATCTTACCACCTCCATAATGACAATAACCTATGATAACTCCAAAGTAAATTTTGATAAAATTGCAGAAAAGGTACAAAAAGCAGGCTTTGGAATAGAAATTCCCAAAAAAGAAGAAAAGAAAAAGAAGCAGGAAAAGCAACAGGATAATTTTAGATTTCCCCTAAAATCTGTAATAACAGCAGGGATATTTACAATTTTATTGCTATATATTTCAATGGGACAGATGTTTAAATATAAATTGCCTATTCCCCAAATTTTTAATATGGATTTAAACCCATATAATTTTGCAATTGCCCAAATACTGCTTTGTGTGCCTATTTTATTTATTGGCAGAAGCTTTTTTGTCGGCGGTTTTAAAGCACTTGCCCACGGAAATCCAAACATGGACTCGCTGGTTGCAATCGGTAGCTCCTGTTCGTTTGTATACAGCGTTATATTAACCTTTCAGTTATCCGCAAATCCCCACCATGTTCACCACCTTTATTTTGAATCTTCGGCAGTGGTAGTGTTTTTTGTAATGCTCGGAAAATTTATGGAAAACAGCGGAAAAATCAAGACCAAATCAGCGTTAAAAAAACTTATTTCGCTTGTTCCAAACACCGCCAATCTTGTGATTGACCAAAATAATAACACAAAACAGGTTGATGTTTCTTCCCTTAAAATCGGCGATATTGTTTTAATAAAATCCGGCGAAACAATCCCTGTGGACGGAAAAATTATTTTTGGCGAAACCGCCACAGACGAAGCAATGATAACCGGCGAAAGCCTGCCAAAAGACAAGCTTGTTGGCGACTATGTTTACGGCGGAAGCATCAATCTTGAAGGAACAATAAAGGTAAAGGCGGAAAAGGTTGGCGAAAACAGCACCATAAGCCGTATTGTTCAATTGGTTCAGGACGCACAGGGCAAAAAAGCCCCCATTTCAAGACTTGCAGACAAGGTGGCAGGAATATTTGTTCCAACCTGTATTACCATTGCTATTGTTTCCGCCGTTATATGGGCGTTGTGCGGTGCGGACGGTTGGTTTGTGCTTAGAATATTCACTTCGGTTTTGGTTATTGCTTGCCCTTGTGCTTTGGGTCTTGCAACTCCTACGGCAATTTTGGTTGGCACAGGACTTGGTGCAGAAAACGGAATATTGATTAAAAGCGGAGAGGCTCTTGAAACCACCCACAAAATACAAACGGCAGTTCTGGACAAAACCGGCACGGTAACCTATGGAAAACCAAAGGTAAATGCTGTTTTCCCTGCCGAAAATATAGCAGAGAACAAGCTGTTAAGCCTTGCATATTCTGCCGAAACCCTTTCTTCCCACCCTGTGGCAAAAGCGGTTTGCGAATATTGCCAAAATAAAAATATAGAAAAATTAAACGCAAGCAATTTTGTAAACAAGGTCGGCAAAGGAATAATTGCCGATGTTGAAAATAATTCTAAAATATATATAGGCAATCTTTCACTGATGCAGGAAATTTCTAAGAATATAGATTTAGAAATTGCAAAATATAATAATGAGATACTGAAATATCAGTCGACAGGTTCAACCGTTCTGCTTGTAATGAAAACTGATAATAATAATCCTGAATTTTTGGGGTTTATAAGCGTCAGCGACAGTATAAAGCCAGACGCAAAACAGGCAATACAAAAACTTAAAAGTATGGAAATAAAAACCGTCCTGCTCACCGGCGACAACAAAGCCGCCGCTGAATATGTTGGAAAACAAATCGGTGTTGATGAGGTAATTTCCGAGGTTCTTCCACAGGATAAGGCAAGTGTTATAGAAAATCTTAAAAAAGAAGGCAAAAATGTAATGATGGTTGGGGACGGAATAAATGATGCCCCCGCACTTGCAATAGCAGATATTGGGGTAGCTTTTGCAAGCGGTTCGGATATTGCTACAAGCACGGGCGATATTGTGCTTATGAACCAAAACACACAAAGTATTCCGCAGGCAATAGCCTTAAGCAAACTAACCATAAGAAATATAAAACAAAATCTATTTTGGGCTTTCTGCTACAACACTATCGGAATACCGATTGCAGCAGGTGTTTTGTACCCCGCTTTTGGTATACTTCTTTCGCCTATGTTTGCAGGACTGGCAATGTCGCTGAGTTCAGTTTTTGTGGTTACCAATGCCCTAAGAATAAGCAGAAAAAAATTGTAGGATTGCTGAAATTAAAAATAAAAGTATGTCACATTATCTAAAATTTCAAAAAATATGTTATTAAAATATTGATAATAAAACATTGACTTTTTCTGTTTGTTGTGATATAATGTAAATAGACTTGTTTTAAGGCGAATTGTAGCTTTTTTTGCCAAAAAATAAAGCAGATAAAAAAGAGAGGATTTTATAAATGTATCTATCAATTGTGATTCCTTGTTACAACGAGGGAAAAGAAATAAAAGGCTCAATCCTTACTCTCCTTAAATTTATGGAAAAATATACATTTGATTATGAAATTATTCCAGTAAACGATGGAAGCAGTGACAACACAAAAGAAATAATAAAGGGTCTTTCAAAAGAAAACAACAAAATAAAATGTGTTTCCTATAAACCAAACCGTGGAAAAGGATATGCTGTAAAAAAAGGAATCGAAGCTTCAAGCGGAGAATATATTCTTTTTATGGACGCTGACCTTTCCACCGACCTTTCAGGTATTGATACTTTTCTTAAAAAAATTGTGGATTATGATATGGTTATTGGTTCAAGACGTCACCCCGATTCTATTATTCCTAAACCACAAGGTGCAGTTAGAAAATTTATCGGCAACAGTTGCGTTGTAATCACCAAGGCACTTACCAAAATTCAATTTAATGACACACAGTGCGGTTTTAAAGGCTTTAACAAAAGCCTTGCACAGGTGCTTGTAAAAAAGCAGAAAATTTTTGGTTGGGCTTTCGATGTGGAATATCTTTATATTGCCACGGTCAAGGGCTATAAAATCGCCGATATTCCAATCAAGTGGCAGAATGACGAGGACAGCAAGGTTTCTCCTCTTAAAAGCTCCCTTACATTCTTTGGCGAACTGCTTAAAATAGTTAAAAACAAAAAATATTATAAACAATAAAAAAATGTTCCTTTTCCATATGGAAAAGGAGCATTTTTTGTTAAGACTCATATTCTCTTACACGCAAGGTTATTCCCAATTCGTCCGCTACCTTTTGAGATTGTTTTATTTTTTCCTCGCCGATAACATCAACAACCGACAAAACAGTTTTGGGAACATACCTGCTTACCTCCACCGCAAAACTTTTCATTGCCTCAAAAGCATTTTTAAAGGCAGGGCGTGTAACCGCTATGTATTCTTGTTCGGTGGGGGCGTTAAGGCTTATGGATATAGTATCAAAAAGATTTTCAAAAAGGCTTGCGGTAGGCTTTTTGTTGATAAGGTCGGAAAGACCATTTGTATTTATTCTAATTGGCGTTTTGGTAACGCTTTTTATATATTTTGCAGAATTAATTAAAATATCCAATTCGCAGGTTGGCTCGCCGTATCCGCAAAAGATAATTTCTTTATACTCATCAAGATTATGCTTTTTTATTGCATCAACAACCTCCTGTTCGCTCGGCTGGTGGTCAAGCCACAAAGGCTCAGAGCCATAAGCACCATCGCCATTTTTACGAATACAAAAAGTACAATCACAACAACATTTGTTGGTTATATTAAGATAAAGTTTGTTGTCAAGAACATAGGTTATGTTCATCATAAAATATCAACTCCGTTTTTAGTAATAAAAAATTTCTATTTAAATATCTTTGTTTGCCTTGCCATAATTGAAAAAAAATTATATTTTTACTATTTGTTTTCCCCGCCGTAGGCGGGAAAACACTATAAATACCAAAAATTAATCAAGCTTGTATTCGTCCATTGCCGTTTTTATATCATCATAAGAATAACCCATTCTTGCAAGGGCATTTATCGCCCTTTGCTTTATTTTGGGGTCGCTTATAGCGTCTGGATATTTTTTTTGAATAAGCTTGCAGATACGCTCGTTTACAGTATTTTGATAAGGCTCAACCACCTCATCTATAACCATTTTGGGAATACCCCTTAAACGCAGTTCTTGCCGAACACGATAAACTCCATAAAATTTAACCTCAAAATATTTACGGGCAAGACCTTTTGCATATCGGCGGTCATCAATTATTTTAAGCTCTGCAAGCTTATCCGCAACCTCAAAGGCTATATCCTCGCCGTAATTTTTTTCAAGCTTTTTTACAATTTCGCTATAAGAATAGTCCTTATAGTCAAGCAGATACAATGCCCTTTCTTTGGCTTTTCGGAAAGTATCGGCATAAACAGCCTTTTGCCAATCGCTTTCTTCAATGTCCCTGTCCGAATCAATGTTGTTCAGATATGCAATTTCACTGTTTATATATTCTATACTGCCATCTGAAAATTCAACCTGCAGGGTTGCCCCTTTATATTTTGAAACCTTGTCAATATGCAACATCTGTCATTCTCCAAAACTATTTTATAATCGGCGAAAATTCCTCGAAATTCTCGTCCGTTTCAATGTCAATATCATCAGGGAGTAAGCCGTCAGATTTAGAGGCTGTTTTTTCTTCAGCTTTCTTGATATTATCACCATTATTATTTTCGCCTGCCGCAGCGGCTGCCTTCTGTTCGGTTTTGTCAGCTTTTTTACCTGTCTGCATATTTGCAAAAATATGTTCTCTTTCCTCAATAATCTTTCTTTCAATCTCTTTCATAAATTCTGGATTTTCTTCAAGATATTTTTTAACATTCTCCCTGCCCTGTCCAAGCTTAACATCACCGTAACTGTACCAAGAACCGCCCTTTTGGATAATTCCCGAATCCGCCGCAAGGTCAAGAACCTCACCCGACCTTGAAATTCCCTTGCCATAAATCATGTCAAATTCACATTCTCTAAACGGCGGAGCGACCTTGTTTTTAACAATCTTACATTTGGTTCGGTTTCCGACAATCTCCGTGCCGTTTTTAAGAGCCTCTCCACGTCTTACCTCTATTCTTACCGAAGAATAGAACTTCAATGCTCTTCCGCCTGGGGTTGTTTCAGGGTTGCCGTACATAACGCCGATTTTTTCACGAACCTGATTGATAAAAATAGCAACGCAATTTGAATTTGATATAACCGATGTAAGCTTTCTCATTGCCTGTGACATAAGTCTTGCAAGCTGTCCAACGTGGGTGTCGCCCATTTCGCCCTCGATTTCCGATTTGGTAACCATTGCCGCAACCGAGTCAATAACAATACATTCAATCGCTCCTGAACGGATAAGGGTTTCGGCAATTTCAAGAGCCTGCTCACCACAATCCGGCTGAGAGATAAGCATATTTTCGGTATCCACTCCAAGGTTTGCCGCATATCGGGGGTCAAGGGCGTGTTCAACGTCAATAAAGGCAACCTCTCCGCCCAGCTTTTGAGTTTCTGCTGCAATCTGAAGTGCAACGGTAGTTTTACCCGACGATTCAGGACCATAAATTTCAATAATTCTTCCCTTTGGAACACCGCCAATTCCGAGTGCCATATCAAGGTTCATTGAACCGGTTGGAATACAGTCAACATTAAGCGAAGATGTCTGCCCAAGACGCATTACAGCACCCTTTCCAAAGTTTTTTTCTATTTGGGCAATAGCCATTTGCAATGCCTTTTTCTTTTCGTCTTTACCAGACGGCTTCTCGGTGCTAACAACTTTTTTTTCTTTGCTTCTGTTCATAGCCATAATAAAATCTCTCCTTTGATAAATATCAATCATATTGGTTGTTTTCTGCCGTATCTTTTACTGTATATATTATAGCACACCCTACTGCCCCTATTCGTGGGTATTATATTAATACTATAAAATAATGCTTTTTTGCTTGATTGCTTTCGGTTGGGATAAAAGTCTATACTAAAAATGTTTTTGTTTTCCCCGCCGTAGACGAAGAAAACAATTAATAAAAATTATTTTAAAACCTGCAAGAAATTATATCATTTTATAGGCAGTACACTTTTTTTCATGGGTTTTGCTTATTCCAAAAACGCATCTTTCGGTGCCGCACAAATCTTTTATTATTCTTACGTTTTCATAACCGCCCTGTATCATAATTGTTGAAACTTCTTGTGCTTGATTTATTCCAACCTCAAAAACAAGATAACCGCCGTCCGCAAGAGAACTTTTCCATATTCTGCTTATGGTGCGGTAATAGTCCAGTCCGTCCTCGCCACCATACAAGGCGGTTTGTGGCTCATGCTTTACTTCCTGTTGTAGATTTTGCATATCTAACTTGGTAAGATAAGGCGGATTACAAATTACAATATCCATATTATTATATTGTTGTGTTGTTTGCGGGTTTAAAACGTCCTTCAAAACCGCCTTGATATTGCTGTTGTTTTTGGCAATATTTCTTTCAAGATATTCAAAGGCTTTGGGCGAATTTTCAATGCTTATAATTTTGCCACAATCAAGATGTTTTTCAAGTGCAAGCCCAAGGCAACCACTGCCAGCACACAAATCCAAAACCGAAATGTTTTTTTTGCCCTTAAATTTTCTTATACAAAGGTCAACAAGCGTTTCGCTGTCTTGACGGGGAACAAGAACCCCCTTTCCAATCTCAATTGGAATACCATAAAATTCCCATTCTTTCAGCAGATACTGGAGCGGAATATGCTCTGCCCTTTGCTCGGCAATTGCCTTAATCTGCTCACACTGATTTTGATTTAAATTAAAATTTTCTGTCTTTAAAAATCCTATTGGTTTTTTAGTAACATTTTCAAAAATAAAACCCGCCTCAATTTCAGCGTCCTCTATTGCTGCCTTTTCCAATATATCTATAATTTTCTTAAAAAAAGCTTTAAACTCTACCATTTATCTTCCTCCGTGTTTTCAGGAATAACCGTTTTCATTGCAAGTATAGCACATTCAATCATATCATCTTTGGGTTCTTTGGTTGTAATTCTTTGAATCCAAAGCCCCGGAGCGGAAATAATTTTGGTAAACAGGTTGTCATATTTTCCTGCAAGTTTTATAAATTCATAGGAAATTCCAACCACAACCGGCAGAACAAGCAGATGACATAACATTCTTTGCAAAGCCGAATCCCAAGGAAGTTGAAAAAGAGAGTTTACAAAAATGCTTATAAACAGCACAAGAAACATAAAGCTTGTTCCGCATCTGGGGTGAAATCTAACCTGTTTGCGAACGTTCTCCACAGTAAGTGGCAATTCTGCCTCATAGCAAGCTATGGTTTTATGTTCTGCTCCGTGATACATATAGGTTCGTTTCATATCTTTCATAAGTGAGGTTAAATATAAATAGCCTACAAATATAGCTATTTTAACAACACCCTCTATAATATTCTTAACAAACATATTTAATTCAAACGGCAAAATATGTGTAAGTCCTTTAACACACAGTGCCGGAAGATACATAAACATTGCCAGTGCCACAACAATTCCGAAAATGCTGGAAAAAGCCATAATAATCGGCAGGATTTTATCGCTTAGATGCTTTTCAAGCCACAAATCAAACTTTGACGGCTGTTCCCTCCAAAGTTCAAAATAAATATTAGTTTGATGGTCATCTAAAATATCCTGCGTATTTTCTGGAAATTTTTCAAGTTCTCCCCAAACCTCTCCACTATATTTAATTTTATAGTTTGTTTGCTCATCGTTTTCTATTTTGTCTTGGTCATAAGAGGCAAATCCATAGGGAAAATCCTCCTCATCAAAATCCATTGCCTTATCGGCACTTTTGGACATACATTTAAAGCCTTCGACAAGGGTTATAACAAAATTAAAAATCCCTCTTAAAAACGGGACTTTTCTGTACCATGGAGTATTGCTACCATTTTTTATCTCCCATTGTTCAAGGTCGATTTTGCCATTTGGGAGTCGGCAAGCCATAGCGGTTTTATAAAGACCTCTCATCATAACCCCTTCAATAAGAGCCTGACCGCCTATTTTAGATTTAAACTTTTCGTTCGACATAAAATTATAACCCTTTCTTATTATATTATAACATCAATCATACATAACCTAATAATACAGCTTGTAATCATCGTCCTTTTCTACAACAATCTGTTCATTATAAGGCGGACTTATCGGCAGGATAATTGTAACGGTAGTTCCGCAGTTCACACGACTTTCAATATCCATTGTTCCTCCATGAAGGTAAACAATTTCATCGCAGATTGCAAGACCAATTCCGCTACCTCTTTTGGTGTAATCCTCCTTATAGAATTTTTCCTTCACCCTTTCCAAACTTTCCTTGGAAATTCCTCTGCCCGTATCCGAAACAACTATTTTTACCTTGCCTTCTTGATAACTACCGCTTAGCGTTACAACAATGGTTTCGCCATATGAACAATACTTAAGGGCATTGTCCACAAGGTTTATAAACACCTGTTTCAAACGGTTTTTGTCGCAGTTTATTCTCGGGAAATCATTGTCCACATAATATTTCATTTTTATTCCCATATCCTGCCCTCTTTTTTGATAGATAAAATACAATATTTCAAATTCTTTTGCAATATTTTCGTTTTTAATATGCAGTATAATTCTATTGCTTTCCATCTTTGAAAAATCAAGCAGTTCTTCTACCATCTGCGAAAGCCTTTGGGTTTCGGAATTTATAATATTAAGTCCCATATGCAAAAGCTTAATGTCATAACCGTTTTCGGAATAGTCGCCTGCCTGACTTATAGTTTCCACCCAGCCTTTTATTGCCGTAAGCGGTGTTCTGAGTTCGTGCGAAACAGATGAAATAAAATCATTCTGCATTTTATCCTCTTTTTCAAGGCGGTCTGCCATTTCATTTATTGAATTTTTAAGCTGATTAATTTCGTCAAAACTATCCTCCTGCACAACCCTTACATTGCTTTTTCCAATGGATAATTCTTTTGCAGTTTTGGTTATATTTAAAATCGGCTGTTCAATTTCGCCAGCAAACCGACAACCTAACCTAAACACAAAAAAAGATAATCCCGCAAAAATCAGAATTAAAATTATCAGCCAAAACAGCAGCTGACATTCAATGCTTAAAAGCGAATATTCTATTCTAATTGCTGTATAATTATCTTTAGCCACATTTGTAACAAGCATATTGTTTTGAAAATCCGTTTTATCAAAAAAATCATCGTTTTTTTTCAAAGCCACAAGTTTAATTCTATCATTGTCTTTAAAAAGATTTATAACATTCTGCACACCATTTTCGGGAAACTGTTGCAAAACAGAGGTTACAAGATTTTTTTGAGAGGATATATAATTTTTAGCTGATATAAAATATTCTGTGCCTATAATCACAAAAACAATCAGTTCAATTACAGCAAGTATAATACAAAAATATTTAAAATCTGAAAAAATCCATTTTGACTTTATGCAGTTTTTTGACCGTTCTTTTTTTTTCATAAATTAACGTCCTCGGTTTTTTTCTTTTTTTATAGACTTGCCCATTTATATCCATATCCCCAAATTGTGATTATATACTTGGGTTCTGAAGGGTTATCCTCAATTTTCATTCTTATTCTTCTTATGTTCACATCAACAATCTTATCATCACCGTAATAGCTATCCCCCCAAATATGGTTGAGTATACAGCTTCTGTCAAGGGCGGTGTTAGGGTTTTTAAGGAAAAACTCCATAATCTGATATTCAACCTGTGTAAGGTCAATCGGAGAGTCGTTTTTATAAACCATACGACTTTTAAGATTGATAGTAAAAGGACCAGAGGTTATAGTGCTGACCTGTTGAACAACCGGCACGCTGTATCCCACCCTTCGGCAGACTGCGTCCACCCTTGCAATAAGTTCAGAAATAGAAAAAGGCTTGGTAATATAATCGTCCGCACCGTTCATAAGGCTGGTGATTTTATCCATCTCCTGCGTTTTTGCTGAAAGCATTATTATTCCCATAACAGGGCTTTTTTCTCTGAACATCTTGCAAAGGGTTATTCCGTCCACTCCCGGCATCATAATATCCAAAAGGGCAATATCAAAACTATTAGGGGCATTTTCAAACGCATCAATAGCGTCCTCGCCACAGTTTACCGATACAACATCATAACCGCTTCTTATAAGATTAATAATTATAAACTCACGAATTGAATCTTCGTCCTCGCAAACCAAAACTCTTTTCATATCCATACTTTAAAACCCTCCAATTTATGTAAATGTCAAAAAATCAGATGCTGCATTCTGATTTTCCGATTTATAATACTAAAAAACATTTGTTTTCTTTGCAGAAAGCAAAGAAAACAGTCGAAAAAAATATAAAATCCGTTTGCTTATTACTTTATTATAACACATTGTTTTCTATTTGTCAATAGTTTGTAAGATAAGAGAAATAATTTTTTTGAACAAATTTAAAAATAAATTTAAAAAGCAGAAAAAAATTTCCCTGCCATTGGCGGGGAATAATAATTAATAAAAATCAATTTTGTATAGTTTTTTACAGTCCCTTATAATAGGGTATAAACAACCAATTCAGAAGTGTTCATAATCCTAAATTTTCCAAGCCCAGCCGAAACAAGTAGCTGGCTTTTTCCCGACCGGCTTTTATATATTCCTTTGGTATACTTTGGCATAAATTTTCTTTCGGGCGAAAGCACCCCGCCAACAAGTGGCAGTCTTACCACACCGCCATGCACATGACCGCTTGCAACCAAATCCGCCCCCCATTGGGCATACTTTTCAAACTCAAAAGGCGAATGGGCAAGTAGCAAAGTAAAACCGTCTTTTTTCCTGCCAAGCAGTTGATAGATTAATTCAAATTCAACTTGTGGAAGATTTGTATAGCTTCCGTCAGGGTTTTTATAAAATTTAATGGGTAGGTCTATACCATATATATTAATAAAATCATTGCCTCTTATTAGCCTTGTGTTGTTGTTGCGGAGTATATGCACTCCAACTCCTTTAAGCGAACCACAAAATTTACTGCAAACCTCTGGCGAATATATTTCATGGTTGCCAACACAAAAATAAACAGGAGCAATGTTCACAAGCTTTTCAGCAAGCCTAATTTTTCTATCTAAATTTAGTTCATTTCTTGACATAAGGTCGCCGGTGATAATAATAATGTGCGGACGCAGTTTTTCAGTTTGTTCTACTATTTGAATATTATCCCTGCCAAACTGTGCCTTGTGCAGGTCGGAAATATGAAGTATTCTAAGACCTTTAAAGCTTGTTGGAAGATTTTCACACACAACATTTTCCTTGCGGATTTTAAGCGGAAGTTTATAATCTTTCATATGCTATCCCTTTCTAAACAAATCTACATAAATATATTTTTTATAAAACACCTTGACAAATTAAAGTTTTTATGTTATAATAAACGTATAAAAAGTGAGTGTACTGCTTTAATAAAGCGGTTTACCTCCGAGGATTCTTAAGTTTGTTATTTAAAAAAATAATCGTCCTATGTGGTAGTGGGGCGGTTATTTCTTTTTGTTTTTCAAATTTTTGATTATTGTTGAAGTTGGCATTGTCTATATTATAAATAATAACTACTTTTCCAGATATTCTTGTATTTGTTGTTGCATTTTTTTTGTTTGAACATACCCCAGTTTGTAAAGTTCATCAAGCTTTTTAGGGTTGTTTTCTGTTCTTGAAATGTTAAAGGTAGTTTTTGGAACAATAAGAATAATTTCACCATTTCTTGCCATTTGTTTTAGTCTGTCGGTTTGATTATTATATTTTTCTGTTCTTTGGTGGGCAGCTTTCAAAAAATTAGGATAATTTTTATAAATTCTGTCAACCAGTTTTTGCATTTTTTCGTCCTGCTTAACATAATCCATTGGTCTTGTTAGCACCACAATATTTTTATTGCAACCCATTTCAAGGCTTCTGTCAATAGGAATGGAATCAGAAAAACCGCCGTCCATATAGTAGGCATTGTTTATCTCAATCGGCGGAAAAAGCAAGGGCAACGCACAACTTGCTCTTAGCGATGTAAAGCTTTTATCCTCCGAAGTAACCTCGAAATATTCTGCCTCGCCCGTTTCTATATTGGTAACAGCAGCCTCAAATTTGCCACCGAAGCTATCAAAGGTTTCAAAATCCAATGGTAAAATCTCGTTGGGAATCTCGTCAAAAACATAGTCAAGATTATAATAAGCCTTGTTTTTGGGATTAATAAAATGCCTGAATCCCATATATTTTTTTTGGCACATATATTTTTTAACAAGTTCTCGGTTTCGTCCAAACTGTCTTGACACATAAGAAATGCCAAAAGCAGCTCCTGCCGAAGTGCCAACAACATAATCCGCTTGAACATTCATTTTAAGCAGACAGTCCATAACACCACAGGAAAAAACGGTTCTGCTTGCTCCTCCTTCAAAAACTATACCTAACATAGAAAATCACCTTTCTTGATTTAATATCATAACACTTTAATATCTTTATTATATAGTATAATATTTATTTCTGTGTGCCTTGGCAAACAGATATTTTTTTATATTTATATTTTATCACAAATTTTGTTGGTTGTCAAGAAAAAAAATAGGGATTGGTCAATTGGCGTTGTAAAAAAATACATTTACAAAATTAAATTAAAAAATCTTGTGTGTTTCCACGCCTACGGCGGGGAAACACTACAAAAAATTATAAACAACTTCTTTAGTCACTCCCCCAAAATATTCGGGTGTTTAAAATAATTATAACCAATTTACGAGGCACTTTCATTAATTTTATATGCCAAAAAAATTTATAATATATTCATTTTTAATCGTTATCCTGCACAAAGATACATAAATTTTCCGAAATAAAACTACAAGGATTAATAAAGTTTTTTTCAAAGCCTTGACATTGAGAGCAAATTAGAGTATAATTAGTTACAGATAAGTTACACAAACAGAAGTATTTTAACTACACTTAAAATATCAATAGGCAGTTTATTATTACTGTTTTTTCGTCTGCGATGGAAAACAATAATAAATTTTTATCGAACTACTACTGTTGTTTTTCTTGTTTCATAGTGGAAACAAAAAAATGTTTTAACTGTTTTTAAAATATGCAAAACGAAAAATAGGAGTTTTTTTATGTACATATTACCAAAAATAAAACGATTGACAGCGTTGGCACTGGCTATTGTAATAACTTTTGGAACAGCATCAATTTATAATTCAGAAAAGTTGCCTGTTTCGGCAGAAAAACAGCAGGTGGATATTCAAGAGGAATACCGCCAGAAGCTTGACGAACTGAAAAAACAGGAACAAGACCTTATCAACAAGAAAAATCAAGCGGACGCAGATATAAATAATCAAAAGGACGTTTCCGCCGACCTGCAACAGCAGATTAAAACTATCGAAGAACAAATCGAAACTACTAAAGAATATCTTAATAATCTTGAAAACGATATTGCCGACCTTGACAAACAAATAAACGAAAATCAAATCAGCATTGAGGATATGCAAGGTCAGATTAATGACGGTGTCGGCGATTTTAAAACAAGGCTTAGAGCCGTTTATGTGGCAGGCTCGGATACCTACACCCAAATGCTTATGAACTCGGATAATTTTTACGATGTTTTAATGCGAATGGAACTTATAAAGCGTGTTGCACAGCACGACAACGATAATATAACTGGTCTTATCTCGCTTAAAGACGAATTTGTTCAGACCAAACAAACCCTTGAAGTTCAACAGGGTGAAATGTCCAACAAGTCCACCGAATATGGCAATACAATGGTTGAACTTATAGACGAAGAAGCAAGGCTTAAACTTTTGTATCAGCAGTCGGAGGATAATCTTAAAGGCTATCAAAATTCGCTTAGCGATTATAACAGCCAGCTTTATAAACTTCGTGAGCAGATAACACAGATTTCAAAAGAAGCAAAAACAGCTACCACCACTACTACTACTACAACCCCTGCTCCAAAAACCACCACAACAACAAAGGCAAAAAACAGTAGCAAAAAAACCACCACAACCACCAGTAAGAAAAATAGCAATAAATCCACAAGCAAAAAAACTACTACCCAAAAAGCTACAACCACCAAGGCAACAACGCCAAAAACAACAACTACTACAACCACTACAACTCAGCAAATTCAAGAACCTGTTTACCAACAGCCACAAGAGGAACAGCCAGTAGATAATTATCAAGACAATAATAATTATGTTGAACCACAGCCTGAGCCAACTCCAGAGCCTCAGCCAGCTCCAGAGCCTCAACCAGTTCCACAACCTCAGCCTGAACCCGAACCCGAGCCAACCCCAGAGCCTCAGCCTGAACCTGAACCAGAACAGCCAGTTCAATCAAGTGGCGATTTGGAATCGGTTATCAACTATGCAAAGAGTAATGTCGGCGGAAGTTATGTATGGGGCGGAAGTGCTTACCGTGCAACCGACTGTTCGGGTCTTATGATGCTTTCTTATGCACAGATTGGCATTTCACTTCCTCACAAGGCTTCTCAGCAGGCAAGCTACGGCACAGCCGTTTCTTATGACAATCTTGCCCCCGGAGATTTAGTATTCTTTGGCGGTTCTTCCACATCGTCCATATACCATGTTGGAATGTATATTGGTGATGACAAGATGGTTCATGCCGCAAACACCGATTCGGGAATTATTATCTCGTATCTTTCAAGTTTCTGCTCCTCAAATAATATAACCTGTATCCGCAGACTTGTATAATATCAAAAAAACCTGCTATATAGCAGGTTTTTTTTAAATCTTATAATTTTCTTATGACTTTCTTAAGATTTTCTTAAGGTCATTGACTTTACTTTTCTATAATGATATAATTATTAAAGCGGGCAAGGTAATAAAACAGAAAAATATAAATGCCCAATTATATTATTTTTAGGAGCAAAAGAAATGAAACAACAAAACAAAAAAATTCAGAAAAGCAGTAAAAAGAAAAAAAGCACTAAAAAAATTCTTATTCCTGCCTTTCTGGCACTGATTTTGACCTTTTCGGGTTTGGCTTTAAAATGCTTTAACGATATGAACAGTAAAAATCCGAAATATTTTAATTATTTTAAAGGGGTAGAATGTGGTTACAATCAGGCTGAAACTCAAGACGACAAACAATGGGAACTTTTGCTTGTCAACAAAAGCCACCCTCTTTCCAAAGACTACAAACCAAATCTTATAACTTTAAATGGCGGTGAGCAAATAGATGAAAGAATTTTTTATCCATTAAAAGAAATGTTTGAAGACGCAAAGAAAAATCAAATTTACCTTTGTATAAATTCTGCTTATCGTTCTTTTAAACAGCAACAACAAACAATGCAGGACTATATAGACGACTATATAAGCCAAGGAATGGACAAACAGTCGGCAGAGCAGAAGGCACTGGAATATGTGGCGGTGGCAGGCACAAGCGAACACCAAACAGGTCTTTGCCTTGATATAAGTGCAGACGGCGACTGGGATATAAAACAACAGGCTTATGACTGGCTTTATAGCAATTCTTATAAATACGGTTTTATTCTGCGTTATCCTCAAAACAAATCAGCTATAACCGGAATTGAATATGAACCGTGGCATTACAGATATGTTGGAAGTTATTCAAATGATATTTTTGAAAGCGGTCTTTGCCTTGAAGAATACCTAAAAATAAATTAAAAAAATCCAAACCATCAACTTCTAAAAGGGGAATTTTTATGAAAAAAAAAGAAAAAATAAATTTAAACAAAAAATCAAGAAAATCCTATAAGAGCAAGCACAGATTTTTTCTTACAATATCCTCCTGTCTTGTTGTATTAGGTGCTTTTCTATTTTCGATTTTAATACACTTTACAGAAGAAAGTTATTATTTTGATTCGCCTTTTGATGTCGAAAATGATGATTATTTGGCAAGTTATAAATTTAACCAATCTATGCAAGAGGCATATTCAAACATTATGGCTTATGGTTCATTAATATTAAGACAACAGGCTATAGCAAAAAATGAAACAAATACAACAAACACAACAAACACAACAAACGAAACACTCCAATTAAGTATAACCCCTTCACAAAACGATATTATTTATGCTACTGTCAATTCGCCAAGTGATGATGAAGATGAAGTTTATAACAGTTATGGCGGAGATTTTAAAATAATGCCAGATGATAAGCTTCCGATTGAAAGTAAATTATATTCAAAAACAAAAGATTTTCAAGAACGTGTTTTAAGCGATAGAATATTAAAAAATTTTGATTATTACATTAGCTATAAAGGCGAATATAAAACCAATATGAACAATATAAACCCTAAAAAAATGAACTCCGCCTATGATATAGATTTAAGTGACTATCCAGAAGCTTATTTTGTTCGTGACGGAAGCGACATAACCCAAGCAACTCATGGTGATTACTACCATACTAATTTTAACACACAAGAAAGCTATTATCACCAGCCCACTAACACCTATATATTTTTACATTCCCCTGACGAAACACCAGAAATTTTTTCTTTTAGTGATAGTGATAATTTTAAAAAGTCATCTATTATGGGAGAATTTTGGAATTTGTATTATAATTATTACTATAACTCAAATGTTGCCTATACTTACGTAATTCCCAGAAATGAATTTAACCAACGTGTAATTCAAAAATATTGGGGGCAAAGACTGCCAAGCAAGGTAAACGACCAAAACGGAAACTGTATTGGCTATTATGTAGACGGAGATGACTCTCTTTTGTATCAGGTTATAGTTGACAACCAAAATTATTATATTGCTTTTGAAAAGATAAGTGATGTTTATGATTATTATATAGACAGTAATATTTCACTGCCAAGGTTTACCGTGCAGTGCGAAGATAAATCTTCTTATATAAACGTTACTTTTAACAATGAAGAATGTAAAGATTTTGAAAATATTTTAAGAGAATGTAAAGTAAATTATACCCTTGAAACAAATTCAAATTCAACAATTGACAGTGATTTTTATATGCTTGATGAAAGTGATTTTCAAGTGTTTATTGCTCCAAATCCTCAAAAGATTGCTACAATACAATCAGCCTATCAAGCGGAGAGCCATAAACTAACAGCTATTTTATATGCAACCTTTGCAACACTTTTGTTAGCATTTGTTATATTTATCGTTTCGGCGGTGTTTGCAACCATGGAAGGTAGAGTAAACGGCGTTAGCCAAAAATCCGTTCCAATAGATATAAATATTTTAACAATAGGCTGTACAATTTTAGGAATAATTGGATTTGCTTTGTTTTTATCTAAAATATTTTCAAACTTTACTATTTTGGCGGGAATTTTTCTTAGCCTTGCTTGTGCAATTGCTTTTGCCCTTGCAGCATTTAATTTTAATTCTATTTTGCAAAAAATTGGAGCAGGTCAATTTTTGAAAAAACTATTGCTTGTTATGATTTTAAGCAAAATAAAAAAGGCAAACAAAAAATACAAGGAAAACCAAGACCCAAAAACCTTTTCATATAAATTTAGAACGGCAATGCAAACAGCTAAAACTAAAGTTTTAGAGATTGCAACACTTTTGCATATAAACACAATAAATGTTGCCATTGTGTTTATGTCGCTGTTTTCGCTTGTGCTGTTTATGTATGCCTATGACCAGTATTACATAATTAGCGGAGGCGAATTCCAATTGGTTATGTTTATCGAAGTCATATTTATAATTGTAATTCTTGTTCTTATAAGGCTGAAAAAACTTATGGCAAGAATTGAAGATATATGCCTTGCAAGAGAAAGTAAAATTGAAGAGCCTAAACGTTTTAATATTTTCAAAAAACAGTATGAACAGCTTAATGATATCAACCAAACAATTGAGGAAAATATTGAAAGCCAGATGCAGGCGGAGCGAATGAAAATAGAACTTGTCACCAATGTTTCCCACGACCTTAAAACCCCTCTTACCTCAATTATAGGTTATATCAACCTGCTTTCGATGGAAGAAGATTTATCGCCAAGATGCAGGGATTATGTTCAGATTCTTGAAAAGAAATCCGACAAGTTAAACCAGATTGTAAAGGACGTTTTTGATATTTCTAAAGCGGTAAGCGGAATAGAAGTAGAAAAGGAAAAACTTGATTTGTGTATGCTTTTAAGGCAGGTTTTGGGAGATATGACAACCAAAATGGAGGAAAGCAATAAAGTATTTTGCATTGATATTGGCATGAAAAAGGCAGATATTATGGGGGACGGAATAAAAATATACCGTATTATTCAGAACCTTGTGGACAATGCAATAAAATATTCCCTTGCTGACACAAGAATACATCTTCAAATGTATCAGAAAGAAGATTTTGCGGTAATAGAAATAAAGAATGTTGCATCATATAAAATGGAATTTACTCCCGAAGAGATTGTAGAGCGTTTCGCAAGAGGTGACCGTGCAAGAACCACCGAAGGAAACGGACTGGGTCTTTCGATAGCAAAAAGCTTTACAGAAGCCAACGATGGTAATTTTGTTATAGAAACAGACGGGGATTTGTTTAAAGCAAGGGCGGAATTTCCCCTTATAATTAACAATTAATATTGGCTGTAAAAATAATTTTTTAAATTTTTTGTGAATTTTTTAAAAAGCACTTGACAAAATGCAAAATATAGAGTATAATGTAATTAATGACATTATGTCCATGAGGACACGCAATTGACCCTCTGAGAGTTATAACTCTCAGAGGGTTTTTGCAATTGGTTGCAACCAATAGGACTAATATAATCAAATATAAAACAATTTTAATAAAGCATTAATATTTCATTGAATTTATGTAAAGTTATTGCATTTTTGTTTGAAATGTGATATAATATAATATATATTAAAAATGAAAGGTTCTGATTATATATGTCAAAGAAAAGAGTAGCGGTTGTGTTCGGAGGGGTTTCCAGCGAACACGATATTTCCCTTATGTCCGCTAAGCACATTATTGATTCTATTCCAAAGGATAAATACGAGGTTGTACAAATAGGAATTACCAAAAATGGCAGATGGCTTAGATTTTTTGGAAATACCGAAATGATTGTTAACGGTCGATGGGAATGGGAACGTGACAATGTGCCTTGCGTGCTTAGCCCTGATGCCATAGACAAGGGTTTTATTTGTTTCGACACAGATAAAAATGTGACTATTCTTAAAGTGGACTGTATCTTCCCCGCTCTTCACGGAAAAAACGGTGAGGACGGAACAATTCAGGGTCTTTTTGAACTTGCCCAAATTCCCTATGTTGGTTGTGATTTAATCTCCTCTGCAAACTGCATGGATAAACAACTTACACATATTATTCTTGATAATGCTGGAATACATACCGCAAAATACCTTACCATAAATATTTTTGACAAGGACAGCATAGATGATTTCTGCACCAAAGCTATTGGCACTCTTGGTTTTCCGATGTTTGTAAAGCCTGCTAACAGTGGTTCATCGGTCGGGGTAACCAAAGCCCACAATCTTAGTGAACTTAAAGATGCTATAAAGCTTGCCTTTGCCTATGACAAAAAGGTTGTTGTAGAACAGATGATTGAAGGAATAGAATGTGAATGTGCCGTTATGGGAAACAACGAACCATTCGCCTCCACAATTGGCGAGATTGAACCTGCCAACGAAATTTATGACTTTGAGGCAAAGTATCAGTCAAAAGAAAGCAACCTTTATATTCCTGCAAGATTTTCCGAAAATATAATCGACCAGATAAGAGCTACCGCAATTAAGGCATATAAGGCTATCGGTTGCAAAGGTCTTGCAAGGGTGGATTTCTTCCTTTGCCCAGATGATAACATATATCTTAACGAGATAAACACCCTCCCCGGTTTTACACACATTAGTATGTATCCAAAACTTATGGAACATTATGGAATGACCCAATCGGAAATAATGGATAAACTTATAAATCTTGCAATAGAAAGGGCGGAACAAAGCCATGACTAACTTAAGCCCTATTGGAGTATTTGATTCGGGAGTTGGTGGTCTTACCAGTGTTAGAGAGCTTACAAAACTTCTTCCGCACGAGGATATAATCTATCTTGGCGACACAGCAAGAATGCCTTACGGTACAAAAAGTCAACAGACAATTTCAAAGTATGTTTCGCAGGATATAAAATTTTTGGAACAGTTTGGTGTTAAGATGATTATAGCCGCTTGCGGTACGGCATCATCTGTTTTTCCAACACAGGATTTTTTTAAGAATATTGATATTTGTGCTTATACTGGTGTTATCGACCCAACCATAAAAGCCGCTTGCCAGCAAACACAAAACAAAAGAATTGGTATTATTGCCACCGCTGCATCTATAAGAAGTGGTATGTATCAAAACGAAATTAAAAAAATTATCCCAGATGCTGAAGTGGTCGCAAAGGCTTGTCCACTTTTTGTGCCACTTGTTGAAAATGGCTATGCGAAATTAGGAAATAAAGTAACCCAACTTGTGGTTGAAGAATATCTAAGCGATATAAAACAAAAGCAGGTTGACACACTTATTTTAGGTTGCACCCACTTTCCCCTGCTTGCTCCGATGATTCAAAACTATCTTGGAGAGGATGTAAAACTTATTTCTTCTGGAGCGGAAGCGGCGAAATTTGCCAAAAATATCCTTGAGCAAAAAAATATGCTCAATCCTACCAAAGAAAGCGGAAAACTAAAACTTTTCTGCACCGACAGCGTAGAGCTTTTCAAGGAAAATGTTGATACCTTTTTGGAACATAATCTTAATACCGAAATTTTACAAACAAGCCTTTAAAAAAATAATTTTTAAAAATAATAATAGAACGGGGAGTTTAAGCTTATGAAGATTTATTCCGAACAATACTATAAAAACCGAATAAAATGGCTTTTAGCAAACCGCCCTGCCACCGAAAAGAAAAGATTTATCCTGCCCGACCCACCGCAACACTCGCCCGAAAAAACGTTAGAACTTCTTTTGAATTCAAGGTATCTATGCTTTATGGATTTTGAATTTATTCAGGACTATCGGGAATATATAGGGCATGAAATATGTTCAATTGGGGCGGTTGTTTGGGACACTTTGGAAAACAAACAGATACATAAATATTACAGCGTTACCCACCCGATTCTGGTTAAATTTTTCAACAAACACGTTATGGATTTAACCCACCTTACCAAAGAGGACTTTACCAGTGCAAGACCTTTTAAATATTGCTGGAAAGAATTTATAAGCTCGCTTCCCCAGCAGGCGGATATACATAACGCTTTTGTTTTTGGCAACAATGACGCAAGCGTTTTAAAACATACCTGTCATTTATGTTCGCTAAAACAAGGGGAAGAATTTTCACAAAATCTTTATGATATAAGCAATCTGCTTTGTATGGCACTGGGCGTTGATTTCTGCGGTCAGGAAAAACTTGCCCAAAGTCTTGAAATAGAAAATATATCCGCACATAATGCCTATTATGACGCTCTTACCCTCTGCCAAATCTGCATTAAACTGATTGACCGGCTAAAAGAATTGAAATCAAGTGGCAGGGTGTCGCTTGCTCCGCCGAAGCCTGCTTCCCCAAAACTGGATATTATGGCTCTTGCAATATATGACAAAAAAAGCGGAGAAATTCAAGCACTTGAATTTTATAACGATTTTAAACAGCTTAAAGCCGACAAAATAAATGAACTGAAACAGCGTGGGGAGAACAAAGTGTTCTCTAAAACCTATAAAATAAAAAGAGAATGTCACCTTAGCAAGATTGCTAAAAATGTTACTTACGCTGAACCGGAAAAAAATACGGAGAATACCGATGAAGAAAAATAATAACTGTTTTTTAAAGATAAACTCTATAAGTTACGATTGCAATGGAGAATTTCCAATTGATTTTTATTCAAAGGGATATTTTGAAAGTAATGAAGATAAAACAATAATAAGATATGAAGAAACCGAGCTTACAGGATATAAAGGTTGCACGGTTGAAATAACAGCGTCAAAAGATGAGGTTGTTGTAAGACGGAGCGGAGAAATTATCTCCACACTTACAATAAATCTGTATCACCCCTGCATTTGTGTTTATGGCACGCCAATTGGTACTTTTGATGTTATGGTAAAGGCTATATCCATAAAAAATCAAATTACATCACAGGGCGGAAAATTAACATTTGAATATGAACTTGCCAATGAAAATGAACCTTTAAGTAGCAACTTTTTTAGTATTCAGGTTAAACCCAGAAAATCAGCCAAATAATTTTTATTATAATTTTTATTAATTGTCTTCTCCGCCGTGGGCGGGGAAAACAAAGGTATATAATAAATTAAGGAGTTAAAAAAATATGATTGATATGATAAAACAGGCTCGCCTACAGGTAAATGAGCTTATAACCAAAGCTTTAAACGAAATTATGCAGGAAAAGCAAATTGATGTTTCGCTTATGCCCAAATTTAACATTGAAGTCCCTGCCGACAGTGCCAACGGGGATTTATCCACCAATGCCGCCATGCTCTGTGCAAGAATTTTTAAAACCGCCCCTATAAAAATTGCACAGGAAATTACCGCTAAAATTAATCTTGAAAACAGCTTTTTTGAAAAGTGTAGTTCGGCGGGAGCAGGTTTTATTAATTTTTATTATGCTAAAAACTGGTATACTCAAACCCTTAAAAGCGTTCTTGAGGAAAAACAGGATTATGGTAGCACCAATATGGGCGAGGGCAAAAAGATGATTGTTGAATTTGTTTCGGCAAACCCAACCGGACCTATGCACATTGGCAACGCAAGAGGCGGTGCAATTGGCGATTGCCTTAGTGCGGTGCTTAAAAAGGCAGGATATGAGGTTGCAAAAGAATTTTATGTAAACGATGCAGGCAACCAGATTGAAAAGTTTGGTAAATCACTTTCGCTTAGATATATGCAGGTTTGCAGCAAAGAGGGACTTGAAATTGCCCAAAAGACAAACAATACAGAGGATTTTTGCAAGGCAATTTTTGAGGACAAAACCAAATTTGAAATGCCCGAAGATGTGTATCTTGGAATGGATATAATCGAGCATACTAAAAATTATTTTGATGAGTTTGGCGACAATCTTTGTGACAAAAGCGAAGAAGAAAGAAAAAAAGCTCTTGTTGAATATGCCCTCCCAAAGAATATAGCAGGGCTTAAACATGATTTGGGGCTTTACAAAATAAACTATGATAGATGGTTTAAGGAAAGTGAACTTTACAGCATGGGAGCAGTAAAGGATATTATTGAAAAGCTTAAGGCAAGTGGTTATACATACGAAAAGGAAGGTGCTTTGTGGTTTAAATCGTCCGAGCTGGGCGATGACAAGGACCGTGTACTTTTAAGAGCCAACGGTTTCCCGACCTATCTTGTGCCGGATATTGCCTACCACTACAACAAGCTTGTGACAAGAGGTTTTGACACCGCCATTGATATTTTTGGAGCAGACCACCACGGATATATTCCAAGAATTAAGGCAGCTATGACCGCTCTCGGAGTGGACGCAAACCGTCTTGATATTGTTATAATGCAGATGGTAAGACTGGTTAAAAACGGCGAAACCTATAAACTTTCCAAGCGTTCGGGTAAGGCAATCACCCTTAAAACCCTTTTGGACGAAGTGCCAATTGATGCGGCAAGGTTTTTCTTTAATTTAAGAGAGGCAAACAGCCAGTTTGATTTTGACCTTGACCTTGCAATTTCCGAAAGTTCCAACAACCCAGTTTATTACGTTCAGTATGCCCACGCAAGAATTTGTTCTATTCTTAGAAAGCTTGCAAGCGAGGGGGTTAAGATTGAAAGCTTTAATGACCAGTATTGTGATAACCTTACCACAGACGAGGAAAAGCAACTTTTAAAGCTTATTGCATCAATGCCAACCGAAATAAACGAATCGGCTAAAAATTACGACCCATCCAAGATGACAAAATATGTTCTTGATGTTGCGGCTGCTTTCCACAAATTTTATGCAGTTTGCAGAATAAAAGACGAACCAAACCCAATTATGCAATCAAGAATTTGGCTTTGTCAGGCGGTAAAGCAGGTTATATTCAATGTTCTTGATATGTATTCTATTTCCTGCCCCGAAGAAATGTAAATAAATACAAAAATCCCCCACCATTGATGGGGGATTTTTTTACGCTCCGCCAAGCCCAGAACGTTCAATTCCCTCAACAAAATATTTTTGTAGGAAAATATACATGATAAGAAGTGGCAAAATAGATATAAGGCAACCAGCCTCAAGCCACACTATAATCTGCCTTGTGGAAACGCTTGCACCATCAAAAAGCTGTTGACTGAGCGTAATATTTAAATTTTTCAACTGAAGTGCAACCGTTGTGCTTTTGGTGAAAAAAGAGGAGGAAATATAGTAGTCGTTCCAATACCATACAATCGAAAATAAAAACACCGTAAGAAAAGAAGATTTCGCATTGGGAATAATAATCTGAATATAGGTTCTAAAAGGATTGCAACCGTCAAGATATGCAGCGTCCTCCAACTCTTTTGGAAGTCCTTTGAAAAACTGGCAGAAGATAAATATAAAAAGTCCCGACCTTATCCCACACCCAAACAATGCAGGAGCATACATGGTTATTGGACTGTCAATAAGATTTATACAGTCCCCCGTCAAAAGGGTTGGAATTTTAAAAAGGTCAAAATAGGTGTACTGTAAAAATATAGGTATTGTTGTAATCTGTGGCGGTACTATAATCATAAATATTACAATGGCAAACAAAAACTTTTTACCCTTAAACTTAAATCTTGCAAAACCATAGCCGGTAAGCGAACAGGTTATAAGCGAAAGCAGGGAAGAAATAATATTAAGCTCCAAAGTGTTAAGCACACTGCCAGTAAAATCCATAACCTCCCAAACATCTTTAATGTTGCTTAGTGTAAGACTTTTGGGAATCCAAACAACCGATGGGTCACTCATCTGCTGGCTTGGTCGAAAGGCGGTTGAGAGCATAAATATTATAGGATAAAGAATAACAAAGCAAAGTCCAAACAGAATAAAAAATCTAAAAAGTGGGAAAGCAAAACCCCCAAATGCTTTTTTGCGATTATATTTTATATCTTCTGGGGTAAGGATTCCATCTTGTTTCATTCGTTTTAACCTTGCCTTTTTAGAGGCTTTTAACTGCTTGTTTATAAGTTTTTGTTCTTTTGCTAAATTCAAATTAAATCACTTCCAGTTTATTTTTATAATTAATATTCGCTTTTGCAGTTTTTAAAATAATTCTTGCGTTTCCCCGCCGTAGGCGGAGGAATACATAAAAATAATAATTTCTATTCCACTTCATAATAAACAAATTTATTTACAAACAATGCCACAATCGCAAGAACTATTCCTACAATAGCAAAATATATCCAAGCCATAGCAGCAGAATAACCGTGTTGCCATTCGCTTGCCTTTGAAAGCACAATCTGCATTACTGGGTTGTCGGTGGAAATAAAAGAATCAACAATAGTATATACAACACTTGCAAGAATCATAGGGCTTATGTAAGGCAGGGTTACTTTCCAGAAAAATTCCCATGAGGTCGCTCCCTCAATCTGTGCCGCCTCCTTTGCCGAAACCGAAATGTTTTGAAGTGCCGATAAAAACAACAATATTTGTATGCCAGAATTCCACACAAGATTAAAAATTTGCCCTGTAACGGCTTGTATTGCCATTTCAAGTTTATCGCTTATGCCATACACACCAATAAATTCAAGCACCTGAGAAACAAGGTCGGTTTGAAACATAGAACTAAACTGTTCAGAACCTCCAGCATATCCGCCACTGCTCATATTGCCGTTTATAATCTCAATAACTGGACCTGTGGCAATAATAACCGGCAGAAAAAATACCGACCGCACAAAGGTTCTCCCACGGAATTTCTGATTTAAAATTGTTGCAACAAAAATAGAAAAGATAAGTATAAGCGGAGTTTTTATAGCTGTGTCTTTAAGCACCGACACAAGAGCCTGTAAATAATCGGTATTGGTTGTAAAAGCGTTTATATAGTTGTGAAAACCAAAATTGGTAAGCTCCATTTTGCCGTTTATGGGTTTGGTGTCATAAAAAGAATATCTAAAGCATTTAATTAAAGGCAGAATAAAAAAATATATCATGCCTACAAACCAAAGGGCAATAAATCCATAGCCATAAAGCGATTTTTTTCGCTCGTAGGACGGCTTTTTTTTAGATTTAATATTTTTATTGTTTTTTACATTTTTATTTTTCAATATTTTCGCCCTCCTTAAGTTTACTTGTATCTATATTCTGCCCATTGAATTTTATTGTGTTTTGGTCTGTGTCAACCTGCAATACAATTTTGTCTGCTCCCTCTCCAAAAACGGCAGTTAAAATATTGTTGTTATCCCCCGAAACGGTATAGCTGGTAAACTCAAGATTGCTTATATACTGCATTGTTTGCAAGACAATTTCATTTTGTGCCTTTATATCGCCAAGCCAGCCCGAATAATTGGCATAAAAAAGTGTATCATAGTCGGTGTCGACAACCTCCGAAGCCTCGCTATAAAAAAAATCATAGTGAAGATTACTTCCCGAAACTATCGCCCTTAAAAATGTTTCGGTAGGGTCGGAGCTTTTGTTTATTGCGGTAACAGCGTGTTCAATATATCCATGCACCGCCATTTGATAAAACGGAATTTCATAATCTTCTATATTAAAACCACTTGAATATATCGGCAAATCGGTTAAAGCATTTGCATACGGAATAACATAAGCATTAGGATTTTGCCCTAATACTTTAAGGTCTTTGGAAGCTTTTTCAAGTTTTTTTTCAACCGTCTGCATTGTTTTTTCACGGCTAAAGTTTTTCTTTTTTGAATGGTCGCTAACAAGCATACTGTTATAATCTCCAAAGCAAATTCCCTTATAACCTTTGTTTTTAAAGCTGGAAACAAGCCCGTCCATAACCTCGGAATATTTGGAGGGTGAAAGCAGTGCAGGCGAAACGCTTGTAAGCGGAACACCAAAAGCCACAGAATATTCCGATTGCCTTGAATAAGCGTTGGAAATTCTTATTGCAGTCGAACCAAGAACAGGATAATCAAAACTTCCCTTTTCCATAATAGTGTTATCTTGAGAAAGATATATATCGGCATTATCCTTTTCTACTTTTTTTATAAGCTTGTCCAAAGCAGATTTTCCGCCAAGTTTAGAACTTGCCGATGCACCGTCTGAAATCTTGTTTTTAATGCTGTCATTTGTCCAGTCGTTGTAATTAATAGCATAGTCACCTATTCCATTTTCTTTAAGAGCATCTATAATCTTACCTGCCTGTTCAAATCCAGTTGTTTTGGTTTTCTGATTTATTGGAACGCCAAGCACAGATTTTTTCTTAAGTACACCGCCATAAAAATCCACATAAAAACTTGAGCAGTTTATATTTTCTTTTTTGGAAAATCCTTGATTTACAAGATAATTTCTATAAACCCTTGCAATATCGGCAGGGTTTAAATCTTTCTGTTTATCCTGCACGGGATAGTAGCAAACTTCTATTTTATCAGTTTTTATTTTACCTTTTTCAAAAACTGTTATCTGGTCGGTGTTGTCACCACCCATATAATATCCATCGGAACTTCTAAGCTCAAATTGAAAATAGCAGGTATTATATGTTTGATTGTTCTGTCCGCATACATTAGCCTTTGCAAAACAGTTTCCATCTCCGCTTGAGGCAATTTCAACCAATCCTGCGTTTTTACCCACCGTTGCAACCACAGGGAGATATGCCTGTTCGGTTACAGCAGGGGCTTTAAGCGGAACTGCCGTGTAGTCCCTGCCATAAATCTTTTGGGAATATACAGGATAATTTCCCTTATTGTTATTATAATTTATAACCGCTCCGCTTCCGTCCGGAACAATCATATAGCCGTCTTGCTGGCTGTCCGCCGCACCGAACTGAGGAGCAATGGCAATTTTGGTAATCTCTTTTCCGTTTTCTGATTTTATGTTGCTTTCTTTTATATCTTTTGTTTGAACATAAACTTTAAGGCAATCTTTATTTAGCTGATAATGCACGGGTATTTCAAATCCGCCCATTCGATATTTATATTTTACAACTATTTCATTTTGGGAGGTTTTATAGGAAATTTTGGAACATTCATAAGAATACAGGTCAAGCTCCTGTCTTTTCTCCTGCCTTAGGTCGGCATAGGTTATAACAAGTGAGGAGGCAAGCTGTTTACGCTGAACCTTTTTCATTGTTTTTCCCTGAACCTTATCCACAACGGCAATGTCGGCATAAGCATTTACTGGACTGTTCCACCAATATTTATCCGCCTGCTTGTCATAAAGTGCGATACGGTCGTTTTCCTCATCAAGATAAAGAGCTAAATTATCATTTTCACAAGCAAGTTCACAAAGTTCTATTGCCTGCTTGTCACTAAGACATTCAGCCAAATCCTGCTCATCAGAAGTTGTTTTATCATCACTTTGTTCATTATAATCATCTTGTTCAATTTCAGAATTTTCAGAAATAATATTATTGTTGTTTTGTGCAAAGGCAATTGAGGAATTAACCCCCAAAAGCACAGACAAACAAAGCAGATATACAAAAGCTTTTTTCATACTGTTTTTCCCCCTTTTTTAGCCCATAATTCTATACTGAATTTCCATATATACAGTATAGATAAAATTATAAACCTGCTGAAAAAGTAGCAGAACCAGCACAAGCAAAAACAGCAGAATAAACATTGCCCCAACCGTTGCAAGCATTGAAACAAGCGTTTTTCCAAACGAATACTGATGTACCGCCCTCATAGCTTGAACCATAAGAATTAGCGACCAACCAAAACCAAGCCAGTTAAAAAACTCAATCCAAACCGCCTCATCAAGAATAAGAATATTTGAAAGAAAGGTTGAAACAAAACTAAATACAATAAAAGGCACTAAAGCATAAGAGGTATAAATACAGATGTTTTTAAAAGTACCCTCGCCGTCAAAAAGGGTGCATATGCTCCAGTTGCCAACGCACCATGTAATATAAAATATAACACTTCGCAGTATAAGCGGAACAACATTAAATATTTTGGTGTAGTGGGTGTTGTACTGAAAGCCTTGCAATCTGTATTCGGCAAGCATGGAGAAAAACAGCATAAATATTATAACCACAGAAAATTTAAGCGAACCCCTTTTTTTCCATCTTAAATCTTCAAATCCCTCCACAGGGTGAAATATAACATGTTTTAACCAGCCTATTTCAGAAAACTCATACATTATAAAATCTCTCCTTTCCTGCATTTTTGCGATTTTCAGGATTTTTTATGATTTTTAAAAAAACGTACAATACTACCTTTAAGATTTATTCCCAGATTTTTTATAACAGCATTTAAAATAAGCAGTAGAATTAAAATTATTATAGCCGCCGATATTATGCCGAAATGCTCCGACAGCCATTGTTCACGGTAATATTCATATGCTTTATCATAATTTTTACGGCTCTGCGAAATTTTAAAATATTTCATTGCTTGTTTATATTCGCCGTTATAAACACAAGCTTTTCCAAGTCCAACATATGCAAGGTTGTAACCGCCGTCACGCTTTACAACCTCCTGCCATATCTCAGCAGATTCAGTATATTTTCCGTCCTCATAAAGCTTTACCGCACTATGAACATACTTTCCGAAAACCGTTTTGGTATAAATGGTTATATCGTTTTTAGCTCCGTCCAAAATATAAATATCTTCGTCCACCGATTCGAGGGCGTTGGGTGCTTTAAAACTTCCTTTTTGATTGGAAGATTCGCTTTTCGCTCCAAAGATAAATATAAGTTCACAGTCCTGATTATACTGAAAAACCCTGCCGGTTTGATAGTCAAGAAGATTAATATATTGGTCATCGGATATGTCAATGTCGGTAAGCTTGGTGGAAAGTTTAACATTGGATGAAATATCCATTGACGATTGATTATAATCTCCAAATGTCACACGGTTTATATATACATTGTCCCAGATGTTGTTGCCCGCCGCATTTACTTTTTTAACGGCATCGGTTGAAGTGTTTGCCGCCTCGGTTACGGTATAAATAAAACCGTCCTTGTCAATATCAAAATTCTTATACTCCACAGGAACGCTTCTTTGCATTGTGTCCAGAGCCTTTTGTGTGGCAATCTTACGCCAGAATTTCTGAGCAACAACCTTAAAAGACGGTTCTACACGGTTTGCACCATAAAATCCCATAAATTCGCCGTCACTACTAAAAACGCAAGCCCCTGTCGTTACCGAACCAACAACCGTATATACATTGTCTGCACCGTCCACAAGAACCTTTTCTGGATTAAAAACCTTTGAATTATAAAGCTCAGAATTTGGCTTGGTGTAATTTTTAATACTTTTAAGGGTTTTGTAGTCCATAACTTCGCATTTGCACACCCTTGAGTTGTTATAGTCTGCAACATACAGATGTGTGATGTCGTTTTCGCTGTCATATTTTGCAAATACACCGTTTGGAGAGGAAAAATTTAAAATTCCGTCCGAATGATACACCCCAATGACCTTGTTTGTTTTGGTGTCAAGACAAATAATTCGATTGTTTCCCGAATCAGCAATCCAAAGTTGCTCCAACCCTTTAAGATAAAACATATCCTTTGCCCCGTTCAAACTGTCGGATTCTTCAAGAGATATAAAAAGCTTGCTTTTGGGGTCGCAAAATTCATCAAAACCCATTTGTTTTCCGTCAACAACCCTGTCAACCTTATATCCGCTTTGAGAGGGAATAGGGTCGCCCCATTTGTCATAGCTGTAAGGATTATAAGGCTCGCTTGCAAAAGCATTTACTGATGATGAAAAAATGAAAACCACTGCAAATACAACAGATATTAAAGCTTTAATCTTCATAGCTTTACCCCCTTAATCTTTAATGCCCGAATTTGCCATGGTTTCCATAACGTTACTTTGTGCAGCAAGAAACACTATAAGCGGAGGTATAAGCAACAAAACCGAACAAGCAAAGGTTACCCCCTGCCTTGCAATACCCGAAAGGGAAATCTGCTGGACGATTGTCGGCAGGGTTTTAAGTTCCTCTGAATATATAAAAGCACCTGCCTGAAAATTCCATGAACCTTGAAAGGCAAATATTATAAGGGTCATAACAGCAGGTTTTGAGTTTGGAACAGCAACCTGCCAGCATATTCTAAAAAGTCCCGCACCGTCCACCTTTGCCGCCTCAACAAGCGAATCATGTATTGTTGACATGGATTGACGCATTAAAAAAAGTCCCATTGCGGTTGAAATGTTTGGGAGTATCAATGCCCAGTATTTATCTATCATTCCCAGCTTTGCCATAACCAAAAATTGCATAATCCATGTTGCAGAAGAACTGAACAGGAGGGCAGTTACAATAATATCGTTTATAAATTTGTTTCCGGGGAATTTGCATTTTGCAAGCACAAACCCTCCGCAACAGCACACAAAAACATTACATACACATACTGCGGCGGTTGTAAACACAGAATTGAAAACATATCTTGAAAATGGAACCCAAAGGCTTGCTGCAACCTTGAACATATCCGAAAAGTTTTTAAGTGTGGGGTTAAGTACATAAAGTTTTGGAGGAAACACAAACAGTTCTTCCACAGGTTTTAGCGACTGAACCACCGAATAGTAAAGTGGAAAAATCATAAAAAGTCCCAGTATTGTAAGAAATATAAATATACAAATATCCCCGCCGAGAGAGCCGTTCAATCGTTTTTTCTTTTTTACTTTTATGTTTTTTTCCAAGGATTTTTTGTTGTGAGATTTCAAAACTTCCCCTCCTTTTTTAATTTCCGACATATTTTCCAAGCAGTTTGTTTATAAATTTGTTTGCAAGTAGCATTGCAATAAAAAGTACAAAGCAGACCGCCGAAGCATAGCCCATTTCAAAGCGTATGTTGCCATAATCGGTGGCATGGTTCATAATGGTGTGGGCAGCATAGTCGGTGGAAGGCAGTCCAACAAGATTTTGCCCAACAATTCCAACCGTAAAAGAAGCAGAAATCTGAACAACCGCCGCAAACAAAAGTTGAGGTCCCATTGACGGAATTGTAATAAGAAAAAGCTCCTGCCAACGGTTTTTTATGCCCTCAATTGCTCCTGCCTCATACATGGACCTATCAATATTTTGAAATCCTGCACGGATTGCCAGAAATCCTGCACCCATGGAAATCCATAGCTGAACGACAACCACCACAGGAAGAATATAGTTTGAATCGGTAAGCCATTTTATCGGCTGGTTTAAAATTCCCAAATCCATAAGAACCGCATTTAAATATCCGTATGAATCGTCCGAAAGGATAAGTTGCCAGGTAATATAAACCGAAGTTGTCATGGAGGGAGCATAAAACACAAAGGTAAATATAGTTTTTAAAATCGGTTTCATTTCGTTTATAAGCCATGCAAGCAGAAAACTAAGTATGTAGGAAAAAGGACCAGTAAATATAGCAAAGATAAGCGTGTTTCTTACCGCCACAAGAAAAACCTTGTCATTAAGAAAAAGGGTATAGAAATTGCTAAGCCCCACAAATTTTGGTTTTTGCATCATATTAAAGTCGGTAAAACCCAGGGGAAGCGACATAACAACCGGAATAACGGTAAAAAGCAGAAAAAACACCATAAAAGGAGCAAGCATAAGATAACAGGAACAGTTTTTTTTCATACTTTTAAGGGTTTTAGATATTTTAGAATTTTTACTTTTTTTATTCTTTGGCAAAATTATTCTCTCCTTTCTTAAAAATAATTTTATAATAATTATTATTTTAGTTCGTTTTAGTATTCCCCATCAATAGCAATATTTGGTTGTGAATAAACAAAATAGTTGTTTATTTTACTTTTTTATTTGTAGTGTTTCCCCGCCGTAGGCGGGGAAACACACAAGATTTTTTTAATTAATCTTATTTAACAACGCAAATTTACCAATATATTTTATTTATTGTTTTGAATATTTTCAAGTTTTCTTTCAATTTCTTTGTTAATCTCTTTGTTGTACCAATAAAGTGTATCACGGGGATTTTTAGCATTGTTTACCGTTTCTCTAAAAGCGTTCATAATATCACGAGTTACAGCATAAGAAGCGGGAATAATAGGTATTTCAACCTGCTGTTTCAGTTGCCCAACCAACTTTTCGGTTTCGCTGGTTGTCCAAGACAAATGCTTTAATGCCTCTATATTTGCCGTGTCAAATCTTCCCATTGTGCCTAAAACCGATTCTATTTGGTTTGCATATTCAATCTGAACAGGAGTGCTTGTAAACCAGTTTATAAAATCCCAAGCCTGCTCAACATCAGCCGCTTTTTTGTAGATAACCGCTCCTGACCCCTGCGAATTGGAGGCATGAGAAATGCTACCGTCCGCCTGCACCGTTCCAGGCATCTGCATAAAATCCCAACAATCTTTAATTTCGGGGGCTGCAACCGCAAGTTGATTATAGAAAGTATAGTTTTGAATTACAATCGGCATATCACCCTGCCTAAATCTTGTAAAAGCGTCATATTTTTGTTCAAAGCTATATTTTGTATAAAATTCCGTCCACATTTTAAAGGCATCAACAGCCGTTTGACTGTCAAAGGTAGTTTTTGTCTGCTCATCATTATAATAGTTAATACCGCTTTGCAAAAGCAATGTTGCAAAGGTGTTACCCGCCTCTGTTGTGGTGGAAATAACAGTTGTGCCGCCGTTTATTGTGGCTATGGGAAGAATAAGACCGACCTCCATATATTTTCTCTGGAGGGTAGGCAAAACATCTATAAGACCCTGCCATGTTTGCAGGTCTTTTTGTGGGTCTATTCCAAGTTCCTTTAAAACATCGGTTCGATAAAAAAGCATTGGGAAGGTTTGGGAAACAGGAAGTCCGTAAGTTCCGCCATTGTACTTATATAAAACGGTTGCGTCCTTTGAAAATCTTGAAAGGGTGTCTTTAAAGCCGTTCATATCCTCCAAATTTACAAGCACGTCTCTTGCCGCAAGTTGAATGGGAAAATCCCCACCAAGAAACAACGCAATATCCGGACCTTGACCGGCAAAGGTCGCTTCAACCATACCGCTCTGAACAAGTTTTATTGCAATTTTGGTTTTTGCCGTGGGGTTATATTCGCTGTCAACAATCTGTTTTACAACATTTGCATTGTCACGTCCAAGTGTTATCCAGCAGGTCATTGTTTCGGTGTTTTGGTCAAAATCGGAAAGTGAGTTGTAGTCCTCAAAAAAAGAACCAATAAAGCCTTTAAAACCAAAAGAAAGAGATTTTAAAAATTTTTTGTTACAATCTGTAAAATCCAAATCTGACGAACATATTTCAATTCTATCTAATTCAAGTGGCTGTTGCCTGTAAGTGGCAACCCAAGAGGAAAGCGAGGTTATATTGTCCTTAATCTGGTTCATAAGATTGGGAATACGGTCGGTTTTAGCGGTGCATTTGTCAAGAATAATTGCCATTTTATCAAGGGTTACCGCCTCTGAACCGCCACTTTCCGAAAGCTGCTCAATCTGTTTTTGATATTCCCTAAGCTGTTTGGAATAGCTTTTAAAATCATCTACAATTGTTGGAACAACCTTATCTATTCTGTAATTGTTGTTTTCGTCTGGTGTAGGACCTGTAACCTGCCTTATCTGTCTGTAATAGCTATTAATCTCATAGGTCAGGTTGTCCAGATTGTTCATAATCTCACCAATTTCCCCAGGAATTGCCTCAAGAGTTATGGTATTTTTACCCTTTTTAAGATAAACATACACCATTTGATTGTTTTGGTCTTTGGGCGAAGTAACACTCCAGTTTTCGTTATAATAAAATTTAACCTGATTTAATGGTTCACTTTGAACCTCACCATTAATTAAAATTCTGCGGTTGGAATACATTCCACGCATTTGGTTTTGCCTTGCACGGATACCAATTTTATAATATCCCTCCTGCTCTATATCAAATTCCCAGCTTGCCGACTGGGTCGCCTGCGACCAGTTGGAGCCACCGCCTATGGTGTTGTATCTTGTTTTGGTGGGAGACGCTCCATTGGAAGATGAGGTTATATAATTGTGGGCATCACTTGTTGGAAACAACGAGCGGTCGGATTTATAATCGGCAAGTTCACCCTCAAGAATTATTTTCTGTCCGTTTGTTTTGGCTATATCATCTTTAGACGGTGCAACATATTTTTCAGGCGGTTTTTGATTATAAAATTTTATATAGTTTATTGCAAACTGTGCCTTGTCGGATTTGATGTTTATTCTATGTTTTCCCTGCTCAAAATAAAAAATCAATGGTTGGTTGGAAAGTCCATCGGTATCCTTAAGAGTTTTTGCCTGCCACAAAGGTTTTTCAACCTGTGCGGGGCGTATATCATTTTGTTTTTTATCCTGTGCAATATTTTCTCCGTCTGTGCTTAAATCGTCAGGGCTATTAATCCACACCTTGCTAAGCACAATTCTTGAAGCGGTATCATAAGGGGCTTTACCGTCAATTTCCAAAGACAGTTCAACATTGTTTGTGTTTACTGCCGGACAATAATACATAAATTCCATATTGTAAATTCCCGATTTTGGAATATCAACATCAAAGAAAATTTCACCTGTTTGGCTTTCCCAATAAAAGGCGTTTTTGCCATCTAACCTTTCGGATTTTGAAAATTCTATTTTGGCATTTTTAGCTGGAAAAATTTTATCATATGTAATTTTTATTTGGTTTTGCGGTTTTTCATATCCACCATACTTTTTAAGATAGTTTGCGTAACTGTTTTCTCTTTTGGATAAAAATATATCCTGCTCATCGGTTGTTATGTCATCGATTGTAGAAAGAGGGGGATTTTGGTCATCTGTAACCACATTATCCTGTGCAAACGACCCAAAGGGTATATTATATATTCCCACCAATGCCGAAATGACAAATGCAAAAAAGCGTTCAACCAATAAATTTTTCAATATTTTCACCCTTTCATAATCAAGTATTTAATAATTCATATTGTATGTTAATTTATCGCCGTTATCTATATACAATCCAAGTTAAATTGTTCTGTTATTATGCTTTTCAACTCCATTGACAATTATACTATAGTTATAATTATATCAATTTATTTGCTATTTGTCAAGTTTTTTATGTATTTCGAAGTAAATAAAAGTATTTTTATATTACTTTATATTTTTGTATTTGTAGTATTTCCCCACTTTAGGCGGGGGAATACTTAAAATTTATTAAAATAATTTCATAAAAATAGTTTTTTAACAATGCAAATTGACCATTCCCATTTATTTATAAAAAATAGTGTTGAATTTTTTACAAAAATATGCTATACTATTATATATTTATATATTAAATAAATTTATCTGGAGGATTAAAAAATGGAAAAAAAAGCATTTGTAACTGGCGGAACAGGCGGAATCGGAAAAGAGATTGTAAAAACTCTCTCTCAAAATGGCTATGCAGTAACCTTTAGTTATAATAAAAATTTGGAGCAGGCAAAGCAGATTGCCTTGCAATTTAATGCTGATTTTGTAAAGCTGGATATAACAGATAGCAACGACATAAACAACCTTAAAGATTTGTTTGAAAAGCAAAATTTTTCACTGCTTGTCAATAATGCAGGTGTGGCACACCTTGGACTTTTTCAGCTTATGAGTGATGAGCAGCTTATGTATATACTTAATTCAAACCTTATCGGTGCAGTAAAACTTACAAAACTTATATTGCCGTTCATGATAAGAAATCAAAAGGGAAATATTATAAATATCTCTTCCATGTGGGGCGAGGTTGGAGCGTCCTGTGAGGTGGCTTATTCCTGTGCAAAAGCAGGGCTTATCGGTTTTACAAAGGCTCTTGCAAAGGAGGTTGCCCCCAGCGGAATAAGGGTAAATTGTATTAGTGCTGGAGCGGTTGATACAAAAATGAACGACTGCCTTTCCAAAGAGGAAAAGGAGTCGTTCTGTCAGGAAATACCTTTAGGAAGATTTGCAAGCCCAAAAGAAATTGCAGATGCTGCCCTTTTTCTTGCAAGCGAAAAATCTTCTTATATCACAGGGGAAATTTTAAGGGTAAACGGAGGATTTGTTTGCTAAAGTTGGTTGTCATCCACCCATTCTTTGCCCAATTCTGCATCGGTTTGAAAATTTTTGTTTACAACAAACCCACCTCTTATTGTAACATTGTTTGTCAGAACATTGTGTATAAAAAGCGGAGATATTTGCCTCTCATCCCTTATTATACAACCATGATTGTTGGTATTAATGGTATATTTCATGCTATCACCTCACTGTTATATTCTGCTCAGTTATTGATTTTTGTATACCATAAAAATTAATTTATAAGATGTGTATATTTGTTTAAAAAAGTTTATTGTTGCAGACAACGAAACAAGCTTTAATAATTGCTATTGGCTGTACTTTGTTCAATTTTAAAATACTAAAACAATAACTATATTATAAATTTCTTTTATACTAAATAAATAGATAATTGTTAATTTGACAAAAAATATGTGAATTTTTCGGAAAAATCTTATAAAATACTTGACATTTTAGTTTATTTGTGCTATAATATATATTAATGAAGTATACTTGACAAGCTTCATAATAATTTTAATATTACAGGAGGATTTATATTATGTCTAAATTTATATGTTCTGTTTGCGGTTATGTTTATGAAGGTGAAACAGCTCCCGAAAAATGTCCACAGTGTGGCGTTCCTGGCTCCAAATTCAATAAGGTTGAGGACACTCAGATTACCTGGGCTGATGAGCATAAGGTCGGTGTTGCACAGGGTCTTGACCAGGAGGTTGTACAGGGTCTTCGTGATAACTTCAATGGTGAATGTTCCGAGGTTGGAATGTACCTTGCAATGGCAAGAGTTGCATTCAGAGAGGGCTATCCTGAAGTAGGTCTTTATTATGAAAAGGCTGCTTATGAAGAAGCTGAACACGCTGCTAAATTTGCTGAACTCCTTGGCGAAGTAGTTACAGATTCCACCGCTAAAAATCTTGAAATGCGTTTTATGGCTGAAAATGGTGCAACCGAAGGCAAACTTGCTCTTGCAAAGAAAGCAAAAGAGCTTGGATATGACGCTGTTCACGATACAGTTCATGAAATGGCTAAGGACGAGGCAAGACATGGCTGTGCTTTCCTTGGTCTTTACAACAGATATTTTAAAAAGTAATAATTAAAAGTTATTAAATAACCTAAAGTAAATGTTTTAAATTTGCCTCTGTAATAATATTATTGCAGAGGCAAATTATTTAATGTTTCTTGTGGAACAAAAATCTGAATTTTAATAATGTAAAATTTAATTATGATATGGATTAACAAAATTCTCCTTGCAAAAAAGCAAGGAGAATTTTGTTCCATATGGAACACATCCAATTAAGAATTGTACTGTTAACATTCTAATAGCTTTGTTTCATATGGAACATTTATTTTTGGATATTAATGCAGACGACCATTCTATTAATGTTTCTGATACCTTATCAAAATCATCTGTATATTGTAAAGATAATATCTCTCTGTCATCAGGATTTGCCTTTTGGATTAATATTTTTCGTTTACCTATATACTCTTTATGCTCAAGATAATAATTTGCCTGTGCCACAAAAAATGCTGTTTTAAGCAAAGCTTTTAAAATTTCTCTGCTTTTTTCATGAACTGCATTATGAACCGACATATGATAGATATTACAAGCTCCAAGTTTAACCGCATGTACTACATCTTCAAAGGTTATCAAATTTTTTATAAAATCAAGATTGCCATATAAAGCAATTGTATCATGGTAAAACTGAAACAAATCAGCTCCGTCCCAATTTTCCAACTCTTTTTTCCCCGAAATAAAACCACAAATTTTTTCACGCATTTCAAAACCGCTTATTATTTTATCATAAAACTTTATATCCTTATAGTTAAGTGCGTCAAAAATTACAACAACATCAATATCACTGTTTTCGGTTGCTTCCTGCCTTGCATAACTTCCCTGAATACCTATAAAAACTATGCGTTCTGGAAATGCTTCTTTTATCCTTTGTACAAATTCATACAACCATTTTTCAATCATTATTTTCTCCTTTCTGTACTTTAAATTTGTTCCACATAGAACATTTTCAAACAAAAGTTATAACATTAATATTTTTGTCAAAATATTATTACAACACTCTTTATTATCATAAATTATTTGCTAATCGTAGGTGAAAAAACAACAAAAGTTTCTTTAGTTTATTTTTCTTTTATCTGATTAATGTTCTACATGGAACATTATTTTTTTGAAATTGAATCCATAAAGCTAACAAGATGGTCAGAATCCTTAAAATTAAGTATTATACAAGCTCCTTTTCCCCTGCGTTTTGCAATAGCTCTACAATTATATTCAAGATAAAAGGCTTTTTCAACCTCCATTAAATATGGGTCTTTTTTAGGGTGATAGTTTATTCTTGCTTTTACTTCTGCATCATATTCTCTTTCTGCAATACTTCTATCCTTGTATTCCTCAAGTTCCCTTACCGTCATATTATCTTCAAGACACTTGTGAAGCAGTTCCTGCCTATCTTCCTCCATTGCAACTCCTGCAAGCACCTTCGCATGACCTATTGTTATTTTTTTCTCCTCAAGCGATTGTTTAGTTTCTTCATCCAAAACAAGCAATCTTAACATATTTGCAACCTGCGAACGGCTTACATTCATTCTTTGTGCCACCTGCTCCTGAGTAAGCCCATAAATCTGTATAAGCTCCTTATACCCCTGTGCTATTTCAATAGGAGAAAGCTCCACTCTTTGAAGATTTTCAATAAGAGCAATCTGTGCGGTCGTTTGGTCGTCAAGTTCACGAATTTGAACAGGTATTTCTTCAAGTCCTGCTTCTCTTGCTGCTCTCCATCTTCTTTCGCCTGCAACAATTTGATAAGAATTTCCATAAGGTCTTACAAGAATCGGCTGCAACAACCCATACTGCTTGATTGAAGCGGCAAGTTCAGAAATAGCAGAATTGTCAAACTGTTTTCTTGGCTGATTTCTATTTGGCTCAATTAAAGAAAGCCTTAACATTTTTACTGTTTGTTCCTCGTGGAACATTTCATTATCACCTTGACCATAGTATTCATTAAAATTAAAATCCGAAAAAAGAGCATCAATTCCCTTTCCTAATTTTTTCTTTCCCATAAAAAATACCTCCTCTATCTTTTATTTCTCTTTTTGTTTCGCTTGATAAGTTCTTCTGCAAGCTCCATATATGCTTTTGAACCTTTTGCTTTTTTATTATAGTATATTACAGGTTTTCCGGCACTGGGTGCTTCAGAAATTGCAACATTTCTTGGAATAACCGTTTTAAGTACATCTCCCTCAAAATATCTTTTTACTGTGCTTGCAATCTGAGCAGTTATAGTATATCTTGCAACATACATTGTAAAGAGTATTCCCTCAACCCTAAGATTAGGGTTCCATGTATTCTGTATCCTGTTTATAGTATTTTTAAGCTCAACCAAACCTTCCAATGACAAGAATTCACATTGAAGTGGAACAAGTACCGAATCAGCAGCAACAAGTGCATTAAGTGTAAGCAGGTCAAGGGTTGGAGCACAATCAATAAATATATAATCATAATGATCTCTTATGCTCTCAATCTTTTGTTTAAGCTTAAGCGAGCGATTTTGTGTTTCAAACAATTCAATTGATGCTCCCGAAAGTTTTTGGGTGGTTGGAATAATAGAAACGCCCTGAAATTCTGTGGGAATAATTACATCTACTGCATCACATTCATCAATAAGCAGTTCATAAACCGTTTTACGAATATCCTTTTTGTTTATTCCAAGGCTTGTGGTAGTATTGCCTTGTGGGTCAAAGTCAATAATCAAAACCTTTTTTCCCATAATTCCATATGCTGCACCAAGATTTACAACGGTGGTTGATTTTCCAACTCCGCCTTTCTGATTGGTAACCGCAATAACATTGCTCATAAAAAATCTCTCCTTTATAATCAAAATATCTTTTAATTATATTATAGCATATTTTTTTGTATTTGAAAAGAGGTTTTGCAAAATTTATAGAAATTTTATAATTTATTTTAATTTAATTAGGTTCTATGTGGAACAATATATTAATTGTTATCAACTATTTATCAAAAATGTTCCTTGTGGAACAAAAAAGCAGAGAAAGCTAAAAAACTTTCTCTGCTATATTCTAAAAACTAAAATTCAATTGCCTTTTCAATATAAGCCTCAATTTCATCTATTGAAATTCTGTGCTGTTCCATTGTGTCACGGTCACGAACGGTTACAGTATTGTCCTCAAGAGTATCAAAATCAACTGTAATACAAATAGGAGTTCCAATTTCGTCCTGTCTACGATATCTCTTTCCAATAGCACCTGTTTCATCATATTCAACATTGAATTTCTTTGCAATTTTTGAATAGATTTCAAGAGCAGGCTCTTTAAGCTTTTTAACCAAAGGAAGAACACAAGCTTTAACTGGTGCAAGTGCAGGGTGAAGATGAAGCACAGTTCTTGTATCACCCTTTTGCTCGTCAAGAAGCTCCTCATCATAAGCTTCTGTAATAATTGAAAGAAACAATCTTTCAACACCAAGAGATGGTTCGATTACATAAGGAACATATTTAGAATTATCCTCAGGGTCAAAATATTCAAGCGATTTTCCGCTGTGATTGATATGCTGAGTAAGGTCATAATCTGTTCTATCAGCAATACCCCAAAGCTCACCCCAACCAAATGGGAAAAGATATTCAAAGTCGGTTGTTGCTTTAGAATAGAAACAAAGTTCTTCCTTGTCGTGGTCACGAAGTCTAAGGTTACTCTCGGTCAAACCAAGATTTAAAAGGAAATTCTTGCAATAGGTTCTCCAATACTGGAACCATTCAAGGTCGGTTCCAGGTTTGCAGAAAAATTCAAGTTCCATCTGCTCAAACTCTCTTACACGAAAAATAAAATTTTTAGGTGTAATTTCATTTCTAAAAGATTTACCAATCTGTCCAACACCAAAAGGAACTTTTTTTCTTGAAGTTCTCTGAATATTTGCAAAGTTTACAAAAATCCCCTGTGCGGTTTCAGGACGGAGATAAAGTTCAGATTTGCTATCCTCGGTTACTCCCTGAAAAGTTTTGAACATAAGGTTAAACTGCTTGATGTCGGTAAAATCACATGCACCGCATTCAGGGCATACAATATTATGCTCCTTAATGTAATCAAGCATTTGTTGATTGCTCCAGCCTGCACAATTTGTGCCATCAAATTCTTCAATAAGATTATCAGCTCTGTGGCGGGTTTTGCAAGACTTACAATCCATAAGAGGGTCGGAAAAACCGCCAAGGTGTCCAGAAGCAACCCAGGTTTCAGGGTTCATAAGTATTGCAGAGTCCAATCCAACATTATATGGGGATTCCTGAACAAACTTTTTCCACCAAGCTTTTTTAATATTGTTTTTAAGTTCAACTCCATAAGGACCATAATCCCATGTGTTCGCAAGACCTCCATAAATTTCACTACCACTATAAACAAAGCCTCTATTTTTACAAAGGTTTACAATGGTATCCATATTCTTTTCAGTGTTCTTCATCTTTAATTCTCCTTAAAAATAAAAATTTAATATGCTAATTATTATTGTATAACAAAAATTTCAGATTGTCAAGGGTTTTTCAAAAATTTTTACAATTAGATGAATAATTATTTTTATTGTTTCACATAAAACATTTTCAATTTATGATTTTTTAAATTATTCTGTTTCATGTGGAACAATTATTAATTAAATTTATTTTCCAACACAGAATTTTGAAAAAACCTCATCAACAACCTTTTCGCTTGCCTTTTCGCCAGTAAGTTCAAGCAAAGATTGTAAAGCCTCGTCAATCTCAACCGTTACAGCGTCAAGAGTCATTCCTATACTAAGAGTTTGTTCTGCCTTTTCAAGGCTTTTTACTGCATTTATAGTACAGCTTTTTTGTCTTTCATTTGCAAAAATGTTGTCCTGACCAGAAATTTTATCAATCTCTAAAACCTTGCTTATGCACTCACAAAGGTTGTCCAGCCCTTGAGAATTTTTAGCTGAAATCTCAACTATATTATTACAATATTTTAGTATATCCTCTTTTGAAATTTGGCTTTCAAGGTCGCTTTTGTTTAGAATAACTATTGCTCTCTTAACCGATATGCTTTCAAGCAATTGAACATCTTCGCTACAAAGTTTTTCTGAACTATCAAAAACAGCAAGTACTAATATTGCCTCATTAAGCTTTTTTTGGGCAATTTCAATTCCTATATTTTCAACCTTATCTTGACTTTCTCTTATGCCTGCCGTATCCGAAAGTTTTAAAATATAATCGCCAATTTTAGCGGTTTCCTCAATAACATCACGGGTTGTTCCAGCAATGTCGGTTACAATACAACGGTCAAACCCCAGAAGCATATTCATAAGGGTGGATTTGCCAACATTAGGTTTACCAACAATTGCTGTATCTATACCATTTTTAAGCAACATTCCATTATCATAATTCTTAAGTATTGTTTTAAGTTGTTTTAGGGCAGTTTGTATTGTACAAAGTAGTGTATCATTTTCAACCTCTGGCAAATCCTCCTCGGGGTAGTCCACCCATGCTGCAAGCTCCCCTAAAGCCTTGGTAAGTGAACCTGCAACATCATTTATTTTGTTAAACAATGCCCCATTGTGTGTTGCGTTTGCAGAATTAAGGGTAAGTTCACCTTGTGCCGAAATAATATCCATAACCGCTTCAGCCTGCGTTAAGGAAAGCTTGCCATTTAAAAATGCTCTTTTGGTAAATTCTCCTGCTTGTGCAGGTTCTGCTCCATTTTTAATGCAGATTTCGATAACCTTTCTTGTAACATATATTCCGCCGTGGCAGCTTATTTCAACAGTATCCTCCCCCGTATAGCTTTTTGGAGCAACAAAAACAGTAAGCACAACATCATCAATAATTTTATCCTCGTCATAAATTCGCCCATAAGCACAGGTGTGACCTTTCATATCTTTTACAGGTATTTTGGAAAAGGCTTTAAATATTTTGTCAGCAATCTCAATGCTGTTTTCACCGCTCATTCTTACAATCGAAATTCCGCCCTCAGCATTGGCGGTTGACAATGCACATATGGTTGACATTATTTTCACCTCTTGTTCCTAATTAAATTTTATTATTCTATTGTTCCTTGTGGAACAATATTTTTGCTATTTTAATATTCTCAAAAAATATTATTCATTAAATATCATTTATTACTCTTGTTCCATGTAAAACATTATTGAATTTTAAACTATTAATTAATATTGTTCCACATAGAACATATATTTATTCCATGTGGAACAATATTTTTTTATAACTTCTCAAAAATCACTATCCATCATCAATCTTTAATTTATTTCTGTTCCATGTAGAACATTATCAACTACCAACTATTAATCATTAATTGGTTTTGTTCCATGTGGAACATTATAAATTGTTAATTATCCTGCTCGTCCTGTTCCATAGCCTGTTGTTGCTGTGCAAACTGTCTATCCTGCTCAAGCTCCTGTTCGCTTGGCTGTTCAACCTCGGTTATTTCCTGTTGTTCGTCATGTTCGGCACGGGTAAATGTCACAACCCTTTCTTCTGGATTAAGCCTCATAAGCTTAACACCCTTTGCATATCGGCTCATTGGTCTTATATCTGAAACTCTAAGCCTTATAATAACGCCATCTGACGAAATCATAATAAGGTCGTCCTCATCATCAACAACTTTAATTCCACAAACCTTTCCTTTGTTCTCATCAACAGAATAGTTTTTAAGACCCATTCCGCCACGGTTCTGAACACGATAATCGCTTAAATCGGTTTTTCTTCCAAATCCGTTTTCGGTTACTGTCATAACGCTTGCACCCTCACGAACCCTTGCCATAGAAACAATTTCATCATCATTTTTAAGGGTTATCACCTTTACTCCGTGTGCCTGTCTGGACATGGAACGAATGTTTGTTTCTGCAGTTCTAAGTGCCATTCCGTTTTTGGTTGCAACAATAAGTTCATTGCTTCCATCGGTCATTCTTACCCCTGCAATCTCATCACCTTCATCAAGACCAATTGCAATAAGTCCGTGTTTGCGTACATTTTTATAGCTTGAAAGTGGTGTACGCTTTATTTTTCCGTTTTTTGTTACAATCACAATGTACTTATCATCGGCAAAATCGGAGGTTTTAAGCATTGCCGAAAGTTTTTCTCCGTTTGCCAGATTAATCGGCAGAAGATTTACAATGTTCGTTCCTCTTGAAGCCTTTGAACCCTCAGGGATTTCATAGCATTTGATTTTATACATAACACCCTTGTTGGAGATAAACAGAATGTTATCATGGGTGCTACATATAAACATTTCATCAACAAAATCGTCCTCACGCTGTTTCATTCCTGCAACACCCTTGCCACCACGATTTTGTGATTTATAGGCACTTACTGGCATACGCTTGATATATCCGTTGTTGGTATAGGTTACGACATTATCCTCCTGAACAATCAAATCTTCAATATCAACCTCACCACTTATATTTTCAATTGATGTGCGTCTTTCGTCACCATACTTGCTACGGATAACCTCAACCTCATCAAGAATAATGCTATACACTCTTTGTTGATTTGCCAAAATATCCTCAAGGTCAAGAACGGTTTCTTCCAACTGAGAAAGTTCGTCAAACAGTTTTTGTTTTTCAAGACCGGTAAGTTTGCTAAAGGTCATGTTTGCGATATGGTCAGCCTGAACCTCACTAAGGTTAAAACGCTCAATAAGTCTTGCCTTACTTTCTGGAGTATTTGGTGATGTTTTAAATATCTCCAAAACCTCATCGATATTATCCTGTGCAATCACAAGACCCTTTAATATATGACATCTGTCATTTGCTTTTTTCAAATCAAATTCGGTGCGTCTACGAACAATTTCAACCTGAAAATCAATATAATCCATAAGCATATCTTTAAGGGTCAAAATTTTAGGTACACCATTCACAAGGGCAAGCATGATAACACCAACTGTATCCTGAAGCTGAGAATAACTAAACAGCTTGTTAAGAACAACCTGAGGTATAGCGTCCTTTTTAAGTTCTATAACAATTCTAAGACCATTTCGGTCGGATTCGTCACGAATAAAATGTATTCCCTCAACACGTTTTTCCTTGGCAAGGTTTGCAATTGATTCAACCAGTCTTGCCTTGTTTACCATATACGGAATTTCGGTTACAACAATGCACTGTCTTCCCTTGATTTCTTCAATGCTTGTTCGGCTTCTAAGGGTTATTTTTCCTCTACCTGTGGCATAAGCTGCCCTTATTCCAGCCTTGCCCATAATAATTCCGCCGGTTGGGAAATCAGGTCCTTTAATGCAACCCATAATTTCATCAAGGGTAGCATCGGGGTTGTCAATAAGCAGTTTCATTGCATTTATAACCTCACCCAAATTATGAGGAGGAATATTTGTTGCCATACCAACCGCAATACCAATACAACCGTTGCAAAGGAGCTGTGGAAATCTTGACGGTAAAACTGTTGGCTCTTTAAGTCGGTCATCATAGTTTGACATAAAATCAACAGTTTCTTTGTTTATATCCGTAAGCATATTTGTGCTAAGTTTTGCCATTTTAGCCTCTGTGTAACGATACGCCGCCGGAGGGTCGCCGTCAATCGAACCAAAGTTTCCGTGTCCGTCCACCAGTGGGTAACGGAGCGAAAAACTCTGGGAAAGTCTTACAAGTGCATCATAAACAGATGCATCACCATGAGGGTGATAGCTACCCAAAACAGAACCTACAATATCCGCACACTTACGATACGGCTTTTCGGGAACAAGTCCATTTTCATACATAGAGTATAAAATTCTTCTGTGAACCGGCTTAAGACCGTCCCTTACGTCCGGCAAAGCTCTTGAAACAATAACCGCCATTGAATATTGCAAAAACGAAGTTTTCATTTCCGTTTGAACATCACGGGTTATTAAAACCTTTGAATTTTCCTGAAGTTCATTATTTTCTTGCAAATCATTTTCCTGAAAATTATTTTCCTTTTCCAAAATATCACTATCCTTTGTTTACTAACTATCGTTTCCCACTCCGTGGGGGTGGTTTTTCTGTGGAGGGACGAAAGTCCCTATTTTTGGGGGAATATTTTTTTATTGGAGCAAGCCCCATTATTCTTCAACAAATCTTTCGCCTAAGTTTTGTTTAAAAACCTCTTTTATTTTGCTTATATCCCTGCTGTTCATACCGCTTTTCGGAAAAGCATAGAACAATGCGTTTTCACGGTCGACCAGCACAAACTGCATATCCTGCTCATAAATACTTATATTATCATCTGACAATTTAATAACGGTTGGTTGGATATCTTCGCTTTGCTCTTTTACAATTGTTTTTAAAATCATTTTTTGATTGCAAAGCTTAAAACTATATTGTTCGCTACAAAGAATATCATAAATTCCCCTTATTCTAAAACCTATATTATTGTTTAAAAAAATCATCAGTATAAACCCAAGACATAACAACATCATATACAAAAATGCTATATTTTGAGTTCTTATATAATCCACCAGAAAGATTACTGCAACAATACCAAACAGAATAAACTTAATCGGAAATTTTTTGTTTACCGCCTTGTTATAAACCTTTTCGGCATTTTTTATATTTTCTTTGGTAAGATTATAATTATATTCAAAAACACAATTTTCCATAATCTTACCCTAAATATCCAACTCGCCAACATATTTGGCATTGTTTTCAATAAATTCCTTTCTTGGAGCAACCTTATCGCCCATAAGGATTGTAAAGATTTCATCCGCTTGAACTGCGTCATCAATGGTAATTTTTATCATGGTTCTTGTTTCGGGGTTCATGGTTGTATCCCAAAGTTGGTGGGGGTCCATTTCACCAAGACCTTTATATCTTTGAACCTCAACCTTAAGGTTTCCATCGCCGGAAAGTTCTTTAATATACTTATCTCTCTCTTCGTCAGTATAAGCATAATAAGCTTTTTTGCCTCTGTAAACCTTGAAAAGCGGTGGCTGAGCAATATAAACATGACCGTCCTCAATAAGCTTTCGCATATATCTGAAAAAGAATGTAAGTAAAAGGGTGCGGATATGCGAACCGTCAACATCGGCATCAGCCATAATAATAACCTTGCCATATCTAAGTTTGGTTATATCAAACTCATCACCAATGGAGCAACCAAGGGCGGTTACAACCGGCATAAGCTTGTCATTGCCATAAACCTTGTCTATTCTTGCCTTTTCAACATTAAGCATCTTTCCCCAAAGAGGGAGAATAGCCTGAAAATGTCTATCCCTACCCTCTTTTGCAGAACCGCCCGCAGAATCTCCCTCAACGATATAAATTTCCGTGTTTACATTGTCTGTGTCCGAACAGTCGGCGAGTTTGCCAGGGAGGGAAGCCGAACTCATTGCAGATTTTCTTCTTGCGGTTTCCCTTGCTTTTTTGGCCGCTTCTCTTGCTTTTTGAGCCTGAACCGATTTGTCAAAGATTAATTTTGCTGTTTGAGGATTTTCCTCAAGGTAGTTCATAAGTTTTTCCTGAACAAGCTTTTCAACAAACGGTCTTATTTCGGGGTTGCCAAGACGTCCTTTGGTTTGTCCTTCAAATTCGCAATCGGTAAGTTTCACCGAAACAATAGCGGTCAGACCCTCTCTTACGTCCTCTCCAAGCAGCTTTTCGCCGTCCTTTAAAAGCTCAAATTTTTTTCCATATTCATTAAGAACTTTGGTAAGAGAATTTCTAAAGCCGTTTTCATGTGTTCCGCCGTCCGGAGTATGCACATTGTTTGCAAATGAAATTATAAGGTCATTGTAGCTGTCGTTGTATTGCAAAGCAATTTCGGCATAGTTATCCCCGCTTTTGCCGTTTATATAAATTACATCAGGTGAAAGGGAGGTAAGTCCTCTTGTTTTGTGAATATGGGTTACAAACTCTCTTATTCCGCCCTCATAGTAAAGGGTTTCCTGCTTGACATCTTCATTTCGCTTGTCGGAAAAGTTAATTCTTATTCCAGCGTTTAGAAAAGCCTGTTCTCTCAGCATGGTAAGCAGAACAGAATAGTCATATTCGGTTGTCTGGAATATTTCGCTGTCCGCCTTAAACTCAACGGTTGTTCCGGTTTTATCAGTATCTCCAATAATTTTTAATTGCTCGCTATACTGCCCACGGTCAAAATGCTGAAAATGAATGTTTTTGCCGTCATAAATTGTAATCTCAAGCCATTCGGAAAGTGCGTTTACAACCGACGCACCAACCCCATGAAGTCCTCCAGCGACTTTATATCCGCCACCGCCGAATTTACCGCCAGCGTGAAGCACAGTATAAACAACCGTTGCCGCTGAAATTCCCTCTTTTGGGTGAATACCTGTCGGAATACCTCGTCCATTATCCGAAACCTTAATTACATTGCCGGGGAGCATTTCAACATCAATATCTGTACAGTAACCTGCCAATGCCTCGTCGATTGAGTTGGTTACAATCTCATAAACAAGGTGGTGCAACCCCTTGGAGCCGGTTGAACCTATATACATTCCTGGGCGTTTTCTTACAGGGTCAAGACCCTCCAGCACCTCTATTTCGTTTTCATCATAACAGTTGCTCTCGTCAATTTTTGAAATATCCTGCTGGTTAAAATTTTTTTCATCAATACTATTTTCCAAAATAATACCTCCAAATTCCAATTAATTCTAATTTATATCCATTCTATTTTCAGGTTTATTTAAACACAATAATCGGGAAAATATTGCCCTTTGATTTGTTTTCCTTTGCTGCAAATACTGTTTACCTTATATTTTCGGTCAAAAACAGATAATAAAAAATTAAACCTGTTTTATTTATCAATAAGAAAAACACTATTTATTGATTTTACAGACGTTTAGTGATTGTCAAAGGGGAAATTCTGCAGACATAAACCTTTTCTTTTCCCTTTTCCTGTGTTACCACAAAGGTTTTAGGTTCGTCATAGGTAACACTTATATAATCCTTGTTTCCGTTGCTTAAAAAATCCTTGGTTGCTGCAACGGTCGAAGTATTTTCAATATCAAAAACCCCAACAATATCCTTATCTCTTACAGCAAAGTCATTTCCTATATGCACAAACACATTTTACACCTCGCTTACCTTTCCACCCTCTACCTTAAATTTTTTAAAATTCTCCTGCACTGTTTCAAACATTCGGTCATCGCAACAGGTTAAAAACACCTGCATATTTTTTATTTTTGAAAGAATATACTGTCTTCTTGTGTGGTCAAGTTCCGAAAGGACATCGTCCAGCAGGATAATAGGGGCATCTTCCTTTTCATCGGTCAAAATATATGCCTGTGCAAGTTTTAGTGCAAGTGCAACCGAGCGGTTTTGTCCCTGTGACCCATATTCCCTACAGACACGCCCGTCAACCCTTGCTTCGAGTTCGTCCCTATGAACACCAATGGTGGTAAAACCAGCTTTTAAATCGGCATTTCTCTTTGAACTGAGCGATTTTAAATATTCATTTGCCAAAGCATTGTTATAAGAAACATTTTCACTTAGGTTTTCAAACACGGTCGAACGGTAAAAAATCGAAAGATTTTCCCTTCCTGCGGTGATTTCATTGTATATTCTGCCGGCATAAATCGAAAGTTTACGCACAAAGTGATAGCGAATAGCGGTTATATACGCTCCAAGCTGTGCCATTTGTATATCCCAAACATCAAGTTGTTTAAACTGTTTAGAATTAGATTTGTTTTTTTTGCCCTTTAGAATATTTTTTAAAAGAAAATTACGTTGGCTTAAAACCTGTTCATATCTTAAACAAACTGATTTATAAGAATTTTTTATTTGAGATACCGACAAATCTATAAAATCCCTTCTTTTGTCGGGAGTGCCTTTAGAAAGCTCCAGGTCTTCGGGGGTAAACACAACGCAATTTAAATTTCCGAAAAGCCGATTTAAACCTTCCTGCTTTATTCCATTCAGAAAAACCGTTTTTTCATTGGGTTTTTCCATAGAAAATTTAATTTCCTGCTGGCGGAAAGAATCTTTAAATTCAAGCCGAACCTGCATTTTTTGCTTGTCAAAAGCTATATAATCCTTAGAAACCGTTCTCCGAAAGCTCTTAACTCCTGTACAAAGCCAGATTGCTTCTATAAGATTGGTTTTTCCCTGTGCATTTTCTCCGCATATTATATTTAAACGAGGATTAAAGTTGACGTTTACGCCTTCAAGATTTTTATATCCGTCCGCCTGCATTGAATTTATTATCATCTAACCACCAATTATCAAACTATCAGAATTTCAGTGTCATCAAAGATTACCCTGTCGCCCTGTCTTATTTTTTTGCCTCTCATAAGGCATACCTCGCCGTTGACACACACTTCACCGTTAATAACAGCCTCTTTTGCTTCCCCACCTGTTTGAGCAAGTCCTGCAAATTTTAAAAGAGAATCCAGTTTTATATATTCTGTATGAATTTTAATTTCCGTCTGATTCATAACCATTGCCCCTTATCTGCTGAGTCTTACCGGAAGTACAAGAAATTTAAAGCTTTCCGAATCTTCTGGAATAATAACTGCCGGTTTTACATTACTTTCCAACTGAAGTCTTATTCTTTCATTTCCAACCGCCTTTAAAGGGTCAATAAGATATTTGCATTTAAACCCTATTTCCAAATCCTCTCCGGATTTTTGGCAATTGACATTATCCGAAATTTTTCCCAAGGAAGATTTAAGCTTAACAGTAATCTTTTTGTCCTTAAAAATACATCTTATTGGGTCGTTGGTTCGGTCGGATATAAGTGGCAAGGCTCTTTCCAGAGAGTTTAAAAGGTCGCTACGGTTTACATTTACATCAATAGAAGATTTTACAGGTATTGCATTCTGATAAGGAATAAAATCTCCTTCAATTATTCTTGAATAAACTATGTAGCCATTTGTATCTCCGTCTATTTCAAAAACAACCTGTTTATCATTAAGATAAACATTACAGGAATCTTCGTCCGAATCCGAAAGCAGTTTAGATATATTGCTAAGATTTTTAGCAGGGATTATAACATTTTTGTTTCTCTCATAAATTATACTTTCACTTCTTATTGCAAGTCTAAAACCGTCCATTGCAACAAGACTCACCTTGTTAGGTCTTACCTCAAGCAGTTCGCCTTTCAGTATAGGTTTATCTTCTGCAGTTGATACGGCAAATATTGTTTGACCTATCATGCTTTTAAAAATCGATTGTGGTATTGTAAAACCATCCTTTTTTTCAAATTCAGGAAGACTGGGATAATCGTTTGAACTGAGTGCAGGCATAGTATACTGGGTTTGACTGGATTCTATTGTTACCTGAAAATTATCATCAAGAACAAGCTTTATTTCATCATCTGGAAGTCTTCTGAGCATATCCGAAAACAATTTTGCATTTATAACAAATTCTGCATTACCTTTACCATCTATTTCAAGACTGGTTTTTATTCCTATTTCAAGATTGTATCCAGTAAACTCAAGTATATTATCCACAAGCTTCAATTTAATTCCTTCAAGTGCTGGAATGGGTGACCTTTCTGCCACGGCATTTGAAACTTTTATCACCGTATCCAAAACAGTTTTTTTATCAAATTTAATGCTAACCATTTTTTTCCTCCATTTTATATATTTAATTTTAAACATATGTCTGATTAATATCCATATTAATTTAGATTACTAAAATTAAATGTTTAAATTTTTAGATTGTTTAAATCAGATTTAAATGTCAAAAATTATGTTTTAAATTTTTTTGAAAAAAAAATAAAAAAAAGATAACTTTTTTGTTTTTTTACTAAAAAAAAATATATTATTTTTTTTAGTAGTAGTAGTAGGAGTGTTGAAAGTGTTGAAAACTCCCTGATTTTCCCGTTTTTGCACGATAAACAGGGTGAAAAGTTTTCAACAAGTTTTCAACAAAATCAACACACTTTTCAACACTTTTCAACAGCCGCTAAAAAATTTTCAACATCTTTCAACAGTTTTCAATGTTGAAAAGTGTTAGATTGTTTGAAAACCCATATATTGTAAAAAATAGCCCACTTTTCAACAATTTTGTGTTGAAAACTCAAATGACAATTGTTGAAAAGTATTTGATTTTCCCTTAAAAAGGGGAAATTATTATTTTTGAAATTGTTGAAAACTTTGTTGAAAGTGTTGAAAAGCAAATTTTTGGAAATTATCGACTTTTTAAATTTTTCTTTATATAATCAACATTTTCTCTTAAATCATTGTTGGTGGATACTGCCGAGGTTATTTCTTTGTAATGAATATTCATTGTTGAATGGTCTTTTCCTAAAACATTTCCAATTTGGGTAAAGGTCATCTGAAGCATATCGTACATAAGCATAATTGCAATTTTTCTTGCAAGGGATATTGTAGGTTTTCGGCTTTTGGACTTTATTTCTTCCGATGTTATCTTGTATCTGTGGGCAACCTCTTCTATGATATTGTTGGCTGTAACTTTGGTGGGCTGTTCTTCTATTATAGTTTCTTTAACCACCTTCTGTGCCATAGACATAGATGGTTTTTCATTGGTAAAGGCGGTTATAGCATGAATTTTGTTTACTGCCCCTTCCAGCTGACGGACATTGGTTTTAAGATTTTCTGCAATATATATTGCAACTTTATCCGAAAGGATAATCTTAAGCTGTTCAGCTTTTCTTTTGACTATAGCAAGACGGGTTTCAAAATTCGGCGGGTCTATGTCTGCCTGAACCCCCCATTCTAGACGGCTTTTTATCCTATCCTGAAGAAGTGCTATTTTAGAGGGTGATATATCGGTTGTAAGTACTATTTGTTTTCCAGCATCATACAGAATGTTAAAAGTGTTGAAAAACTCTTCTTGAACACCTTCTTTGCCTGCAATAAAATGAATATCGTCTATCAAAAGAAAATCACAGTTCCGGTATTTTTGCCTAAATTCCGATGCTGTATTGTCCTTGATTGAATCCACCATTTCATTGGTGAATTTTTCTCCAGTAGTGTAAATAACCATTTTATCCTTTTGATTTTCAAGAATTTCATTTTGTATTGCTCTTAAAAGATGGGTTTTTCCAAGCCCAGAATTGCCGTATATTATAACGGGATTATATTTCTGCTGATTGGTTCCGCCTTGATATCCTGCAACATTTTTGCAAAAGGCAAGAGCAAGTTCGTTGGATTCACCTTTTACAAAGCTGTCAAAGGTAAGACTGGAGGGAGAAAGACCTTTAGAGGACATTTCTTGAATATCTTTATCTTCATAATAATCCGGATATTCGGGTTTGTCCTCATTGTTGTAGTTTGAAGCAGGATTAAAATCGGTTTTTAAGGCATCGCTTTCTGTCGGAAAATCGTCATGCTGTATTATAATTTCAACATCAAATCCCATTGTCTGGTCAAATGCTTCTTTTATCAAATCAAGATACATTTCTTCAACTACTTTTTTGTTAAGCTTGTTTTGGGCTTTAATATACACTTTTCCATTTTCAAGCTTGATTATTTTAAGAACCTCAATCCATTTTTTGTATCCGACTTCGCTAATTATATTTGAATTTTTGCAGCGGGTTTGCACTTCGCTAAACAATTCTGCTAAATAGTCCATAGCACTTTCCTTTCCAAAAAAATTTATCACAAAAGTTGTTTGTGATATTAAAACCCTTAAGCTGTTATGTTTACGCAAATCAATTCTGAAAATCCTTAATTAAAATAGGCTTTTGATTTAATGATTATAAAGGTAAGAACCTATGTTTGCTCTGCTTAGTGTGGAGTAAACATAAAACAAAAGAATATGTTTTTTACCAAATTGATTTTCATAGGTCATATTGACCTTAGCTTTAAATCAGGTATACTATTATTATAACACAAAATCCTGAAAATATCAAGTCTTTGCTTATATTTATTATATTTTATATAGTATAGTCTTTCACTATATATAGAGTTATTTTAAAGATATTTACACTATATATAGTACTTTTGAAAATATTTAGGTGATTTTGCACAGTTTTGATTTAAAAAAAGGTAAAAAAAATTACATGAACAAAAAAAATTTTCAAAAAAAATATAAAAAAAGGCTTGACAATAAGATAAAAATAATGTATAATGATATTTTGTAAGGGTGTTTACCTTCCTGCAATATTTCTGCTTGAAACCGTATGTTTTGTAAGGACGGATACGCCGCATTTCTTAGTTCCCGAAAGGAGGAGAAAAAATGAAAAGAACCTATCAACCTAAAAAGCTTCAGAGAAAAAAAGAACATGGCTTCAGAAAAAGAATGTCCACTAAAAACGGCAGAAAAGTTTTAGCTCGCAGAAGAGCAAAGGGCAGAGCAAGACTTTCCCACTAATCTGCTAAACCAAGACCACCTAATACCTCAAAATTTTTAGTGGGGTTTTGGTGGTCATTTTCATAATTTTCAGCTATTACAACGGATAATATAACAGATAAAACGGAGTTTTTTTAATGTATTTTACTCAGATTGCTAAGGATAACAGAATATTTCAGAAGGCTTACCGAAATGGAATTTTTATAAATACAAATCTGTTTACTGCTTATTATATTGCAAACGGTCTTTCTTTTAATCGCCTTGGAATAACCACTTCAAAAAAGCTGGGCAACGCAGTTGAAAGAAAAAGAGCGGCAAGGATTATAAGAGCGGCGGTAAGGCTAAGCGAAACTAAATTTCCAATAGGATATGATATTATATTTGTTGCACGAATGGATATTATAAACGCAAAATCCCAATATGTACAGGATTATGTTGAAAATAAGCTGATTCCTAATATAAACTATAATGGTGAAAAGGGAAAATATTGCCGAAATAAAAGTTTAAAAAGATGAAAAAACTTGCAATTGCTTTGATAAGGTTTTATCAAAAATATATATCTGCCTATACACCCCCGAAGTGTAAATATTATCCTACCTGTTCAAACTATACCCTTAAGGCTATTGAAAGATTTGGATTTGTAAAGGGTGGAATTCTGGGAGCATGGAGATTTTTAAGGTGTAATCCGTTTGCAAAAGGCGGGATTGACCATGTTCCCGAAATGTTTCGTCTTAGCTTTAAAAACAATGATAAACATTGATTTTTTAGCAAAAATAAGGATAAATAAACAAGCATTTGAACGAAGGTTATTGTTTGTTGTCGATTGTTCCATTGCTTTAGGAACAATCAGAAAGTTTAGTGTACAAATGGATAAAAGAATGAGAATATAATTATTTAAGTAGCTTATCTTAAATAGTTTTAATTTTGGAGGATTATTTAATGACCGATTTTTTCCTTTTCAGATTGGTTGCAGCTCCATTGGGCTGGCTTCTGAAACTAATATATACTTTAATCAACAGCTTTGGATTCTCACTTATATTGTTTACAATAATTGTAAGAGCAATTATGCTGCCGCTTAATATTAAACAGCAGAAAAGTTCTGCAAGACAAGCCTTGCTTTCACCGAAGATTAAGCAGCTTCAAAAAAAATATGCAAACAACCGTGAAAAGCTGAGCGAAGAACAGATGAGGCTTTATGCAGAAGAAGGTGTAAACCCTATGGGTTCCTGCTGGATAAATTTAATTCCGATGCTTGTGCTGTTTTCGTTTATACGTCTTGTGTATATGCCGCTTACATATGTTTCAAACGTAGATAAAGACACCCTTAAAAATGCTGAATCTATGGTGTATAATATGTATGTCGCAAGCGAAGAGGCTCAGGCAAACCAAAAGACAATTCAGCAGCTTATTAACGAGCTTCCGAGCGGTCAGAAGCTGGAAGAGGTTTTTTCGGACGAAAAAACCTACCCTAAAACCTCAAAGATTGATTCCGAAAAGCTTGCACAAATGTGCAACGGTTTTAGAATATGCCCAGATGTTGACAAATTTCTTACCAATGAAAACTATATAAGCAAAAATAATATAAGAACGGCTTCTTATGGTCAAGAACTTGTTATTTTAACCATAATTCAGCATGACGATGGCAAATACAGAAAACTGTTTGAATATCTTGTTGGAAATGAATTTACCGATAAGGTTTATAATTTTAATTATTCTATATCAGGGGTTTCGCTTGGAAGAATACCTACCTTTAAAAGCTGGATTTGTGTGTTTCCAATCCTGTCGTTTGTCTTCCAGATACTTGTTACGGTTGTTTCCCAACACTACACCAAAAAGAACAATCCTGAAGCTGCGGACATGATGAAGAGTATGAACATTATGCTTTATGGAATGCCTCTGTTTTCCCTTTGGTTTACCTTTAAATATCCTATAGGACTTGGTCTTTATTGGGTTGTTTCGGCGTTGTTCTCGCTTTTCCAGACTATATTCTTAAATAAGGTTTATACCCCCGAAAAGGTTCAAGCACTTATTGCAAAAGAGGATAAAACCCGTAAAAAAAGTGGCAAAAAGAATATGTTTGAAAAGGCATTGGAGCTTCAGGAACAGCAAAATGGAACGGCTAAAAAGAGTAGTATTCCCAAAGAAGATTATGACGACGAAAAGCCGAAATCACGCTCCAAACAAAAAAATCAAGCCACAGCAAGGCTTAACGAGGCAAGAAAGCGTGAAGCTGCTAAATATGGGGAAGACTATAACGAGGATTAATTTTTTTAAAGGAGAGGATTTTTATGAAAAAAATTTTTACTGCAAAAACCATCGAGGACGCAAAGATTTTGGCATCCAAAGAATTTGGCATCGACGAAAATTTAATTAATTTTAAGGTTATTAAAGAGCCTAAAAAAGGTCTTTTTGGTCTTATTAACAGCGATGCCGAGGTTGAGGCAATATATGAACCCAAACAGGAAGAGGAAAATCTGTTTGGTTCTATAATAAATAAAAAATCTTCTGAAGAAAATACACCAAGTATTCAACAATCTCAGATTGAAAATGTTGAAAAGTCGCAGTATGTTGAGGCTTTGGCTGAAAATATACCAAATCAAGAGGTTAAACCGGTCGAAACAGCTGAAAAAAATTCGGAAAATGCTGAACTTAAAACCAAAACGGCAGTTGAATACATAAGCAGTATAATAAAGAAAATGGGAATAGAAAACGTTGTTATTGAAGTTCAAAAAGGCAATAATGAGGCTAATATTCTTATTAAAGGACAGGAGTTTGAAGAGATTATAGACGAAAAAGGCGACCTTCTGGACGCTTTTCAATATCTTTCTTCATTGGTGTGCAACCGAATTGACCGTGAATATTTTAGAATAACCATTGACTGCAACAGCTTCCGTGAAAAACGTAATCAGGCAATAGAAACTCTTACAAGAAAGATTGCAAGTAATGTTAAAAGAACCGGCAAAACAACTGCTATGGAGTCCATGAATCCTTATGAAAGAAGACTTGTACATTCGGTTATAGGTGAAATAGAAGGGGTATCCAGCCATTCGGTTGGCGAAGAGCCTTACCGCAAGGTTGTAGTGACCTCGGACAACAAGCCTTCCAAGGGTGGCAAGGGTAGATACAAAGGCAAAAAAAGTTATGGCGACAGCAAAAAGAAATTTGATATAACCACCTCCTTTGAAAAGGACTATAAAAAGCCTAAGCCAGAGGATGAAATGGGTAATTCGCTTTATTCAAAAATTGAATTTTAATTGGTTTTTAACGTTCCTCACCGTAAGGTGGGGAATTTTTTTGTAATTATAAGCTAAAAATAAAGATTATAATTTATTAAAACAATTACTATTTGAGGTTAAGAAATAATATCTTTTTGGAAATATATCCAGTTTACCTTACTGTTGATAATAAGAAACAAGATTTTTAAGCAATTTAGCTTAAAATAAGCTTTTAGTTAAAAATATTAAAAAAATTGTCGGGTAAATTTTTTTGTTTTTTGGGAATATTTTAAAAAAATTTCTTGAAAATTGTCGATATTACAAGAAAGTCAGCTTAACAAATTGTTCATAAATCGTTGTATAATAGTGGGCAAAAAATGCCTGATTATGTAGAATTAGCGTTTAAATTGACGAAAAAAAAATATTTTTCTGGGTTTTTCGGGTATTTTGTCTAAAACTTCTGACGTATTTTTGTGCAAATTTGTGATAAACTATTGATTTTTAGTTGGATATATGATAAACTATATATTGTTGAGGGGGAAAACAAAAAATCCCCGCAGAAAACGAAATATATTAATGACAATTGGAGGAATTTTATTATGACAAAAATTTTGATTGGTGACGATTCGGCAGCTTACGGAATTTCAAGTGCGGCTTCTTTAAGAAACGAGGGTTTCTTTGTTATAACAAGAGCCCATGACGGAAAGGTAATCCTTGATGCAATTATTAATGAACAGCCTGAGGCAGTTATTTTAGATGCTGTTTTGCCCAGTCTTGATGCGATTGAAATTATAAGAAAGGTTAATTCGCCCAGCTCTAAATGCGGAAAAAAGCCGGTCTTTATTGTTACCAGTCCTTACAACAATCCTTTTATTGAACAGCAGGTCATGTCGATGGAGAGAGCATATTTTATGCTTAAACCATTTGATATTAAGGCTATGGGACAAAGAATAAATCAGTTGCTTAGTTCCAATCAGCTTGAAATTCCTGTAGAAGGTGGAAAATCAACAATCAATCTTGACATTGTAGTTACAGATATTATACATCAGATTGGTGTTCCAGCACATATAAAGGGTTATCATTACTTAAGAGAAGCTATAATAAGTTCGGTTGAAAACAAGGATATGCTTGAGAGTGTTACCAAAATGTTGTATCCTGCGGTTGCCAAAAAGTTTTCTACCACCCCTTCAAGGGTTGAAAGAGCTATTCGTCATGCAATTGAAATTGCATGGGATAGAGGCGATTTGGAAACACTTAATTCCTTCTTTGGATATACCATCAACACCGGCAAGGGAAAGCCGACCAATAGCGAATTTATCGCTCTTATTACCGATAAGATTTGTCTTAAATATAAGGATGCTTTGGTGTTTGCATCAAAATAGGCATAAAAAAGTAGACATAAAAAATTGCTGTACAGATATTTTTGTACAGCATTTTTTGTTTTAGGTTAATATTGTTGAAAACCTGTTGAAAACTGTTGAAAAGGATTAAAATACAATTGCAATAAATTGAAAAATACTGGATATTGTATAAAATTGAATACATTGTAATATAATTAAATACAATTATATAATTAGTATTAAGTGAATACAATTGCATTAAATGTATATAAAACTCTAAAATTATAGAATTTTTTAACATATTTTGGCTTGGTAAAATGCAATTGCATACAAATTTATAATTAGTATTAAGTGTATGCAATTGTATAAATAGTATACAATTGAATTAAAAGTATGCAATTGCATTGAAATTATATAATATTTATAATAATTTTCAATAATTTAAAATTAAATTGTTAATATAATGCTATTGTATAAAGTGTATACAATTGTATCAAATGTATACACTTTACTTGAAATTCCCAAAAACTATATAATATAAATAATAGTTTTTAATAATATTTAATTTTTTTATTACATAAATGCTTTTGTATATAATTGTATCAATTGAATACAATTGCATTAAATGTATATAAAACTATAAATTTATAGAATTTTTTAACATATTTTTGTTTGTTAAAATACAATTGCATACAAATTTATAATTAGTATCAAATGTATACAATTTCATAAAGTGTATGCAATTGTATCAAAAGAATACAATTGCACTATAATTATATAATAGTTATAATAGTTTTCAGCAATTTAAAATTAAATTGTTGATACGATACTTTTGTATCAAATGTATACAATTGCATTAAGTGTATATACTTGTATTGAATTTTGCAACAATTATACAATAGTAACAATAATTTTTAATAATGTTTAGTTTTTTTATTATCTAAATACTTTTGTATACAATTGTATAAAGTGAATAAAATTGCATTAAATGTATAGAAAACTATAAAATTTTAGAATATTTTAATATATTTTGGTTTGTTAAAATACAATTGCATACAAATTTATAATTAGTATAAAGTGTATACAATTGCATAAAGTGTATACAATTGTATCAAAATAATACAATTAAATTATAATTATATAATAGTTATAATAGTTTTCAACAATTTAAAATTAAATTGTTGATACAATACTTTTGTATCAACAATTTAAAATTAAATTGTTGATACAATACTTTTGTATAAAATATATACAATTGCATAAAGTGTATATACTTGTATTGAATTTTGCAAAAATTATATAATACTAATAATAATTTTTAATAATGTTTAGTTTTTTTATTATCTAAATACTTTTGTATACAATTGTATAAATTTAATACAATTGTATTAAATGTATAGAAAACTCCAAAATTATAGAATATTTTAACATATTTTGGTTTGGTAAAATGCAATTGCATACAAATTTATAATTAGTATCAAGTTTATATAATTATATAAATAGTATATAACTCTATTACCCGTACTCAATTCAATAGTTTTCAACAATTATTGTTGAAAACTATGTTGAAAACTATTTTGAAAACTAAAAAGCGTCCATCAATTCCAATTGGATATTTTTAAAATCAATGTGATAATTTTTTGAAAAAATAATAAAATACAAAAAACCTCTTGACTTTTAAACAATAGTATGTTATAATTATATTACGACTATATTAAAATTTTAAGGAGGGATTAATTTTGCTAACCAAGGATTATTCGCAGATTACACCTGAAATTGAAAATCTTGCAAAAATAGCAATAGCAAACAATCAGATAGACCCAGATTTATATTCAAAGTATGATGTAAAACGTGGTCTTCGTGACATTAATGGAAAAGGGGTTCTTGCAGGTCTTACAGAAATTTCTGAAATAAGACAGAATAAAATTGTAGATGGACAGGTTATTCCTTGCGATGGACAACTTTTTTATAGGGGAATTAATATTGAAAATATTATAGACGGATTTATAAACGATGGTCGATTTGGCTTTGAAGAAATTGTGTACCTTCTTTTGTTCGCACAGCTTCCGAATAAAAACCAGCTGGACGAATTTAACAACCTGCTTTGTCATTATCGTCAGCTTCCTTCCAACTTTGTGCGTGATGTTATTATGAAAGCCCCAAGTAATGATATGATGAATATGCTTTCTCGTTCGGTGCTTACATTGTTTTCTTATGATTCAAAAGCAAACGATACAAGTATACCAAATGTTATGCGTCAATGCATTGAGCTTATAGCATTGTTTCCTGTTCTTTCAGTATATGGTTATCAGGCTTATAATTTTTACAGGGAAAATCAAAGTCTTGTTATTCACCATCCCTATAAAAACAGTTCTACTGCAGAAAATATTCTTCACCTGCTCCGTCCCGACAGTCATTTTTCCCCGCTTGAAGCAAAGGTTTTGGATATGGCACTGGTTCTTCATGCCGAACACGGCGGCGGCAACAATTCTTCTTTTACTACCCACGTTGTAACTTCTTCGGGAACCGATACATATTCGGCAATTTCCGCAGCTCTTGCTTCACTTAAAGGACCGAAGCACGGCGGTGCAAATATAAAGGTAATGCAGATGTTTGAGGATATGAAAGCAAATGTCAACAACTGGCAAAGTGAATCAGAGGTTTCTGATTATCTTTACAAGCTGGTTGATAAGCAGGCGTTTGACCGTTCTGGTCTTATTTATGGAATGGGTCATGCGGTGTATTCTATCTCTGACCCAAGAGCAAAAATTTTCCGAAGATTTGTTCAAAAGCTTTCGGAAGAAAAACATATGCAGGAGGAGTTTGCTCTTTATCTTAAGGTGGAGGAGCTTGCCCCTAAGGTTATTGCCGACCGCAAGAAGATTTATAAGGGCGTTTCGGCAAATGTTGACTTTTTCAGTGGTTTTGCTTATAAAATGCTTGGTCTTCCGCTTGAACTTTACACTCCACTTTTTGCAATTGCAAGAATTGCCGGCTGGAGTGCTCACCGATTGGAAGAACTTATCAATCAAAATAAAATTATACGTCCTGCCTACAAGGCAGTTTGTACTGAAACTTCTTATATTAAAATGTCGGATAGAAAATAAAATGATAAATCCCCTGCTACAAAGCAGGGGATTGAATTTTTTATATAACCTGTTTTCCATTTACAAAGGTTGCAATTGTCTTGCTCATTATATCAAATGGGGATTTATCATAAAGACAAAAATCAGCGTCTTTTCCGACCTCTATACTTCCCACCCTGTCGCTTATTTCAAGAATTTCAGCAGGTATTCGGGTTATTGCAAGCAGTGCATTTTTTTTGCTCATGCCGTTTTTTATTGCAATTGCACAGCTAAGTGGAAGATATTCAATAGGAACTTCGCTGTGGTCGGTGCATATAGCTGTTTTTATGCCGTTTTCTGAAAGAATAGCAGGGTTTTTTGTTGATATGTTGGCAAGCTCTGGTTTGTTTCGGTCGCATATAATCGGACCTAAAACTACTGGAAATTCTTTTTCTTCCTCCAGTTCATCGGCGATTAAATGCCCTTCGGTGCAGTGAATTAAAACCGATTTTAGATTATATTCTTTTGAAATTCTTATTGCTGTGAAAATATCATCGGCACGGTGGCAATGAAAATGTGCAGAAATTTCTCCATTTAAAAGAGGAATTAAAGCTTCCGAAACGCTATCAATTTCAGGTTCATCACAATTTTCATCATTTTCATAATTTTCTAAATCTCTTTTATACTTGAGAGCTTTGTTTAGTGTATCTCTAATGCAAGAAGCAACCGCCATTCGGGTTACAGGGGTTTCATCCCTGTCCATATAGGTCATTTTTGGGTTTTCACCAAGTGAAAATTTTATGCCAACCGTTTTGATAAGCATCTTGTCAACCCTTTTGCCACTGCATTTTATCGCACAAATCTGTCCCGCAATTGGATTTGATGAACCAGGAGCAACCGCAACCGTTGTAATTCCATTTTGTAGAGCGTCATAAAAAGAGGGGTTTTGCGGGTTTATTGCATCGATAACGCTTATATTTGGGGTTATTGGATTGGTGGTTTCGTTAAAATCCTCCACTTCAATTCCTGCCGACCCTGCAAGCAGTCCCATATGGGTGTGTGCATCAATAAATCCCGGAAAAAGTTTGCCACCTTTTGCGTCAATATCATTTTCCGAAATGTTTTGAGGGTTTCCCATTTCAATCCTTGTTATTTTTCCGTCCAAAAATTCTACAAAGCCTTTTGAAAAGACGGTAAAATTTTTATCGCAGGTGTAAATTTTAGCATTATATATAATCATAAACAAAATTCTCCATAACTTATTTAGTACCTGTACTTCCAAAACCGCCGTTTCCCCTATCGGTGTCGCTGAGTTCAAAAACCTGCTCAACCTCAGGGGTTACGATTGGTGTTATAACCAGCTGTGCTATTCTATCCCCATGGTTTATAATTTGATTGTTTTGGCTATGATTATAAAGTGCAACCTTTATTTCACCTCTATAATCACTATCAACAACTCCAACGCAGTTTGCGGGGGCAAGCCCAAGTTTGGTTGCAACAGAAGAACGGGCATATATAAGAAGTACCGCCGGCAGATTATCCTGCTCAAGCTCAAGGCTTATTCCGGTTGGAATAATTTTGGTTTCGCCCGATTTAATTTTTATACTGTCGCTTTGATTTTCAAAGCAGGCGTAAAGGTCGTAACCGGCACTTTGCTGTGTTTGCCTTTTGGGGACTTGTGCAAGCGGATTTAATTTTTTTATAAGTAGTCGATTCATTTTTTTCTCCTGTCTATTTTACTCCTCGGAAATAAAGTCCGCCGGTAAATTTTGCAGGTGGATTTTTGTTTTCCGAAAAAAGTTTGTTGGTTGTTTCTTTAACCTGTTGTGGGGTTTCATTTGTAAATTTAAGCACAAAGTAATCTATATTTTGGAATTTATCCAGTTTGTTTATACACCAAAGAGGAGCAGAATTAAGAATTTCAACATATCCATAATTTTTATGGCAGGATATTTTAAAACACTCTCCCTTTTGGTCGGTTATAGTTTTTCGGCAATCCCCGCAGGAATTTTTGACCGCAAAGGACGGGCAGTTTACCGTAAGCATTGCAGGCATATAGCCGTATACATACAATCCTTTGGGAATAATATTTTTTATATGGCTTGCTTGAATGTTGGTAAGTTCCATTGAAAGAATACTGTCGGCAAGTTTTAAATCTTTTAGCACACCAAGCGAAACAGAATTGGTTATATTAAGCCTCATTCCACCGTGAACCGTAAAGCCCAGTCTATTTCCCATATAAATATGTGCGATATTGTCCGCAAGTATATGAGAAAAGCCGTTGCTTTTTGCAAGCAAAAGTTTGTTTTCAATATCCTGTTCGTTGTACATAAAAGCGGGCAGGGTTATTATAATTTTATTTTTGTCTATATTTTTAATTTTGTCGCTATATTCAAGCGGAATTGAAATGTATTCAAATTTTTCTATATCAACAAATTTTAGTTGTTCTAAGTTTTGACATTCAATGCGAAACTTTGGTTTTTTATTAATATTATTATTTATATTATTAATAGTATACTTATCTATAATTTGTGAATAGTTAAAATCTGTAAAACTATGCTTTTGGGTAAAATATTCTGTTCTTGCCCGCATAAGTTTTTCAATCAGTTTGTTTTTAAGCGAATTAAATTCTCCAGAAGCAATGGTTAAATTTTCTTCACAGACAAATTCAAAATTGCCCATTTCAAAAATGGTTGAGCCAAGTTTTGAAAGTCTTGACTTTGCAAATTCTTCAGTAATAGGCTTGTTAATTGCCTTTTGTGCTATATTTTCTGAAACTGTGCAGGAAATATTATTTTGGTCGGTTGCAGTAAGTGTACATGAATCTTTTTTAACCTCAAGAACAAAATCTATTTTTGAAAATTTTCTCTCGTGCCTATAAAGTTCGTGAGCTTTAGCAAACTCTTTTTTAGAGCTTTCCACATCTTCCCTGCCACGAAATCCAAACATCTCTTTTCCCTTTTGGTTCAAAAGATAGCCTTGGGTAAAACCGTTTCTTGAAAAGATATTTTCCAGTGTTTTTATATCATACGGCTTGCCCTCCAGTGCATTTTTATAAGCATTAGCGGTAAGGGCGACATATTCGGGACGTTTCATTCTGCCTTCAATTTTAAGCGAAACAACCCCTGCTTTAATCAGTTCATTTGTGTAATCTATAAGGCACATATCTTTAAGCGACAAATCATGACGGTTGTTTTGATTATTTTTTATAGCTGACATATTAAGTCGGCAAGCTTGAGCACACATTCCACGGTTGGCACTTCTTGTTCCAATTAAAGCACTCATATAACATTGCCCCGATACCGACATACACATTGCACCATGCACAAAACATTCAATTTCAATAGGCAGCTTGCAGATTTCTTTTATTGTTTTAAGGCTTAGTTCCCTTGCAAGCACCGCACGGCAAAAACCAAGTTCTAAAGCCTGCATTGTACCGTTTTTTGTGTGAATGGTCATTTGGGTTGAGGCATGAATTGGCAGGGTAGGGCATAGATTTTTTACAAGTTTTGCCACAGCTAAATCCTGCGAAATAATTCCGTCAATTCCAATTTTGCAGGCAAATTTAAGGGTATCCGCAAGATTTTCAAGCTCTTTGTCAAACACAAGCGTGTTGACAGCTTGATAAATTTTAACCCCTCGTGCATGGCAGTATATGGCAGACTGTTCCAGCTGTTCACGGTTAAAATTTGTAGCATTTTTTCTGGCGGAAAAGTCATTTCCGCCTACATACACAGCATTTGCTCCACTGCAAACCGCCGCCACAACGCTTTCAAATGCTCCTGCCGGAGATAGTATTTCAACTGACATTTGTTAATCCCTTTCATTAAATTATAATTATTTTTTCCTGCTATTTTTAGTTTTGCTTGTTGTTTGTGTTTTAGTGTTTTCGACTTTATTGTTTTCGGTTTCGGAAACAATTGGTTGATTTTCAGCATTTTGAATCTGTTGAATATATTCCTGAAGCTGTTTAATCTGTTCGGTAAGCTGTACATTTTCCTGTTCTTTTGCGGTGGCATATTCTGTAATATTCTTAATATCCTCCTGCTGATTGGCAAGAGTGCTTTGGGCAATGCTTAGCTGTTCGGAAAGCTGATTGTTTTCCTGCTGGAGCTTTTGTATAACCGCATCGTTCTGGTCGATAATAACATTAAGCTGTTCCACCTGATTTTTAGCCTCGTTTGCAATTTTTATATATTCGTTTACCTGACTGCGTATACTGTCGGTGTTATAGTTGTTCTTTTTAATATTGTCGAGCAGTTCGAGGGCGGTTAGTATTGCGGCGTCAACCAACGAAAGTGAGCTTTGTTTTGAAACCGTTTCTATTCGGTCGGAAAGTTCATTACTCAGCTGTGCAGTATACATATCCGATTCATCGGTTATCATACTGTAAACACGGTTACATATTCTAACATGAACACGATTTTTCATAAAAAATCCCCCCTTATTTCAAATTTGTTTTAATATTAAAAATATCTTTGCTTTTCCCACCTAAGGCGGAGAAAACAGTTAATAAAAATATTTTAAATTTCTTTTATCTGCCACTGGGCAAGAATTGTTTTGGCAATCGCTCTTGGAGAGTATCCGCCCGAAGAAACACTGTTTGAATGTTTCATATAAAGCGGTTTGCGGGTTTTATATCTTTCAAGCAGTTGCTGTTTGGTGGAGTTGTATGCAATAGGTCGGCGAACATCTCCCTTAATGCGGTTGTAGCAAATTTCAAAGTCTGTGTTGATATACACAACAATTCCCAGATTTTTTGCAATATCGGCATTGTGTTCTGAAAGGAGAGTTCCGCCACCGGTGGCGATTATTACAGGGGAGCTGTCAAAAGAACTTATAGTTGTAGTTTCAAGCTCTCTAAAGTATTCTTCCCCATATTTTTCAAAAATTTCAGCTATTGTCATGGACTGCTGTTGTTCAATATAGTTATCCATATCTATAAATTCACGTCCGCTGAGGCGGGCAAGCTGTTTTCCGATGGTGGATTTTCCGCTGCCCATAAAACCACAAAGAAAAATCGGTTTGTTTTGAGCATAGTTTTCCATTATTTAAAATCCTCCGCAACCTTTTTTTCCATTTCGTTTATAATCTCCTGAACCTCCTGATTGGAATAGTCGTCATTGTCCCAAATTTTGTGGGCAACAACCGCCTGCCAAACCAGCATTGCCATTCCTCCGCAAGCCTTTTTGCCCATAGCCTTTGCCTTTTTCATAAGCACCGTTTCAATAGGATTGTATATTACGTCAAACACGGCATCGCTTGCCTTTATAACCTCATCTTCTACGGGGCAAGCATTAATTTTGGGGTACATTCCCACAGGGCAAGCGTTCATAAGTAAAGTATAATTTACATTAGTGTCAATTTCAGTATTAAGTACTATATTAATATTGGCATCGGCTTTCATTGATTTTATTTCTTTTTCTACTTCTTCTGCAAGTGGCATATCGCTTTGTAAAACGGCAATATACAGGTTAGCCCCCGCAAGAGCCGCTTCAATTGCCATCATTCTGCCAACTCCGCCACAACCAATAAGCAGAACATTTCCTTCAAACTTAACATTCATGGATTTTATTGTTTCAAGAAATCCGTTGCAGTCGGTGTTGTAGCCGATATGTTTTCCGTCACGATTTACAATGCAGTTTACCGAATTATATCTTTTGGCGGACTGGTCAAGTTCATCGGTAAAATCAATAATACTCATCTTGTGGGGAATTGTAATATTATATCCGTTTAAGCTGTCAAGAAGTTTACGGTTGTTTTCCAAATCCTTTGGAGCAATCTCAAGGATTTCATATTCAAACTCACGGTTTTTAATCTCAAAAAGTTCTTTATGTATCGGAGGGGACATGGTGTGACCAAGAGTTTCCCCTAAAATTGCAAATTTTCTATTTTGTGACATAAAAATCATCTCCATATAAAATTATAAAATATTTTTAAAGCTTTATTGTAATTTCCCTGCCGGTTGGGATATACTGGGTTATTTTTACCCCTGCAAGTTCAAACATTTTTCTGGAGGCTTTCACTTCGTCAGAGTCGGCATATTTATTTTCCCAATAGATAACCTCTTTTATTCCGCTTTGAATTATTGCTTTTGCACATTCGTTGCAGGGGAAAAGGCTTACATAAATTTTAGCATTTTGCAGGCTTACAGTAGGGCGGTTGAGTATTGCGTTAAGTTCTGCATGACAAACAAAGGGATATTTTGTGTTTAAAAAATCCCCCTCCCGTTCCCACGGCATATCGTCATCATCACAACCGATTGGCATTCCGTTGTAGCCTATGGATAATATTTTGTTGTCCTGCGACACAATGCAGGCTCCCACCTGAGTGTTGTTGTCCTTGCTTCGCTGTGCCGAAAGCAACGAAAGCCCCATAAAATATTCGTCCCAGGATATATAGTCTTTACGTTTCAAGGCGAAAACCTCCTTAGTCATAAAAAATATCTTTGTTTTTCCTGCTTATAGCAAGGAAAACAACCAATAAAAATTATTTTGCAATCGTTTCAATTGCTTTTTCAAGTGTGGCAATATTTTCAATATTTACTGCGTTTACACCCTTAAGGGTTTTCTTTACAAGACCGGTAAGTACCTTGTTTGGACCAAGTTCAACAAAGTTTACATAGCCGTTTTTCTGCATAAGTTCAAGTTCTTTGGTAAAATAAACTGGCGAAACAATATGTTTTGCAAGCAAATTCGGCATATCCGAAAAGTCCTTGAGAACATCGCCATAAACATTAGAATAAAACTCAACATTGGGAGCATTAAAGCTTACAGTTTTAGCAGTTTCAACAAATTCATCAGCTGCCGACTGCATAAGGCGAGAATGAAAAGCCGATGCAACATTAAGTTTGATTGCTCTTTTTTTCATTCCTGCAAAGATTTCAGCAGCCTTTTCTACCGCCTGAGTTTCGCCAGCAATAACCGTTTGAACCGAAGAATTGTAGTTTACCGGAACAACATAGCCTTCAACCTGCTCACAAACCTTTTCAACCTCCTCTGCGGGAAGTCCAATAATAGCATACATAGAACCGCTGTTTTGTTCTGCTGCCTTTTGCATTGCTTCGGCTCTTGTCTTGATAAGCTTAAATCCGTCCTCAAGCGAAACAACCCCTGATGCAACCATTGCAGCATATTCGCCGAGCGAGTGACCCGCAACCCCTGCAAACTCAAAGCCCTGCTGTTTTGCTGCTTCAAATGCTGCAAGAGAGGTTGCCATAATTGCAGGCTGAGAATGTTTGGTAAGACCAAGTGTTTGTTCTGTGCCGTTTTTTACAATATCGAAAAGGTCATAGCCGAGAACTTTGCTTGCCGTGTCAAATATTTTTTTGGCACATTCAAAGTTTTCACAAAGTTCTACCGCCATTCCAACATACTGAGAACCCTGACCCGAAAATAAAAATACTGTTTTTTCTACGCATTTTCCTGCTAAAGTGTTCATAAAAATTCTCCTTTGGTTAAAAATTTTAATTTATAGTCGACATAAATACCTAAATTATTACATAAAAACTCTTAATTTTGCATACTTTAATGTGGAATTTATTAAATTTTTCCTAAACTTAATAAAATCATATTGACGAATGAGAAAAAAAGAGTTATAATAGTACTATTAGCTATTATAATAAATATATAGGTCGATAAATATATTATAACATATTTTTTCAAATAGTACAATAGCAAATTAAAAAAATTTAAAATTTTTTATAAAATTTAAATTTTATAGCAAAACGTCTTAATATATTGTGCGGTAAAAAATCCACACTTTTTTCCATCTGCTGTAAGCTAAGAAAAAATAATAAAAACTTATATTTTAGGACTAAGGCTATAAGAACTTTAAAAATTGCGAGGAGGAATAATTTTTGAATAACAACGGAATAAAGGTTTTAGGAGTAGGGCATTTTGTCCCAGAACTTATTGCAACCAATGACGATTTTGCAAAAATCGTTGAAACCAACGATGAATGGATAACCCAGCGTACTGGAATTAAAACAAGACATATTACAAATGGTGAGCCTACATATTATCTTGGTGCTATGGCTGCCGAAAAGGCTATTGAAAATGCGGGAATAGGTAAAGATGAAATTGATTTGATTATTGCGGCAACCGTAACCCCAGACTTTTTTACACCGTCCACCGCCTGCCTTATCGAAAGAGAACTTGGAATTAATGGCAAGCCTGCTTTTGATATTAACGCTGCCTGCACCGGTTTTGCTTATGCGGTGGATATGGCTAAGAATTATCTTTATGGCAACCCTGAAATTAACAATGTTCTTGTGGTTGCAACCGAAGAACTTTCTAAATTTGTTGATTATACAGACCGTGCTTCCTGCATACTTTTTGGAGATGGAGCGGGAGCGTTTGTAATCACAAGAGCAGAAACACCTTATGCAAGCTTTTTGGGTTCAGATGCAGAGAGTGCAGACAAGGTTGTTTCAAGAGCTTTGAAAAGCGAAAATGTTTTTAGAAAAAATACCGAAGATTACAACATGAATATGCCTGAAACTAAAAAGCATTATTTTGTTCAGGACGGAAGAGAAGTTTATAAGTTTGCTACTAAAACACTCCCGTTTGCCGTTAAAAATGCTTGCGACAAAGCAGGAATTTCTCCAGAAGATTTAAATGCTATTGTTCCTCATCAGGCTAATGTTAGAATTATTGAAACGGCTGCTAAAAATCTTGGTCTTTCTATGGATAAGTTTGTTGTGTATATCGACCGTTACGGCAACACCTCGTCCGCTTCCATTCCCGTGGCTTTTGTTGACGCTGTAAATGACGGCAGAATTAAGCGTGGCGACAAGGTTTGTATTGTAGGCTTTGGCGGTGGTCTTACCTATGGTGCGGTTGTGTTTGAATATTAAACAAAGGAGATAAAAGAAAATGACAACTTTAAAGACAGATATTACAGAACTTTTGGGAATTAAATATCCTATTTTTCAGGGCGGTATGGCTTGGATTGCTGAAAGCACCCTTGCGGGGGCTGTTTCAAACGCTGGCGGTCTTGGTATAATTGCAGGTGGTTCTGCTCCTATTGATTATCTGAGTGACCAGATTAGAAAATGCAAAGAAATTACAGACAAGCCTTTTGGTGTTAATATTATGCTTATGAGTCCTAACGCTGACGAACTTGCAAAGCTTGTTGTTGAAGAAGGTGTGCCGGTTGTTACAACCGGTGCAGGCAACCCAGGAAAATATATGGCTGCATGGAAAGAAGCAGGAATTAAGGTTATTCCGGTTGTTCCGTCGGTTGGTCTTGCAAAGAGAATGGAAAGAGCAGGGGCGGACGCTGTCATTGCTGAGGGTACAGAATCGGGCGGTCACATTGGTGAAAATACCACAATGTGCCTTGTTCCTCAGGTGGTTGATGCTGTTAGTATTCCTGTTATTGCAGCAGGCGGTATTGCTGACGGCAGAGGAATTGCAGCATCGTTTATGCTTGGTGCAAAGGGCGTTCAGGTTGGAACACGTTTTCTTGCTGCTGAAGAATGTCAAATTCACCCTACATATAAAAAACTGGTTGTTGATGCAAAGGATACTGATAGCGTTGTTACTGGTCGTTCGACTGGTCACCCTTGCAGAAATGTTAAAACAAAGTTTTCTAAAAAGCTTGCAAGCGGTGAGATGAACGGAACTATTACCCCAGATGAATTTGAAGAAATTACACTTGGTTCGCTTAGAAAAGCCGTTCAGGACGGCAACCTTGAAGAGGGTTCTTTCCTTTGTGGTGCTATTGCAGGTATGGTAAACGAGGTTAAGCCTGCAAAAGAAATAGTAGAAGAAATGTTTGCACAGGCTGAACAGCTTTTAAATAAATAATAAATTTTCCCACCGTGGGAATATAATATAAAAATATGATTAAGCATTTAGGAGGATAAAAAAATGGCTACTGCTTTAATTACAGGTTCGGCAAGAGGTATCGGGGCGGCTATTGCTCTTAGACTTGCAAGTGACGGTTACAACATTGCCCTTAACGATATTTCCGAGGCAATGTTTGAAAACAACGATATTATGGATAAAATCAAGGCTTTGGGCGTTGAATGTGAAAAGTTTATTTGTGATGTTTCAAACTATGAGCAGGTTGAGGCTACCGTTAAGGCGGTTAAAGAAAGATTTAAGACAATTGATGTGCTTGTAAACAATGCAGGCATTACCCGTGATGGACTGCTTGCAAGAATGAGCGAAGAACAGTATGATACTGTTATTGCAGTAAACCAGAAAAGCGTTTTTAATATGTCAAAGTTTGTTGGAAATATTATGATGCGTCAGAAATCCGGCAGAATTATCAACCTTGCATCTGTTGCAGGACTTTATGGAAACCCCGGACAGATGAACTATTCTGCAACAAAAGCCGCTATTATCGGCATGACAAAAACGGTTGCTAAAGAACTTGGTTCAAGAGGCATTACCTGTAATGCGGTTGCTCCCGGATTTATTAAAACTCCAATGACCGATAAGCTTACAGATGCACAGCGTGATGCAATGCTTGCACAGATTGCAATGAAAAGATATGGCGAAGTTGAGGAGATTGCAGGGGTTGTTTCTTTCCTTGCCTCAAAAGACGCAAGCTATGTTACAGGACAGGTTATTGAAATTTCCGGCGGACTTTCAATGTAGGTTATTTTTAAGGGTTTTAAGTTATGATATGCAAGGATATTCAAGAGGTTAGAGCGGGCATTGACAGAATTGACAATGAAATAATAAAGCTTATTGCTGAGCGTGGAGAATATGTTAAGCAAGCCTCAAAATTTAAAAAAGATGAACAGGGCGTTAAAGCTCCAGACCGTGTTGAGCAGGTTATTAAAGGCGTAAAGGAAAAGGCAGAAAAATATGGTGCTGACCCCGATATGTGTGAGGCTTTATATAGGGAAATGATTTCACGATTTACAGATGCAGAAATGCAGGAGTTTAAAAATAAATAAAAAGGGAAGTCTTTTGTGTAGGGATTTTGTCCCATACATTGTAACTTAAGAGAATTAAAGGGTGTTGCCCCTTTCCCTCGAATTTTTCCTACCTGAAAAAATATTTTAATATAAATAAACTAAAATAAGGAGAGTAATGTATGAAAAGAGTGGTTATTACCGGAATGGGTACTGTAAACCCAAACGGTTTAAACGTTAATGAATTTTGGGAAAATATCAAGGCAAATAAACTTGGTCTTTCTTTTGTTGACCAGTTTGATGTAACTGATTTTCCTGTTAAGGTCGTTGGTTCGGTAAAAGATTTTGATGTTACAAAATGTGGCATTGAGAAAAAAGAAGCAAAGAGAATGGACAGATTCACTCAAATGTCGGTTTATTCTGCTTTGCAGGCTCTTGAAGATTGTGGAAGTGACTTAAAAGATTTAGACCCATTCAGAGTTGGAACTATTGTTGGCGTTGGAATTGGTGGTCATAATCTTATGGCGGAAGAACACGCAAGATTTATGGCAAAACCCGACAAGGTTTCTGTTTTCTATATCCCTATGATGATTGCAAACATGGCAGCAGGTCAAATTGCAATGAAAACAGGCTTTAAAGGCGATAATTTCGCAACCGTTACCGCTTGTGCATCGTCTACACACGCAATTGGTGAGGCTTTCAGAAAGATTAAAGATGGCTATCTTGATGCTTGTATTGCAGGCGGTGCGGAAGCTTGTATTTCAAGATTTACCCTTACTGGATTTAACAATATGAAAGCACTTTCAAAGGCTGAAACTCTTGAAGAAGCTTCAACCCCATTTGATGCAAACCGTCAAGGCTTTGTTCTTGGTGAGGGTGCTGGTTGTCTTGTGCTTGAAGAACTTGAACACGCAAAGGCAAGAGGTGCTAAGATTTATGCGGAAATTGCTGGCTATGGTGCAACTACTGACGCTTACCATATGACAAGCCCTTCTCCTACTGGAGAGGCAGCCTCTGTTGCTATGAAAAATGCTTACACAGAGGCAGGACTTAAGGCGGAAGATGTAAATTATATCAACGCTCACGGAACTTCCACAGGTCTTAATGATAAATACGAAACAACCGCTATTAAACTTGCTCTTGGAGAGGCTGCAAACAAGGTTGTTGTCAACTCTACAAAGAGTATGATTGGTCACCTCCTCGGCGGTGCAGGTGCAGTTGAGGCTATCGTTACAGCCTTGTCAATTAAAAATAATCTTGTTCATAAGACGCTTGGCTACAAGACACCAGACCCAGAGTGCGATTTGGATTATGCTGTTGATTCCAATCGTGAAATGACGGTTAATGCTGCTCTTTCCAATTCGCTTGGTTTTGGCGGACACAATGCTACAATCTGTCTTAAAAAGTATAACTAAGACATTCTGAAAGGTAACAAGAAATATGGAAAAGAATAACAAAAAAATTATGGGAACATTTGATATTGATACGGTTGAAAAACTTGCAAAGATTGTAAATGAAAATTCTCTTTCGGAAATTACCCTTGACAACGACGGTGTAAAGGTTACAATCAAGGCAAAAATTCCTCCTGTAGCTCCCATGCCCCCCATTATGCCGTTGCCGAGTTTTGCTCCTGCTCCAAACGCTCCATCCGTTCCGGCTCAGCCAGTTGCAAACAATAACAATGCGGTTTCAGCAAGCAAGGGAACAGCGGTTAAAGCTCCTATTGTTGGAACTTTTTATGCGGCTGCTTCTCCAAATGCTAAGCCTTTTGTTTCAAAAGGTCAGCATATCAAAAAGGGCGATATAATTTATATTATTGAGTCTATGAAGGTTATGAATGAGGTTAAGAGCGAAGTTGACGGAGTTGTAAGTGAAATTTGCGTTTCCAACGGCGACCCCGTGGAATTTGACCAAACTGTAATGTATGTTGAATAATAATTATTTTTATTGTTATTATTAATTGTTTTCCCCGCCTACAGTGGGGAAAACAAAGACATTTTTAGTATATTTTTTAAAAGTTAATTTTAAAAAATCGAAAGGAAATTTTTATGGCAGTAGTATTAAACAAAGAGCAGATTATGGAAATTATTCCACACCGTGACCCATTTTTGCTTATTGATGAGGTAAACGAACTTGAGGTTGGAAAAAGGGTTGTTGCAACCAAATATATAAAGCAGGAAGATTTCTGGTTTAAGGGACATTTTCCCGAGTATCCTGTAACCCCCGGTGTGCTTATGGTGGAAATGCTTGCACAGGCAGGTGCGGTGGCACTGCTTGCAATGCCCGAAAATAAAGGCAAAATAGGATTTTTCGGCGGTATTGACAAGTGCAAATTCCGTCAGCAGGTCGTTCCGGGCGACACACTTTTGCTTGAGGTTGAAATTATCAAGGTAAAAGGTCCAATTGGTGTTGGAAAAGCAGTTGCAACCGTAAACGGTAAAAAGGCTGTTTCGGCTGAAATTACCTTTGCAATCAAGTAAAATTATATATATGAAAGGCAAAAAAAGAATGTTTGACAAAGTACTTATCGCCAACCGTGGCGAAATTGCTGTTAGAATTATAAGGGCTTGCAGGGAGCTTGGCATTTCAACCGTTGCTGTTTATTCAACAGCCGATGCCGATTCACTTCATGCACAGATTGCCGATGAGTCAATCTGTATTGGCCCTGCACTCAGCCGTGACAGCTATCTTAACATAAAATCAATTATTGCCGCTTGTGAACTTACAGGGGCTCAGGCGGTTCACCCCGGTTTTGGGTTTTTGTCTGAAAATTCAACCTTTGCAAGAACCTGCCGTAAGTGCGGAATTACTTTTATCGGCCCTGACCCAGAAAGCATTGAAATGCTCGGCGATAAGGCAAATGCAAAGGAATCTATGAAAAAAGCCGGAGTTCCTGTAATTCTTGGTTCTGACGGTGCTGTTGAAAGTCTTGATGACGCTAAAAAGCTTGCAAAAGAAATAGGTTACCCCGTTATGGTTAAAGCCTCGGCAGGCGGTGGTGGACGTGGAATAAGAATTATCCGTAAGGAAAGCGAACTTGAAGAACAAATTACAGCTGCAAAGGTGGAAGCTCTTGCCTGTTTTGCAAACGATGATATTTATATTGAAAAGTTTATCGAAAATCCAAAGCATATTGAAATTCAGATACTTGCGGATAATTACGGTAATGTAATTCATCTTGGCGAACGTGATTGCTCCATGCAAAGGCGTAATCAAAAAGTCTTGGAAGAAACTCCGTCCCCGATTATGACAGAAAAGCTCAGAAAAAAAATGGGCGAATCGGCAGTGCTTGCCGCCAAAACCTGTGGTTATAAAAATGCTGGAACTATTGAATTTTTGGTGGATAAAAACGGCGATTATTATTTTATGGAGATGAACACAAGAATACAGGTGGAACACCCAATAACCGAGGCAGTGACCGGAATAGATTTGGTTAAACAACAGATATTAATTGCAGCGGGTGAAAAACTTAGCATTAAGCAAAAAGACATTCACATGAACGGTCACGCTATCGAATGTAGAATTAATGCCGAAGACCCCGAAAACGATTTTAGACCATCTCCGGCAAAGATAAAAACACTCCATATTCCCGGAGGTTTTGGGGTAAGGGTTGATACAGCAGTTTATCAAGACTACACAATTCCTCCCTATTACGATTCAATGATTGGAAAACTTATTGTTCATGCAAACACCCGTGAAGAAGCTATTGCAAAAATGCAATGGGCATTGGCAGAGTTTATAGTTGAAGGTCCAGCAACAAATATAGATTTTCAGCTTAGACTGGTAAGAAACGAAGGATTTCTTGCGGGGGATTATGACAATGGCTTTCTTGGCAGGACAACTATATAATTAACTATAACAAAAGGCAGGTTATAAAATAAATGAAACAAAATATTTTTTCGGTTGTCCGCAACAGATTTAACAACGGTCATGATGTTAAGGACAAAAAAAATCAAAATATTCCAAAAGATTTATTGTTTAAATGCACACGTTGTGGTTCAACCGTTTTTATGGACGAATTTGTTCACAACGGAAAAATTTGCCCAAAATGTAACTATCACGCAAGAATAGGAGCAAGAGAGCGAATTAATATTACTGTTGACAAGGGAAGTTTTATTGAATTTGATAAAGATATGATTGCGTCAAACCCTATTGATTTCCCTGATTATAGTGAAAAAACAAAAGGTTTAAGGGAAAAAACAGGTCTTAATGACGCTGTTGTTACTGGAGAGGCAAAAATTAGAAATGAAAGGATTGTCATTGGTGCTATGGATTCAAATTTTATGATGGCATCGATGGGAAGCGTTGTGGGCGAAAAAATCACAAGAGCATTTGAATTTGCCACAGAAAATAAATTGCCAATTGTTTTGTTTACGGCAGCAGGCGGGGCAAGAATGCAGGAGGGTACAATCTCTTTAATGCAGATGGCAAAAACAGCCGGTGCGGTTTCCAAACACAGTCAGGCGGGGCAACTTTATATTACCGTTATGACCGACCCGACCACCGGTGGAGTTACTGCGTCTTTTGCATCGCTTGGGGATATTATTATTGCTGAACCTAAGGTTTTAATCGGTTTTGCGGGAAGACGAGTTATTGAAAGCACTATAAAGCAAAGACTTCCAGATGATTTCCAAACCGCTGAATTTTTGTATGAACATGGTTTTGTTGATATGATTGTTGAAAGAAGTAAAATGAGAAGAACCCTTGCACATCTTATAAAACTTCACAAAAAAGGAAATTTGGAAGGGGTGACAGACAATGAGTGACAATATTACTACTGCTTGGGAAAAAATGCAGATAATAAGAAATAAAAATCGTCCTACTGCACTTGATTATATTCCAATGATTTTTGATGATTTTTTTGAAATGCACGGTGATAGATATTATGGCGATGACCATGCTTTAATTGGTGGTATTGCTTATTTTCGTGGACTTCCCGTTACAATTATTGCACAGGTTAAAGGACACGACCTTGCGGAAAATCAATACAGAAATTTTGCAATGCCTCACCCTGAGGGTTACAGAAAGGCTTTAAGACTTGCAAGACAGGCGGAAAAGTTTGGTCGCCCTATAATTTGTTTTATTGACACCCCCGGGGCATTCTGCGGAGTTGAGGCAGAAGAAAGAGGGCAGGGCGAGGCAATAGCACGCTGTATTATGGAATTTATGACTATAAAAACCCCTATTTTGTCTATTATTTTGGGCGAGGGCGGTTCTGGCGGAGCGTTGGCTCTTGGCGTGTGTGATGAACTGGCAATGCTTGAAAATGCTATATATTCGGTAATTTCTCCCCGTGGTTGTGCAAGCATTTTGTGGAAGGACGCTTCAAAAGAGGAACAGGCTGCTAATCTTTTACATATTACAGCAGATGATTTAATAAAAATGCAAATCTGTGATTATAAGATAGAAGAGGCTGAAAATGGGGCAAATACCGACCCACACTATACTGCGGAAAATATTTCAAAATTTATTTTTAATAGTTTACAAAAAAATTTACAAAAAAGACTTGACGAATTGCTTGAATTACGCTATAATAAGTTTAGGAGAATCGGAGAGTTTGAAACTCAAGGTCTTTGATTTTACTATATTGCCGGTTTCAATCTTGTTGAATGGTTGTTGTGCCGGTGAAAAAATAAAATATAAGGGAGGTTGACTCGACATGGTATTTGAAAAAGTACAGGATATTATCGTTGACCAGCTTGACGCTGATAAAGACGATGTAAAGCTTGACTCTTCAATCGTTGATGACCTTGGTGCGGATTCGCTTGACCTTGTGGACCTTGTAATGTCTATTGAGGAAGAATTTGACCTTGAAATTCCTGATGAAGCGGTTGAAAATATTAAGACTGTTGGCGACATAGTTAAGTATGTTGAAGCACACAAGGAATAATTCCTTAAACCCATTATTAAGCGGAGGGCGAAAGCTCTTCGCTTTTTATTTTGTGAATAAAAATTTTTTTTCGGCAAATAATAAATAAAAATAATTAGGTCGAAAGGAGAATTTTTATGCCAGTAAGATTATCCGGTGCAACATATATTATGGAAAAACCGCCTTGCATTTATTCATTTGCAAGTGTCGGCGGAAAGGACGAAGGGGAAGGACCTCTTGGCAATAATTTTGATAAGATTAATGATGACCCGTATATGACCTCAAAAACCTATGAACAGGGAGAAAGTCAGCTACAAAAACAGTCGGTTAGAATTGCACTTGAAAAAGCACATCTTAAGCCGGAAAATATAGATTTTATGTTCGGTGGAGATTTGCTCAATCAGTGTATAGGTACAACCTTTGGAATTAAAGACTATGAAATACCTTTTCTTGGAATATATGGAGCTTGCTCCACAATGGCAGAGGGATTGTTACTATCTGGATTGCTTTGCGATTCAGGGGTCGGGAAAAAAATTGTTGCGGTTACCTCATCTCACTTTTGTTCAGCGGAAAGGCAATACCGATTTCCGCTTGAATATGGCGGACAAAGAACGCCGACCGCCCAGCATACAGCAACAGCATCGGGAGCGGTGGTGGTGTCCTCAGAGGGAACAGCTCCCTTTATCCGTGCGGTTACAATAGGCAGGATTGTTGATATGGGAATAACCGATGCAAACAATATGGGGGCGGCAATGGCTCCTGCTGCGTTTGATGTTATAACAAGATTTCTTAAAGACACTCAGAAAGCACCAGGCTTTTTTGATTATATAGTAACGGGGGATTTGGGCAAGGTTGGTTCGGAACTCTTGTGTAGTTTGATGGAAAAAGAAAAAATTTCAATTGGTTCTGTTCACAAGGATTGCGGAATAATGCTTTATGATATTGAAAAGCAGGATATGCACGCAGGCGGAAGCGGATGCGGTTGTAGCGGTGGTGTGCTTTGCGGATATTTTTTGCCAAAGCTTAAAAGCGGAGAGATTAAAAATATTCTGTTTGTAGCAACAGGTGCTTTAATGTCGCCGACCATAAACCAGCAGGGCGAAACAATTCCGTCCATTGCTCATGCGGTTTGGATTTCGGCAGAATAATTTTTATGGTATTTCTTCGCCGTAAGTGGGGAAATACCGCCAAAAGTAATCAAGCAAACAAGGCATTGATTTATTATATTGTTATATTAATTGCTATATTAAAAGTAAAGGGGGAAATATTATGCACTTTTTATGGGCTTTTATTGTAGGCGGAATTTTATGTGCTATTGGGCAAATTCTTATTGACTACACTAAACTTACACCAGCAAGAATACTCACAAGCTATGTTGTTGCCGGTGTTATTCTTGGAGCATTGGGGATTTATTCGGGGCTTGTAGATTTTGCGGGAGCAGGAGCAAAAGTTCCACTTACCGGCTTTGGAAATCTTATGGCACAAGGAGTTAGAGAAGCAATAGACGAAAAAGGATTTATCGGAATTTTTACCGGTGGAATTACCGCCGGAGCGGCTGGAATTTCTGCGGCATTGGTGTTTGGATTTGCAGCGGCTCTTGTTTTTAGAAGTAAAAAGGATTAGTTTTTTATACCCTTGCTTTTGCAGGGGTATTTTTTAGCTTAAGATATCTTTTTTCCACCTGCGGCGTGGAAAAGGTAATAAAAATTATTTTATATCAAAACTTCAAGCATTAAAATTATTAATAGGGTTGTTATAATTAATGTTTGTGAAAAATAAATAAAAAAAATGTGAAAGCTTTGGATAATTTCTCTTGCCAAAATTTAAATAAATGACATATTAGCTATTGACAAACCGTACAATATGTGTTATAATGATTAAGTCGACTGCGAGATGTGCGTTGAAGTGTGAGGTTGCCAATTTTAATGTTGGGTAATTTACACCGAGTATGTCCGATTTTAAACCGGGCGGAATCAGCACTTGTGTACTATATGATTTTTAAATTTTTTTGAAATATTATATAGGGAACACACGGTAGAGTTAAAGTGTTGCAAAGCTCCCGAAGTTTATACGAAATTTACTTATTACTTTAAGGAGGCGAAATTAATGGCAGTCAATGAAAAAATCAGAATCAGAATCAAAGGTTATGAACATTCTGTAGTAGACGCAGCAGCTGCTAAGGTTGTTGAAGCTGCAAAGCGTTCGGGTGCAAAGGTTTCGGGCCCTATCCCGCTCCCTACAGACAAGGAAGTTATTACTATCCTTCGTGCTGTTCATAATTGCAAGGATTCACGTGAGCAGTTTGAAATGAGAACTCACAAGCGTCTTATCGATGTTGTAAGACCTACTGAGGAAACAGCAAAGGCTCTTCAGAATCTTGACCTTCCTGCAGGTGTTGACGTTGTAATGGAAATCAAGTAATTTCCTAATGATATTTTCTGAAATATCACAACAACTCAAAGCAGGTCACGTTGGTTTATTCCAACCAATAACCGTTTAGGAGGAAAATATAATGCAAAAAGCTATTATCGGTAAAAAAATCGGTATGACACAGATTTTTGACGAAGCAACCGGTGCTGTTACTCCGGTTACAGTAGTTGAAGCAGGTCCTTGCGTTCTTGTTCAGAAGAAAACAACTGAAAAAGATGGCTATAATGCAGTTCAGCTTGGATTTGGCGAAACTACAGATAAAGCAACAAACAAGCCTTTAAAGGGTCACTTTGAAAAGGCTGGCGTTGCTCTTAAGAGAACTCTTAAGGAGTTTAGACTTGACGATATTTCTGCAAACAATGTTGGAGATTTGTTTAAGGCTGACCAGTTTGAAGTAGGCGACATCGTTGATGTTTCCGGCACAAGCAAGGGTAAAGGTTTTGCAGGTGCTGTTAAGCGTCACAATCAGCGTACTTTGAGAGAATCTCACGGTACAGGTCCTGTTGGAAGACAGGCAGGCTCTATGGGTGCTTGCTCCAGCCCTTCAAGAATTTTTAAGGGTAAAGGCATGGCAGGTCACATGGGCGTTGAAAAGGTTACTGTACAAAACTTGGAAATCGTTAAGATTGATGTTGACAATAATCTTATTGCAATCAAGGGTGCTATTCCAGGACCTAAAAACGGAATCGTTACAATCGTTGATTGCGTTAAGAAGGCTTAATCGGAAGGAGGATTTAAAATGCCAAAGGTTTCAGTATATAATATGACAGGCAACACTGTTTCCGAACTTGAGTTAAACGACAGCATTTTCGGCATCGAACCTAACAAAGCTGTTATGCACGCTGCTGTGGTAAACTATCTTGCAAACCAAAGACAGGGTACACAGTCCACACTTACTCGTACAGAAGTAAGAGGCGGAGGCAGAAAGCCTTGGCGTCAAAAGGGAACAGGTCACGCAAGACAGGGTTCTATCCGTGCTCCTCAGTGGGTACACGGCGGTATCGCTCTTGGACCTAAGCCCAGAGATTACAGCTATTCAATCAACAAGAAAGAAAAAAGACTTGCTCTTAAATCAGCTCTTTCTTCCAAAGTTGTTGATAACGACATTATCGTTCTTGATGCTATCAAGCTTGATGAATTTAAGACAAAGGCAGTTGTTGAAATGCTTAAGTCTTTGAATGCTGAGGGCAAAAAGGCTCTTATCGTTTTGAATGGCGTTGACAAGAAAATAATCAAGAGTGCTGCAAACATTCCTGGAGTTAAAACAACTCAGGTAAACACTCTTAATGTATATGATATTCTCAACTATGATAAGTTTATCGTTGTTGAGGACGCAGTTAAGAAGATTGAGGAGGTATACGCATAATGGCAAAGTTTGCTTCCGATATTATTATCCGCCCTATTATCACAGAAAGAAGTATGGACAACCTTCAAGGTGGCAAGTATACTTTTGAAGTTGCAAAAGATGCTAACAAGATTGAAATCGCTAAGGCTGTTGAAACTCTTTTCAATGTAAAGGTTGCAAAGGTAAACACTATTAGTTGCAAGCCAAAGCAGAAAAGAATGGGCAGAAACACAGGCTATACTTCTGCTTGGAAAAAGGCAATTGTTACCCTTAAAGAGGGCGAAAAGACAATTGAATTCTTTGAGGGCTTGGTATAATAACCTCGTTTTTTTGAGCCAGCTTGTCTGGCGGTATGTATGGAGTTTTAATTTATAAACTTCGCAAAACTTTTTAAGGAGTGAATAATTAATGGCAATAAAGAGCTACAAGCCTATGACTCCCGGTACTCGTGGCATGACTGTTACTGACTATTCGGAATTGTCTAAGGTTGCTCCCGAAAAAAGCTTGCTTACACCTTTGAAGAAAAATTCAGGTCGTAACAGCTACGGAAGAATCACCGTTCGTCATAGAGGCGGCGGCGAAAGAAGAAAATACAGAATCATTGATTTTAAAAGAAATAAGATTGGTGTGAACGCTACTGTTCAAACTATCGAATACGACCCAAACCGTTCGGCATTCATCGCTCTTGTTCAGTATGAAGACGGCGAAAAGAAGTATATTCTTGCTCCTAACGGTCTTAAGGTTGGAGATGTTATCAGAGCTGGCTCTGATGCAGACATCAAACCGGGTAATGCACTTGCTCTTAAGGATATCCCAGTAGGTACATTTATCCATAATATCGAACTTTACCCTGGAAAGGGTGCTCAGCTTGTAAGAGCAGCAGGAAATATGGCTCAGCTTATGGGTAAAGAAGACAAGTACGCACTTGTTCGTCTTCCTTCCACAGAAATGAGAAGAATCCCTGTTGACTGCATGACAACAATCGGTCAGGTTTCAAATATCGACCATCTCAACGTAAATCTTGGTAAAGCAGGAAGAAAACGTCACATGGGTTGGAGACCTACTGTAAGAGGTTCTGTAATGAACCCCTGCGATCACCCTCATGGTGGTGGTGAAGGTAAATCACCTGTTGGACGTCCAGGACCTGTTACTCCTTGGGGTAAACCGGCACTTGGTCTTAAGACAAGAGCTAAGCACAATCGCTCCGATAAGTTTATCGTAAAGCGTCGCAACGGTAAGTAAGACTGAAAGGAGGCAGATTTTAGATGAGCAGAAGCACTAAAAAGGGACCTTTCGTACAAGAGGCTCTCTTGAAAAGAGTAATTCAAATGAATGAAGCAGGCGAAAAGAAAGTTCTTAAAACTTGGAGCAGAGCTTCCACCATTTTCCCTGATTTCGTTGGACATACATTTGCTGTTCATGACGGACGCAAACACGTTCCTGTTTATGTTACAGAAGATATGGTAGGTCACAAGCTTGGAGAATTTGCACCAACAAGAACCTTTAAAGGTCACGCAGGTTCAAAAACTTCAAATAACGGTAAGTAATCGGCGGAAAGGAGGAAATCAGACATGGAAGCAAGAGCTACAGTCAAAATGGCAAGAATTTCTCCTCGTAAGGTAAAGATTGTTCTTGACCTTATCAGAGGTAAGGACCTTGAATTGGCACAAGCTATTATAAACAATACACCAAAGGCTGCAAGTGAATATCTTGATAAACTTCTCAAGTCCGCCGCAAGCAACGCAGAAAACAATCACAACATGGATACAAAATCTTTGTATGTTGCTGAATGTTATGTTGCTCCCGGACCTATCATGAAGAGAATTATGCCAAGAGCACGGGGCAGAGCATACAGAATTCTTAAAAGAACTTCTCACATCACAGTTGTTCTTAAAGAAAAAGAAGCATAAACGTCAAAAGGAGGTAAACTATGGGCCAGAAAGTAAATCCACACGGTTATCGTGTTGGTGTAATTAAGGACTGGGATTCTCGCTGGTTTGCAAACAAAAGCACTTTTGGCGACACACTCGTTGAAGACTACAACATAAGAGAGTTCATTCAGAAGCGTATTAACACCAGAACTAAGAATCCGGACAGCAAGTCCACCTATGCTGGAGTTGCAAAAATTGAAATTGAACGTTTTTCAACCGGTAAGGTTAAAATTCACATTCATTGTGCAAAGCCTGCATTCGTTATCGGTAAGGGCGGTGCAGAAATCGAAAAACTTAGAGCAGAAATCGAAAAGCTTATAAACAAGCCTGTAAATATTAATATTATTGAAGTAAAACAGCCAGATATCAACGCTCAGTTGGTTGCTGAAAAAATTGCTCACGACCTTGAGGATAGAATTTCTTACAGACGTGCAATGAAACAAGCAATCGGTAAGGCTATGAAACTTGGTGCAAAGGGTATCAAGGCAAGAGTAAGCGGTCGTCTTGGCGGTGCTGAAATCGCAAGAGCTGAATCTTACCATGAAGGTACTATTCCTTTGCAGACAATCCGTGCTGACATTGATTACGGTTTCGCTGAAGCACACACAACCTATGGTCGTCTTGGCGTAAAGGTTTGGATTTATAGAGGCGAAGTTCTTAAGGGTGAAGTTGCTCCTTCCTCAAACAGAACACCTGCTGACAAGCAGGATAGACGCCGCAAGCCAAGAGCAGGCAAAGACGGTTCACGCAATTTTAACAGAAACAGAACTGCAAAAAGAGAAGGAGGTAACAACTAATGCTGCTTCCAAAGAGAGTAAAGTATAGAAGAGTACAGCGTGGCAGAATGAAGGGTAAGGCTCTTCGTGGTAACAAGGTTACCTATGGTCAGTTTGGTCTTCAGGCACTTGAATGTGGCTGGATTACCTCAAACCAAATTGAAGCTGCCCGTGTCGCTATGACAAGATATATCAAGCGTGGCGGTCAGGTGTGGATTAAAATATTCCCTGACAAGCCTGTAACACAGAAACCTGCCGGTGTTCGTATGGGTTCCGGTAAGGGTGCTCCTGAATATTGGGTTGCTGTTGTTAAACCAGGCAGAGTTATGTTTGAAATTAACGGCGTTTCAGAGGAAACTGCCAGAGAAGCTATGCGTCTTGCAATGCACAAGCTTCCTATCAAATGCAAATTCGTAGTTAAAGAAGAGGCAGGTGAGCAATAATGAAAGCAAACGAAATTAAGGACCTTACAAAAGAAGAGCTTGAAAGCAAACTCGGCGACCTTAAGCAGGAACTTTTCAATCTTCGTTTTCAACATTCTATCAATCAGCTCGAAAACCCAATGAAACTTAAGGCTGTTAAGAAAGATATTGCTCGTGTAAAAACTTTTCTTAGTAAGCTCGAAGCTGACGCATAAATCTGAAGGGAGGATTTACGGTGAGCGAAAGAAATCTTAGAAAAACCAGAGTTGGTAAGGTTGTTTCCAACAAGATGGATAAAACAATCGTTGTTGCTATCGAAGATAACGTACCACACCCCCTCTACAAGAAAATCATCAGAAGAACCGTTAAACTTAAGGCTCATGATGAAAACAACATCTGCAACGAGGGAGATAAGGTTGAAGTAATGGAAACTCGTCCTCTCTCTAAGGATAAGAGATGGCGTCTTGTTAGAGTTATCGAACAGGTAAAGTAATTGTAAAGCAACATTCAAGTAAATATCACAAAGGCAAAGGGCTTGCAATAAAGCCCATATGCCTTGAATTTTTAAGTGGCGAAAGGAGGAACGCACTGTGATTCAGATGCAGAGCCACCTCAAAGTTGCTGACAACACAGGAGCTAAAGAGCTTATGTGTATCAGAGTTCTTGGAGGTACACGCAGAAAGTATGCAAACATCGGCGACGTTGTTGTTGCTTCGGTTAAAAAGGCAACACCCGGCGGAGTTGTAAAAAAAGGCGATGTTGTAAAAGCAGTAATCGTTCGTTCAGCAAGCGGTCTTCGTCGTAACGATGGAACTTATATTCGTTTTGACGAAAATGCTGCTGTTATTATTAAGGAAGATAAAACCCCTAAGGGTACACGTATTTTTGGACCTGTAGCAAGAGAACTTCGTGATAAGGACTACATGAAGATTTTGTCACTTGCTCCGGAAGTTCTTTAATTTGGAGGTGTCGTTAAGATGAGTAATTTACATGTAAAAACAGGCGACACAGTTGTTGTTCTTTCCGGTAAGGACAAGGGCAAGCAGGGAAAGGTTGTAGGAGTTTCTCCTAAAGAAGGCAAAGTAATCGTTGAAGGAATTAATCAGGTTACAAAGCACGTTAAACCTCGTTCTGCTCAGCAGCAAGGCGGAATTGTTACCGCTGAAGCTCCGTTGTACGCTTGCAAGGTTCAGGTTGTTTGCCCTAAGTGCAACAAACCTACAAGAGTTTATCACAAGGTTGTTGACGGAAAGAAAGTCAGAACCTGCAAATGTGGTAATGAATTTTAATTAGGAGGGGTTACTGATGTCAAGATTAAAAGAACAATACATTAGCAGCGTAGCTCCTGCTATGATGGAAAAATTCGGCTACAAAAACGTAATGCAGATTCCAAAGCTTGATAAGGTTGTTATTAATGTCGGCTGTGGTTCTGAAAAAGGCAACTCAAAGGTTGTTGAAGCAATCATGAACGACCTTGCAACTATTACTGGTCAAAAGCCAATTGCTTGTAAGGCAAAGAAGTCGGTTGCTAACTTTAAGCTTCGTGAAGGCGAAATCATCGGCGTTAAGGTAACACTCAGAGCTGAAAAGATGTATGAATTCGTTGACAGACTTTTCAATGTAGCGTTCCCACGTGTTCGTGACTTCAGAGGTATCAACGGAAATTCTTTCGATGGCAGAGGAAACTATTCAACAGGTATTAAAGAACAGCTTATCTTCCCTGAAATCGAATATGATAAAATCGATAAGGTTCGTGGTATGGATATTAACTTTATCACAACTGCAAAAACCGATGAAGAAGCTAAGGAGTTGCTCAGCTTGTTGGGTGCTCCATTCGCAAAGTAATATTGGGAGGAACATCTAATGGCTAAGAAGTCAATGATTAATAAACAACAGGCTACACCTAAATACTCCACCCGTGCATACAATAGATGTAAGATTTGCGGAAGACCTCATGCGTATCTCAGAAAGTTCGGCATCTGCCGTATCTGCTTTAGAGAACTCGCTCATGATGGTCAGATTCCGGGAGTTAAAAAGGCAAGCTGGTAAATTGAGCAAAGGAGGTTGACGGTCATGCAAATTACTGATACAATCGCAGATTTATTGACCAGAATTCGCAATGCAAGTACTGCAAAGCATCCAACAGTTGACGTTCCTGCATCAAATGTGAAAAAGTCCATCGTGCAGATTCTCGAAGACGAGGGTTATGTAAAGGGCTATCAGGTTATTGAGGACGGCAAACAGGGTATTATTCGCATTACCCTTAAATATGACGAAAACGCAAACACAGTTATTTCAGGTTTGAGAAGAGTTTCAAAGCCAGGTTTGAGAATTTATTCTTCTTGTGAAGATATGCCTAAGGTAATGAAGGGCTTGGGAATCGCTATTGTTTCCACTTCTAAGGGCATTATGACAGACAAGAAGGCAAGAAAACTTAATGTTGGCGGAGAAGTTCTCGCATTCATCTGGTAAGGAGGACTAAAGAATATGTCAAGAATAGGTATTAAGCCAATTAGTGTTCCTGCTGGAGTTGATGTTACAGTTGCTGACGGAAACGTTGTTACTGTAAAGGGTGCAAAGGGAACTCTTACTCAAAAATATGACACAAGACTTACAATTACAGTAGATGGCAGTGAAGTTAAGGTTGAACGTCACTCTGAAAATAGAGCAGACAAATCTCTCCACGGTCTTACAAGAACTCTTATTTCTAATATGGTTGAAGGCGTTACAAACGGCTACACAAAAACACTTGAAATTGAGGGTATTGGTTACAGAGCTGCAAAGCAAGGCTCTAACCTTGTAATGAATCTTGGATTTTCACATCAGGTAATTATTCCTGAAACAGAGGACATTAAAATCGATGTTCCTAACCCTAACCAGATTATCGTTAAGGGCATTGACAAGCAAAAGGTTGGTCAGTTTGCTTGCGAAATTCGTGAAAAGCGTCCCCCCGAGCCATACAAGGGCAAGGGAATCCGTTACCAAGGCGAACACATTATCCGTAAGGAAGGTAAAGCCGGTAAGGGTGCTAAGAAATAATAAAGGAGTGTATTTACAATGGTTAAAAAGATTGATAAAGCACAAGCCAGAGCAAAAAGACATGCCAGAGTTCGTGCAAAGATTTCAGGCACACCCGAGTGTCCACGCCTTAATGTATTCCGCTCCTCTAAGAATATTTTTGCACAGATTATCGACGACGTAAACGGCGTTACTCTTTGCAGTGCTAACTCTCAAATGAAAGATTTTGAAGGCAATGGCGGAAACAAAGAGGGTGCAAGAACAGTTGGTAAGATGATTGCAAAAGCTGCTGCTGAAAAGGGTATTACAGATGTTGTTTTTGACAGAGGCGGATACCTTTATCACGGACGTGTTCAGGAGTTGGCAGAGGGCGCTCGTGAGGGCGGACTCAACTTCTAATAAAGAGGGAGGTAATACTTTTGGCTATTATAGATGCTTCAACATTAGAGCTTAGTGAAAAGGTTGTTGCTATAAACCGTGTATCTAAGACAGTAAAGGGCGGTAGAATTTTTAAATTCGCAGCTCTCGTAGTAGTAGGTGACGGAAACGGCACAGTTGGATTTGGTATCGGAAAATCCGGAGAAGTTCCGGACGCAATCCGTAAGGGAATTGAAGACGCTAAGAAGAACCTTATCAAAGTTTCACTAAAAGGCACAACAATTCCTCATGAAATTGTTGGTAAGTTTGGTGCAGGCGAAGTTCTGCTTATGCCAGCCGCACAAGGTACTGGAGTTATCGCAGGCGGTCCTGTCAGAGCAGTAGTAGAGGTTGCAGGAATTAAGGACATCAGAACAAAGTCACTTCGTTCTAACAATCCTTGCAATGTAGTAAGAGCTACAATTGCTGGTCTTGCAGCTGTTAAGTCTGCTGAAGACGTTGCCAAGCTTAGAGGAAAGTCCATTAAGGAAATTTAGGCTAAGGAGGAAACTTAACATGGCTAACCTTAAAATTAAATTGGTAAAAAGCCTTAACAGTAAGAGCAAAAAGCAGATTGCTACAGCTTACTCCCTTGGTTTGAGAACAATCGGTGCTGAAACAACTCAGCCTGACAACCCGCAGACACAGGGTAAAATTAAAGTAATTGCTCATCTTGTTACTGTAACAGAAGCGTAAAAGCAAGGAGGTGCTTTAGGAAATGAAGTTGTACGAATTATCCCCTGCTCCTGGCTCTGTTAAAGACGTTAAAAGAGTAGGTAGAGGACATGGTTCCGGAAACGGCAAAACAGCCGGCAAAGGACATAAAGGACAAAAGGCTCGTTCAGGCGGTTCAATCAGACCCGGCTTTGAAGGAGGTCAAACATCTCTTGCAAGACGTATTCCAAAGCGTGGATTTAACAATATCTTCCGCACAGAATATGTTGCAATCAACGTTTCGCAGCTTGAACAGTTTGTTGACGGCACAGTCGTTGACACTGAACTTTTAAAGGCAGCAGGCTTGGTTAAAAACGCAAAAGACGGAATTAAAATTCTCGGAAACGGAGAACTCACTAAAAACCTTACCGTAAAGGTTGCGGCTGTGTCCGCATCTGCTAAGGAAAAAATTGAAAAGGCAGGCGGGAAGGTTGAGGTGATTTAAGTGATAGAATCTTTTCGCAATATTTGGCGTACACCTGAATTAAGAAAGAAAATTCTATTTACACTTTTCATCATCATTATCTACAGAATCGGCGGTGCATTGCCTGTTCCTTATTTGGACGGTGCGGCTCTTGCAACATGGGCTCAAGCATCGGCAGATTCAGGAGATTTTTTCAGCTATTTAAACGTGCTGTCGGGCGGTAACTTTTCAAAAGCAACCTTGCTTGCTTTGTCGGTTTCCCCTTACATTAACGCACAAATCATCATTCAGCTTTTAACATATGCTCTTCCTCCTCTGGAAAAACTCCAGAAGGAAGGACTTGAGGGCAGAAAAAAGTTAAATAAAATTACAAAGGTTACAGCTCTTTTCATTTCGCTGTTCCAGTCGTGGGCATACTACTTGACGCTTAGCCGTTCGGCTCACGCAGTATTATATACTAACGGATTTGAAAAGATTTTTTCTGAAATAGTTATAATTGCTTGCTTTACAGCCGGTTCTTGTCTTACAATGTGGCTGGGCGACCAGATTAACGAAAAGGGTGTTGGCAACGGTGTTTCGATGCTGTTGTTTGCAGGTATTATAGCGAGAGGTCCTGCTTCTCTATTGACCCTGTTTGAACTTATGAAAACAGGAGAAACCAAGTATATTATCCTTGTTCCAATAATCGTTGTAATTTTTATTTTGATGATTTCTTTTATTATCTTTATGAACAATTCGGAAAGACGTATTCCGATTCAGTATGCAAAAAGAGTTGTTGGAAACAAAATGTATGGCGGTCAAAGCCACTATATTCCAATAAAGGTTTGCATGAGTGGCGTTTTGCCAATTATCTTTGCAATGTCCTTTATGTCGCTTCCATCAACAATAAAGATGTTCGTTCCCGATACAAAGGGTCACGGCTTCTATCATACATTGCTTGAATGGTTCAGCTATACTCACCCATTCTATGCTTGTCTTTATTTCATACTGATTATTGCTTTCAATTACTTCTATGTTTCAATGTCTTATAATCCGATTGAAATTGCAAACAATCTGCGTCAGAGCAACGGCGGTATCCCCGGAATTAGACCCGGCAAGCCGACAAGCGATTTTATAGGCAGAATACTTTCAAAGATTACCCTTGTTGGTGCATTTTTCCTTGGCGTAATTGCTATTTTCCCAATTTTGTTTACAACATTCGCAAAGGTAAACATTGCAATGGGTGGTACTTCAATCCTTATCGTTGTAAGTGTTGCTCTTGAAACTGTCCGTACACTTGAATCCCAAATTATGATGCGTCATCAAAAGGGATTTTTGGATTAATTTAAATTTGTAAGGAGATTAACATGAATCTTATTTTTCTTGGTGCTCCCGGTGCTGGTAAAGGCACTCAGGCAGAGTATATCAGCGAGGAACTTAATATTCCGACAATTTCTACTGGAAATATGCTCCGTGCAGCTGTAAAGGCAGGCACAGACTATGGTCTTAAAGCTAAAGAAGCTATGGATTCGGGAGCTTTGGTTTCTGATGATATAGTAATCGGAATTTTAAAAGACAGAATACTTGAAGATGATTGTAAAAATGGTTTTATCCTTGACGGTTTCCCAAGAACTGTTGTTCAGGCTCAGGCTCTTGACAACATGGGCGTTACAATCGATAAAGTTGTTGAAATTAATGTTGCAGATGAAAAGATTCAGCAGCGTCTTTCGGGCAGACGAGTTTGTGAGAGCTGCGGAAATTCATATCATATAGACTTTAAACCAACCAAGGTTGATGGAGTATGCGATGCGTGTGGCGGCAAAACTGTTATCCGTAAGGACGACGAGCCTGCAACCGTTTTAAGCAGACTTGCTACCTATCATGAAGTAACTGCTCCTCTTAAAGACTACTATCAGGCACAAGGCAAACTTGTGACTGTTGATGGTCAGGAGGAAATAGCAGATACTAAAAAACTTACTCTTGAGGCTGTAAAGGCATAGATAGAAAGGGTTTTTTAATGATTAACATTAAATCAAACAAAGAATTGACTTTACTTCGCAAAGCCGGCTTAATCACCGGCAATGCCCTTGTGGCAGCAGGCGAGGCAATTCATGTGGGTATGACTACCAAAGAACTTGACACGGTGATAAGAAAATATATTACTTCACATGGTGCTAAACCTTCTTTTCTCGGTTATGGCGGATTCCCTGGAAGTGCTTGCATTTCCATAAATGATGAAGTCATTCACGGTATTCCCGGTTCAAGAAAACTCTGCGACGGCGATATTGTTTCGGTCGATGTAGGAGCTTATATTGACGGATACCACGGGGATTCCTGCAAAACTTTTGCTGTCGGAAATGTTTCAAAAGAGGCTCTTGACCTTATGAAAGCGACAGAAGAAAGCCTTTATATCGCAATTGAAATGGCAAAACCCGGTATTCGCCTTGGCGATATTGGCTATGCTATTGCAAAGCATAATGAGGACAGGGGTTACAGCGTTGTAAAAGAGTTTGTCGGACACGGAGTTGGTAGAGAACTCCATGAAGACCCGGAAGTTCCAAACTATGGCACACAAGGTCATGGCGTTCGACTGGTTGCAGGAATGGTTATTGCAATCGAACCTATGATTAATGCCGGAAAACCTGCTGTTAAGGTTATGCCGGATAATTGGACGGTTAAAACTCGTGACGGTTCTCTTTCTGCTCATTTTGAGCATACGATTGCAATCACACAGGACGGTGCTGTTATTCTTACAGCTCCTGACTAAGAGGTGTGTTGTGAATATAGTAAAAGGTTCGCTGGTGTTTGCAAATGCCGGACGTGACAAAGGCGACTGCTTCGCAGTGCTTGAAATTGACGGCAATTTTGCTTATATCGCAAATGGTAAGGAACGAAAGGTTTTAAAACCAAAGCGAAAAAATATAAAACATATTTCGGCAACGAATTGTGTTATAAATATTAGCGAACTGACAAACAAAAAGTTAAAAAAGCTTATTTCTGAATTTTTGCAAAAAGATTTGCAGGAAGATGAAGAAACGGCTTACCACCAATCTTAAGGGGGGAAATATCATGTCAAAAGAAGATGTAATTGAGCTGGAAGGTCAGGTGCTTGAAGCTCTTCCTAATGCAAATTTCAAGGTTGAACTTGCAAATGGTCACCAGATACTTGCCCATGTGTCGGGAAAACTGAGAATGAATTATATTCGTATCGTTCCCGGAGATAAGGTTACGGTGGAATTGTCGCCTTATGATTTGACCAAAGGCAGAATCACATGGCGTTCTAAATAATTGTTATTCGTTTCGGGATAAATTTGAAAAAGTCCCGCAGATTTTAAGGAGGTATTTTTATGAAAGTAAGACCTTCAGTTAAACCAATGTGCGAAAAGTGCAAAGTGATTAAGAGAAATGGCAAGGTTATGGTAATCTGCCAAAATCCTAAGCACAAACAGCGTCAAGGTTAACAAACCAATAATGGAGGTGCAGCTGAATAATGGCTCGTATTGCTGGTATTGACTTGCCAAAGGATAAGAGAATTGAAGTAGCTTTAACATATATCTATGGCATTGGTCAGAAAACTGCTACAAAAATTGTTAAGGAAACAGGTGTAAATCCTGATGTTAGAGTTAAGGATATGGAAGAAAGCGACGTTCAGAAGCTTCGTGACTATATCGACGCTAACAATATTACTGTAGAGGGTGACCTCAGAAGAGAAGTTGCTCTTAACATCAAACGTCTTGTTGAAATCGGTTGTTACAGAGGTGTTCGTCACCGCAAGGGTCTGCCTGTAAGAGGACAGAGAACCAAAACAAACGCAAGAACTCGTAAGGGTCCTGTAAAGACAATCGCTAACAAGAAAAAGTAAGGAGGGATAGAATCATGGCTCAGAAGAAAAAAACATCTGTACGCCGTCGTCGTGACAGAAGAATCGTTGAACAGGGACAGGTTCATATCCAGTCTACTTTCAACAACACAATCATTACTTTCACTGATATGCAGGGAAATGCACTTTCTCAGTCTTCCGCAGGAGCTAAGGGCTTCCGTGGTTCTAAGAAGTCAACTCCTTTTGCTGCTCAGTCCGCTGCCGAAGAAGCTGCAAAGGCTGCTAAGGAATATGGACTTAAGTCGGTTGAAGTTTTCGTAAAGGGTCCTGGACAGGGTCGTGAAGCTGCAATCAGAGCTTTGCAGACAGAAGAACTTGAAGTTAAGCTTATCAAAGACGTAACTCCAATTCCTCACAACGGTTGCCGTCCACCTAAAAGAAGACGTGTATAATCTTATTTCGCAATTTGCAAAAAACTTGCAAATTGCAAAATAGATATTAACTGGGTTAGTTTGCCCAGAGTTGAACTAAATCACTTGTGGCAGGATTTATCTTGCTTTTAAAGTGAGTGTAATCTTGCATTTATGCAGGTTGATTGAAACAATATTTAAAATTAATAAACGGAGGTTTACTATTATGGCAGTAAGCAAAGAACCAATTCTTAAGAGATGTAAGTCTTTGGGAATTAGCCCTGCAGTTATGGGTGTTGCTAAGGAAACAAAGCGTAACAGCAGCGACAATAGAAGAAAAAAAGTATCTGAATATGGTCTTCAGCTTAAAGAAAAGCAGAAGCTCAGATTTATTTACGGCGTTCTTGAAAAGCAGTTCTATCACCTTTTTGAAATCGCTCAGAAGATGGAAGGTCAGGCTGGTACTAACCTTATCACTCTCCTTGAGTCAAGACTCGACAACGTAGCATTCAGAATGGGACTCGCTCTCACTCGCCGTGAAGCAAGACAGCTTGTAACACATGGTCACTTTGAAGTAAATGGTAAAAAAGTTGATATTCCTTCCTACAGAGTAAAGGTTGGCGATGTTATCACACTCAAAGAGTCCAGCAAAAAAAGCGAAAAGTTTAAGCAGATTATCGAAGGAACTAAGGGTAGACTCACTCCTGCTTGGCTTGATGTAAACAGTGAAGCTAACTCCGCTAAGGTGCTTCGTGCTCCTACTAAGGATGACCTTGATTATGAGGTAGAAGAACACCTTATCGTTGAATTGTATTCTAAGTAATTTCAGGATTACTGGAATATTTTGGTTGGAGTTATTTAAAACAGGAGGGTTAATATGCGTGACGAAGATAGAATCATAAAGGCACAGATTGAAACCAGCGACCTAACCAGTGACGGAACTTTTGGTAGGTTTGTTGTAGAACCACTGGAGCGTGGTTACGGTATTACTCTCGGCAACAGTCTGAGAAGAGTACTGCTCTCCTCTTTACCGGGTGTCGCTGTTACATCTATTAAGATTGACGGTGTTCACCATGAATTATCCACTATTCCGGGCGTAAAAGAAGATGTTACAGAAATCGTTCTTAATCTTAAAGGTCTTACTGCTAAGCTTTACAGCGAAGGTCCTAAGACTATATATATCGAAGCAGAGGGCGAATGTGAAGTAACAGCTGGCGATATTAAAGCCGATTCTGAGGTGGATATTCTTGTTCCTGATATGCACATTGCAACGCTCGGAGCCGGTGCTAAGCTTTATATGGAAATTGTTATCGACAAGGGTCGTGGCTATGTTTCCGCTGAAAGAAATAAAGCTTTGATGCCAAACGATACACCTATTGGTACTATTGCTGTGGACAGCATCTATACACCGGTTTTAAAAGTTAATCCTATTATTGAAAACACTCGTGTTGGTCAAATAACCGACTATGACAAGCTGACGCTTGAAGTATGGACAGACGGTACTATTTCCGCAAAGGAAGCTGTGTCGCTTGCAGCCAAACTCCTCAACGAGCATCTCGTTCCATTTATGGGACTTTCAGAAGAAACAAGCATTGTTGAAATTATGGCTACTAAGGACGATAAGGGCAAGGAAAAAATCCTTGAGATGACCATTGAAGAGCTTGAGTTGTCTGTACGTTCGTTTAACTGTCTGAAACGTGCAGGTATCAATACGGTTAATGACTTAATTGAAAAGTCCGCAGAAGAAATGATGAAGGTTAGAAACTTGGGTAAAAAATCCTTTGATGAAGTTAAAGAAAAACTGCACTCTTTGGGTTACGACCTGAGTCCTGAAGAAGAATAAATAAGGAGTTGAATAATCATGCCAGGTGCAAGAAAGCTGGGAAGAGCAAGTGACCACAGAAAGGCTATGCTTAGAGCATTGGTTACTTATCTTTTTGAAAACGGTAAGATTGAAACAACTGTTACAAGAGCGAAGGAAGTTTCCTCTATGGCAGAGAAGATGATTACTCTTGCTAAGAAGGGTGACTTACATTCAAAGCGTCAGGTTTTTGCTTATGTTACAAAAGAAGACGTATGCAACAAACTCTTTAACGATATTGCTCCAAAATATGCCGATAGAAACGGCGGTTACACAAGCATCGTTAAAATTGGCCCTCGCCGTGGTGACGCTGCTGAAATGGCTATTATCAAGTTGGTTTAATTTAAAAAATTTTAAAGCGGTTCGTAAGAGCCGCTTTTTTATAATTAGGAGTATTTATGAAAAAAATAATTTCAGTTTTAAGTACTGCGGTATTTTGCCTTGTATTTTGCGGTTGCGAAAAAGCGGATACTAAACCAGATGTTTCAAAAAAAGAACAAATTAGCATTTATGACAGAGGTCTTGAAATAGTGCAAATGCTTGATGAGCAGGCAAAGGACGAAAATTACAGCAAGGTTTTTGCGGGTTCGGACGAAATAACTCAGTTAGGGCAGGAGATAGCAAAAGGGGATTATTCAAGCCCTAAAGCAGTTTATGAAATTTCTTTTGATGATGAGCAATTGTTGAAATTTGTTAATGCTTATGAAGATGTTAAAGATTTTTCGGGAAATTTAAAGGATATGATGAAAACCAGAGTTAAAACCAGTTTGATAAATGTTATTAATGCTCAGAGTGGTGTGGAATATGTCGCCGCTGCGGGGGTTTATACAGCCAATAAAATTTTTGTAAGTGATGAACTTAATCAGGATAAAATTTTTATTTATATGTTTGATAACACCTACCCTGTTTCAATATCCTTTGTAAAGGGCGAGGACAACGCTGTTTCGGCAAACGGTTGTTTTATTTTTGACAAGGATTTAAATAGCATGAGCAAAGAGGATATTGAAAAATCTTTTGAGGATAAAATACCAATTGATTTTAGCATAATAGATTATAATAGCAAGCAATAATTTTTTATATAACAATACAAAAAAGGGACTTGGGAGGTTACTCCCAAAGTCCCTATTTCTAATTAAGAGAATTATTAGTCGTTAAGATTTTCGCAACAGACAATTTCGCCCATCTGCTCTCTACCTGCTCCAACTGCGTTGGATTCGTCTGTGTCAATGTGCATTGCAAGTGCGTAAGAATCGCTTACACGAACAACCGTATCGGCAAGAACAGCGGTTCTCTCAGCAGATTTAATCTTAACCGCAACAATCTGACCGTTTTCAACACCAAATTCTTTGGAGTCAGCAGGTGTCATATGTATATGACGCTTTGCAACAATAACCCCTTCGGAAAGTTCAACCTCTCCGCAAGGTCCAACAAGCTTACAAGCTCCTGAGCCTGCAACATCGCCGGATTCTCTAATTGGAGCGGCAATGCCGATAGAACGAGCATCTGTTGCGGAAAGTTCAACCTGTGTTGCCTTTCTGCAAGGTCCGAGAATGGAAACATTAGCAAGCTCTTTCTTTGAGCCAACAACTGTTACTCTTTCTTCGCTTGCAAACTGTCCCGGCTGGGATAAATCTTTTTTCTTGGTGAGTGTTGCACCCTTTCCGAAAAGGGTTTCAAGGTCTTGTTCGGTAACATGAACATGACGTGCGGAAGTTTCGACTAAAAATTGTTTTGACATTATTTTGTCCTCCTGAAAATTTTAATTTTATACAGCATTGTAAAAATATTAAAACTTTGCAATGTTGCTTTACTATTATTTTACTACTTTTTTTGTTAAAAATCAAGTGGTTTTGATAAATTTTTTTTAATAAATTTTTAAGCTAAATTTATAACAATTGCACAAAGGGCAGGGGAGTTTTAAAGCTTTTTAATCTGTGTTCCCTCTTTGGTTTCCACAACCTGATAGCCCATAGCGGTTATCTTATCACGAATTGCGTCAGCGGTTGCAAAATCCTTGTTTTTTCTTGCCTGTGTTCTCTGCTCCACCAGCTGTACTATTTCGGCAGGAATTTCAGAATTTTGGTTTTGCTTTTCTGCAAATTCTTTTGCATTTTTGATTATATCAAGGCTTAACACCTTGTCAAAATCCTCAAGCAAGGCAAGTTTTGTTTCAGCGTTGGCATTTGATTTTAAAACATCATAAACAACAGTTATTGCATTAGAAGTGTTAATATCATCATTTATTGCATCGTTAAACTTTGCCTTAAACTGTTCAAAAACAGCCTTGTCAACGTCTGAACTGTCTTTTTCGCTGGTAAGATTTGCAACCTTAGAAATTATCTTTTCATAAGCTGTTTTTGCATTATCAAGGTTTTCATAAGAGAATACAAGGGATTTTCTATAATGGGACTGCAAACAGAAAAATCTGTAAACAATAGGATTATAACCTTTGCTTTCAAGCAGTGCAACCGTCAAAAATTCGCCAGAGGATTTGGACATTTTTCCAGAATTTGTGTTGAGATGATGCACATGAAACCAATAGTTGCACCATTTGTGACCTAAATATGCTTCCGATTGGGCAATTTCATTTGTGTGGTGCGGGAAAATATTATCCACACCGCCACAATGAATGTCAAGATATTCTCCTAAATGTTTCATAGAAATGCAGGAACATTCAATATGCCAGCCGGGATAGCCTACTCCCCATGGAGATTCCCATTTGAGTTCTTGGTCATCAAATTTAGATTTGGTAAACCAAAGCACAAAATCGGCTTTATTACGCTTGTTGCTATCTTCCTCAACCCCCTCACGAACGCCAACCTCCAAATCATCTTCAGTAAAGTTGTGAAATACGTTGTAATCCTTAAGTTTGGAAGTGTCAAAATAGATATTTCCGCCTGCCTCATAGGCAAAGCCTTTTTCAATCAAGCTGGATATAACCTTGATAAAATCATCAATGCAATGGGTCGCAGGTTCTACAACCTCAGGTTTTTTGATGTTAAGCTTTTGGCAGTCCTCAAAAAAAGCCTTTGTGTAAAAATCAGCTATTTCCATTACCGTTTTGTGTTCACGTTTTGCACCCTTAAGCATTTTATCATCGCCAGTGTCGGCGTCCGAAGTAAGATGCCCAACATCAGTTATATTCATAACTCGTTTTACGTCATAGCCGTTGTATCTTAAAGCCTTTTCAAGAACATCTTCCATTATATAGCTTCTAAGGTTTCCAATATGTGCAAAATGATATACAGTAGGTCCGCAGGTATACATTGCAACCTTTTTATCTTCATTAGGCACAAATTCTTCTTTTGCGTGTGTGAGTGTGTTATAAATTTGCATAAAAAATCCTCCATTATTATACTATTATATATTTTTTTATTTTTTGTGTTTCTTTTGCCTTTCAAGACTCTCAATTCTTTTTTCAAGCAGTTTAATTTGAATTTTGCTACACTTAATTTCACTTGCCACAGGGTCGGGGATATGAACCTGGTCAAGCTCGCTACATACATTTGTTTTAACCCCGTCTATCTTAACTATTTTTGCAGGAACACCAACCGCTGTGCAGTTGGGCGGAATTTCGTTAAGCACAACCGCATTTGCAGCAATTTTAACATTGTCGCCGACCTTAAAAGGACCTAAAATTTTCGCTCCGCAACCCACCATAACATTGTTGCCAAGTGTCGGGTGACGTTTGCCCTTATCTTTACCTGTTCCGCCAAGGGTACAGCCTTGATACAAAAGGCAATTGTCGCCTATTTCTGCTGTTTCACCAATAACCACTCCGCTTCCGTGGTCGATAAGCAAGCCTTTTCCTATTTTTGCTCCGGGGTGAATTTCAATTCCTGTAAACAGCCTTGCAAGCTGGCTTATTATTCTTGCGATTAAAAATAATTTTTTCTGATAAAACCAATGGGAAATCCTATAAGCAAGCACCGCATGAACCCCCGAATAAGTAAGCAGGATTTCAAGGGTTGACCTTGCGGCAGGGTCACGGCGTTTTACCGAATCAACTTCTTCTTTTATCTTCTTTACAAAACCTAAATTACCAAAAAACTCAAACATAAATCCTCCATAAAAAAAGCCCTCCTACATATAATAATATACAATATTATATGCAAGGAGGCTTGAATGTTTGCAAGCTGTTCCACTCCATGTTTCACTCATGGGCAAAGCCCTTTCTTTAACGCAGAATAACGCAAAAAGATACTTAATTTTCCCTTTTTGAACCCGTGTAAAAATAATACACATGACAACCGCACTTCATATTTCTGTTTTGCAAGCTCTTTCAGCCGTTGGAGCTTTTCTCTGTGTCAAACCTATAAAAATACTACTCTTGTTGTCGGTTTTTGTTCTATTTAAATTTCCAATACTATTATAGCATATTTTTTTCAAATTGTCAAGGGAAAAATTTTTTTGTGTGGATAAAAATGTTGTTTATAGTATTTTTTATATTTGTAGTGTTTCCCCGCCATAGGCGGGGAAACACTTAAGATTTTTTAGTAACGCTATAAAAGTAATTTTTTAACAACGTTAATATAAACTCTGCATTCTTTTTGTAGTTTTTTGCAATTGTAATTACAAATTTAGTGTTTAAAAAATATTGCGTCACTATAATGTCATTATAACACCATTTTTGTTTTTCGTGAAGAAAATTTGGTATAATAACATTAAAGTGATGAAAAAGAGGTGAAATTATGGAGGATAAATTGCTAAGATATACTTTAAGAATTGATAGGCATTTGTTTAAAAAATTTAAGTATATAGCCGAATTTGAGGGACGCTCTGCAAACAAAGAGATTGAACAGTTGCTTAAAAAACGTGTAATGGAATATGAAAAGGAAAATGGTGAAATTTCTGTTTTAGATGACCATTTAAAATAATATTTCCCCGCCACAAGCGGGGAAATATCATAAAAATTTTAGGTCAGCATTTCGATTTCATGAAAAGAAAGTTGTGGTTGGCAAGCGTGGTTAAATGATATTGCACAAAGCTTTCCAAGGCGGTTTATAATAGCGTCTATATCCTTTGGGGTTACGGTTACTGATTTATACTCTCCCAATTTAACTTGATGTCCGCTAAGCCTTTGTGCAATTGTATACATATCAACAACGGTTGGAACGCCAATTGCAATTACTTTTTTTCCAAGGGTATTATAAGACAGTTCTTTGCGTGCATTTTTAACGCCACTCCCAGGGCTTATTCCGCTGTCGGTAAGCTGAATTGCTTTGCCTAAATGTGAAAGTTCGCAACAGGCAAGCGAATCGAAAACGGCAATACAAGACGGGTTTAATTCTTTGGTCATTGCCTCCACTGCCTGAGCAGTTTCTATTCCGGTTTTGCCCATAACTCCGGGGGTTGTTACGGTCACTTCGCAAAGGGTATCTTTATATAAATGCGGAGCATATGTTTTTATATGCCTTGTGGCAAGTATGCGGTCGGCGGCGGCTGTGCCGAATCCGTCCGAGGTTATCTCCCTGTTGCCCAGACCCACCGCCATAATGCTCTCATATTCCCCTAAAAGTGATGAAATTTCTTCTGAAATAATTTTTGCAACCAAGTAATAATCTTTTCCGTGATAGTCAAAGCCGTTTTCAGAAATTATGCTTATATATTTTCCTTTGGGCTTGCCGATTTTTTCTCCTGCTTTGGAATTTTTTACATTTATCTTTCTTATTTTTAACGAAAGGTCGTTATAATTCCTTTCGCTTTCTTCAATTCCATCAAGTTTTCCTGCCCCCGACCTTACAATTTGTGACGATTCAAAGGCTAAATCCGTTCTGTATCCCATTTCTTTAACACTCCATTAGTAATATTTCACAAGATTTTTTTCAGATATATATTTAATTTTTGTAGTAAATACTATTGCTTTTTTTGAATAAATATGTTACAATTAATTGTAAAGCTTGTTAGTATGCTCATTGCATTTCCTCTCAGTCTGCATATAGTGTAACCAATGAGCAATAATATTATTCCAATGATTTTTTAGTTTTAAGGGAGGTGGCTTAAATGCCAAACATTAAGTCTGCTAAAAAAAGAGTAAAGGTTATCGAAACAAAAACTCTTAGAAACAAGATGATTAAGTCGGATTTGAGAAAGGCTCTCAAGGCTGCTAAAACAGCTGAGGGCGACGCTCAGAATGAAGCTGTTAAAGCTGCAATCGTTAAGGTTGACAAGGCTTGTGCAAAGGGTATTCTTCACAAGAACAATGCAGCAAGAAAAAAATCACAGCTTGCATCGCTTATCAAGTAATTCAGTTATAAAAAAAACCCACTGTATAGTGGGTTTTTGTTTTTGCAATAAATTGCATTTTTTGTATTATTATGTTTGAATATGTAACGGCTTTGATGCGTTGTATGAAAATGGTTTAATCAAACCAAAAAAAGATGGTATTTAAACTGCTTGTAAAAAATTTATAATAAAGATAAAAAAGGTGACAAAAAATGGAACTCGGAAAAACGGTAGTCTATCAGATTTTAATAATGCTGGTTATATTTATAATTGGTATGATTTGCTACAAAGCAAAATATATCACCAAACAAAGCCTTGGTGGACTTTCAACCCTCGAATTGGATATTGTAAATCCACTGCTTATATTTATGTCCTATCAGACCAATTTTGATGTTTCGCTTGCCAAAGGGCTTGGCTGGTCGTTTATATTGTCGGTGGTTTCATTTGCTGTGGCGATAATATTAAGCAATCTACTTGTACCAAATTCAAGCCAAACGGCAACCCTTGAAAAGTTTTCGGCACTGTATTCCAACTGCGGGTTTATGGGTATACCGCTTATTTCGGGACTTTTTGGAAATGAGGGTGTATTTTATCTTGCTTCCTATGTCACCATGTTTAACTTGCTTGTGTGGACGCACGGCGTTATGCTTATGAAGGGAAAAAAGGATATGTCCGAGTTTTTCAAGGCACTGCGTTCGCCTGCTGTTATTGCGGTGTTTTTAGGGCTTATCTGCTTTTTCTGTAGAATATCCCTGCCCGACTTTGCCCATACTTCTTTAAAATATATTGCAGATATGAACACTCCTCTTGCAATGCTTATTGCAGGAGCTACGGCAGCACAAACTAATATTATAAAAGCAGCAAAGAAAATTTCTGTATGGAGAGTAACCGCCCTTAAATTGTTTGTTATTCCAATAATCTGCTATTTTGTAATAAGACTGTTTCCCGCTCCGGATTTGGTTAAACTTACGGTTGCCATTGCGGGAGCTTGCCCCGTTGCAACAACAACCGTTATGTTTGCCATTCGATTTGATAAAGATAGCCTTACAGCCTCGGAATTTTTTACATTTACAACCGTTCTTTCGGGAATTTCCCTGCCAATAGTGGCAATAATTGCACAGCATTTTATTTAGCATCGGCAACTCCGCAAAGCGAAAATGCAAATACTTTTTCAATGCCGTTTTGTTTAAGCAGGACGGCTATTCTTTTTACTGTGTTTCCGGTGGTTATAATATCATCGCAAAGTAGTATTGTTTTATATTCTGTCTTTTGGCATTTATTGTTTAATATAAAACTTTTTTGTGCGTTTTCAATCCTCTGTTTGTAGTCAAGCGTATGTTGTCTTTTTTGAAATTTTCTTTTGTACACAAGTTTTTCAAGAACAGGTATATCAAGAAATTTTCCCAGTTTTTCGGCTATAATCTGCGAATGATTATATCTTTCGGAACTTGGAACGGCATAAACTGCTTCGCAGGATGTTAAAAAGCTGTTGTTTAAAATATCTTCCGTCCTCAAATCAAGCGTATAATCTATAAAACAAGTACCGAAACCCTTTTTCATTTCAAGCATTGCAGGTTTGGTTGTATCGTTATAAGGAAAGGCACAATAACCGCCATCAACAGGTTCTTTTTTGGAAGTGGTTATATTCATGCTTTGCAATTTTTTCAATTTTTTATCGCAGTTTTCGCAAACCAAATTATTGATAGGAATTGTTTTTTTACAGCATGGGCAACAGTTGGGATAGATTAAATCAATTATAAAATTTTTAGTCTTTTTAATTTTTTCGTTCATAAAATTGTTTTTTTATATACTAAAATACCTTTTGAATGTGACCTCAAATTTATTTATCTGTTAAGAGTGACTTTCTTTCTTCTGTGTTAAGTAGCTTTTTATCTGTTAAAAGACAATAATGGAATAGCTCTCCACTTATGCTATCTGCGTGAAACTGTGCATATAACGGCTCTCCATTATTACTGACAAGTTCATAATAGTAATCAAAATAACGGTTTTTCCATGGGCTTATTTTCACATTTGGTTCACCGAATATTTCTTTTATCTGACCAATTTCTTCACAATTATTTCTTGCATTTTCAATGTCTTTTACAGTTAATTTTCTATCTGGAGTAGGTACAAAAACATAAGCTCTATTACCAATAAGATGTGCGGTCACATCATTTTCGCTTTTTATATTACAAATAATAGGAATATTTTCGTAATCTTCATCTAAAGCATTTGCCTCAAGGTTTTCAATATAAAAATATTGTATGCCAACCTCATCTTCATTTTTGGTATTTCTATAACAGTAGCAAATATATATACAGTACCATTTATCATTTTGATAAAAAGTATACCTTGTTTGAGCAATCTTCTCGCTTTCGCCCTCACGATATTTTCCGCTTGAATGAGTTAAACCGCCGTCCAACTTGCATTTTGAAAATCCTTTTGGGCATACTTTAATAAATTCATCAAGCAATTTATCAAAATCATCTTTATCACGAACGCTTTTTACAAAAGTGTTTTTTATAAGCGTTTTATTATCTTCATCAATTGATTTAAGTATTTGATTAACAGCACCTTTAGCACAATATGAATCTCCGACAATATTGGTCTTCCACTCGTCAATCACATTTTCATATTCTTTTTTAGTCATTTTATCAATACTTGTTCTGACAAACTTTTTTGCAGTTTTTGTATTTATTCCATAATTGCTAAGTAATTTAACACAATCTGCAATAAATGCTTTTAAAATACTCATGTTCTATTCCATCAATATTAGCTTCTATAATCGCCATTTATCTTAACATAATCATAGGTTAAATCACAGCCCCATGCGGTCGCCTTAAAATCACCTTGGTTTAAATTAACCTCTATGGTTATTTCGTCAGCCGAAAGAACTTCCGATGCCTTTTCTTCGGAAAATTCAATTCCTGCACCATTTCTGCAAACGCTTACACAGCCTTTTTCGGAGCATATATCAACATCAACCGTATTAATATCAAATTCAGCATCGCTGTATCCTACCGCACAAAGTATTCTGCCCCAGTTTGCGTCCTCGCCAAAAATAGCACATTTAAGCAGTGGCGAACGTATAACACTTTTTGCAACTATAATTGCCGTGTCAAGGTCGGGAGCATTGCTAACAGTACATTCAAGCAGTTTGGTTGCTCCCTCTCCGTCCTTTGCAAGCATCTTTGTCATGTTCATCATTACAATATAGAGAGCCTGTTTGAAAATTTTAAAATTACTGTTATCCTCTGTAATTTCAGCATTTTCCGCCATACCGTTTGCCATAACGCTTACCATATCATTGGTTGAGGTGTCGCCGTCAATGCTAAGGCAGTTGTATGTAATTTTAACTATCTCATCAAGTGCCTTTTGTATCATATCGCTTGAAATGCTAACATCGGAAGTTATAAAATTAAGGGTGGTTGCCATATTTGGGTGAATCATTCCCGAACCCTTTGCCATTCCTCCAAGGTGGCAGATTTTTCCGTCTATTTCAAATTCAACGGCTACCTCTTTTTTAACCGTGTCGGTTGTCATAATAGCGGTGGCAGCCTCAATATTTTTGTTGTAGTCAAGACCGTTTGCCAGTTTGCTTATAGCCTTTTCAATAGGCTTTATCGGCAAAATCTGACCAATAACACCGGTTGATGCAACAATAACCTGCTCAGGTTTTATTCCCAAAACTTCCCCTGCAAGCTGGCACATTCTTTCAGCCTTTTGCACACCGTCCGCATTGCAGGTGTTGGCATTTTTGGAATTGGCAATAATTGCAATAGCCTTGCCACCAGTCTTTTCAAGATTATTTTTAGTTACAGTTATTGGAGCCCCTTTAACTTTATTTGTTGTATAGACAGCACCAGCCGAACAGATTTTATCACTTACTACAAGGCACAAATCGCTTTTGTTGTTTTTGTCGTTCATTTCGGTTTCGTTTGCTCCGTCAGCGGTTTTAATGCCACAATAAATACCATTTGCCTTAAAGCCCTTGGAGGCACACACTCCACCGTCTATATATTTATATCCGTCAAAATTCAGCATTTTAATTTGTTTGTTCAACCTAAATCACTCCTTGTTTATGTTATTTATTCCCCGCCAGTGGCAGGGAATAATATATTAATTATTGCAAAAACATTATTTTGCTTTGGTTCTAACTTCCTCAACAAGCTTGTTTACAGCGTCATCAAGGGAAATTGCTCCAATTTCGCCCTCTTTTCTTGAACGCATCGAAACGGTGTTGCTTTCAACCTCTTTGTCGCCAATAATAAGCATATAAGGTATTCTTTCAAGACGGCTATTTTTAATCTTTGTTCCAATGTTTTCGTCCTTTGAATCCACTGTTACTCTCATGCCGTAAGATGTGAGGGTGTCAGCAAGCTTTTGAGCATATTCAATATGTGCCTCACCAATAGGAAGTATTCTTGCCTGCTCCGGAGCAAGCCACAAGGGAAGAACACCGTTGTATTTTTCAAGCAGATAAGCAAGGGTTCTTTCATAGCAACCAAGAGAGGTTCTGTGGATAATATAAGGGAGTTTCTTCTGACCGTCCTTGTCCACATAATACATACCAAAACGCTCCGCAAGTAACATATCAATCTGAATGGTTACCAGAGTATCCTCCTTGCCATAAACGTTTTTGTACTGAATGTCAAGTTTTGGACCATAGAAAGCAGCCTCATCAATGCCGATTTCATAATCAAGACCAATATCATCAAGAATTTTTTTCATAGCGTCTTGAGCGTGTTCCCACTGCTCTTTAGTACCCTCATACTTGTTGTTTGGGTTTGCAGGGTCCCACTGGGAAAATCTAAAGGTGCAGTCCTCAAGAAGTCCAACAGTATCAAGCATATACTTTGCAAGTTCAAGACAACCCTTAAATTCTTCTTCCAGCTGGTCGGGGCGGAGAATATAGTGTCCCTCGGAAATGGTAAACTGACGAACACGAATAAGACCGTGCATTTCACCGCTATCCTCATTTCTGAAAAGTGTGGAAGTTTCGGTAAGTCGCATTGGCAAATCTCTATAAGAACGCTGTCTATTTAAATATACCTGATACTGGAAAGGGCAGGTCATAGGGCGGAGAGCAAAACATTCTTTTTCTTCATCGTAAGGGTCGCCAAGAACAAACATTCCGTCAATATAGTGGTCCCAGTGACCAGAAATTTTATATAAATCTCTCTTTGCAAAAAGAGGAGTTTTGGTAAGCAGACAGCCTTTTGACTGTTCAACATCTTCAACCCATCTTTGGAGGGTTTGAACCACCCTTGCACCCTTTGGCAAAAGCACGGGAAGTCCTTGTCCAACAACATCAACCGTTGTGAAATATTCAAGTTCACGTCCGATTTTGTTGTGGTCACGAAGTTTCGCTTCCTCCATTGCCTTTAAATGCTGGTCAAGCAGGCTTGCCTTTGGATAAGCTGTTCCATAAATTCTTGAAAGCTGTTTGCCGTCCTCTGCTTTACCCCAATATGCACCGGTGCATTGTGTAAGCTTTACTGCCTTGATTGGCGAAACATTAAGAAGGTGAGGGCCAGCACACAAATCAACAAAATCCCCCTGCTTATAGAAAGAAAGTTTTTCGCCCTTATCGTCATGCTTGTGTATAAGTTCGATTTTGTAATCCTCGTTGTTTTCCTGCATAAGCTTTAAAGCCTCATCGACAGGAAGTTCAAACCTTTCAAGTCTAAAGCCCTCTTTTGCAAGCTTTTTCATTTTGTCCTCAATTGTTTTTAAATCGGCAGGAGTGAACGGCTTTTCCACCTCAAAATCATAGTAAAAGCCATTTTCGGTTGCAGGACCTCTTGCAAGCTTGGCATTTGGGAAAATTTCCTTTACAGCCTGTGCCATAAGGTGGGAAGCGGTGTGCCAGAACACCTGTTTTCCGTCCTTGCTGTCAAATGTAAGCACTTCAAAATTGCAATCGTTTGTTATAGGGGTTCGCAGGTCGTAAACAATCCCGTCAAGCTTTACGGCACAAGCTGCTTTAAAAAGACCTGTTCCAATTTCTTTTACAACGTCCATTGCGGGAGTTCCGTTTTCAATCTCTCGAACGCTACCGTCTTTAAGTGTAAGTTTTACCATTTTAATTCCTCCAGATTAGTTATATATATTCTCCGCCAACGGCGGAGAAATTATTAATTGCTAAGTTTTATACAAACTGCGTCCACAGCTGGAATTTTACAAACACAATCGACCAGCCTACAAGCAGTATAATATTAAGAAAATAGATAATATCGCTCATAACACGGCGGGTTTTGCGTTTGATAAGCGTAACCCCTCCGCTATGGTCGGGTTTTTCACGATAGGTCAGCTGGTCAAAAAACGTATTGAACCAATATATGCCAATTATCATAAGAATAGACACCAGAAAACCCATCATATAGGTTACGGTTGTTTTGATGGTCATATAAAGTACAATTCCGCAGATTGCCGAAAGCACCAGCGAAAGCGAGAACATTATAAAAGCCAGTGACACTCGCAGGTCTTTATATTTGTATGGCTTTTTTTGATGCTGGCTGTTGCGATTGTTTTGATGATTGGGATTGTTGTGGCGATTTGAGCTGTTTGTTTGTGTCTGATTTTCGTCTATAATAGAGGAAAAATCTATCATAAGATTTTGATTTTCTCTTTGTGGGCTGACGTTTTGTGCTTTTCCGTTCATAGTTTCTAACGCTCCTTTAAACATTAAAAATTTTATCTATATAGTTTTTGTTTTTTTGCGTTTAAAAATACGCAAAAATCCCAAGGCTAAAACAACCTTGGGACGAATTAAAAATCGTGGTTCCACCCAAATTCTTTTTTAATATCAAAAAGTATTAAAAAAGCACTCAAAAAGTCTTGTAACGCAGACCAAACGGCGGGTATTAATCGCACTCAAAGGGCGGTGTCCTGTTTGATAACGACATTTATCCGCTTACAGCACGAAAAAAATAATTAAATAATTTTCGGCGGAATTCTCTGAAAATGTTTTATATCAAGGCTTCCCTTATCAAAGTTTTAAAATATAATAATATTTTATCACATATTGCGGGAAATGTCAAGTGTTTTTCGTAAAAATATGCACAAATTTATAATATTTTTCGATAAAAAATTTTAATTTCTGTTTTTTTATGAAAAATTTTAAAAAACACTTGACAATTTGTAAGTTTTGCATTATAATAATATAATGTAGTATAATTATAATGGGGGAAAATTTTTAAGTTTAAAAAAATAAAATTTTTCTGCATTATAAAAAATTTTAGGAGGAAAAAAATGCGAAAGGTAAAAAAACCCGTATTTTTTGTTGTTACCGTTCTTATTGCCTTGTTTGCAGTTGTTACCTTTATCGGCTTGCATTCCTACTACGGCGACACAAGAAATACCATTATCAAAAGTGCCAGCGAAATTCGCTGGGGTATTGACATTCAGGGTGGTGTAAACGCTATATTTGAACCACTTGATGGCTATGATGCGTCCAAGGACGAAATGGACGCCGCAAAGGCGATTATTGAACAGCGTCTTATCAATCTAAACATCACCGACAGTGAAGTTTATGTCGACTATAACAAGGGAAATGTTATGGTAAGTTTCCCGTGGCAGTCGGGAGAAAAGAATTTTGACCCGCAGGCAGCCGTTGCTGAACTTGGTGAAACGGCTATACTTACATTCCGTGAGGGACAAGACCAAACAGGTGCTGAGGTTATCAACGGCACACAGGTTAAAAAAGCCGAAGCAGGATATATCAACGATGATGCCACAGGCAAGGTTGAATATATAGTAAGTCTTGAGCTTAACGATTCTGGTAAACAGTCGTTTGCTGATGCTACAACAAAACTTGCTGCAAGTCAAGGGGTTATTTCAATCTGGATGGACGATAAAATGATTTCTGCCCCTAAAGTAAATTCGGCAATCACAGACGGAAAATGTCAAATTTCTGGACAAGAAAGTTATGATGAGGCAAAGGCTCTTGCCGATAAGATTAATGCGGGTTCACTTCCGTTTAAGCTTGTCGCTACTTCTACCTCCACCGTTTCGCCAACCCTTGGAACAGGTGCTTTAAAAGCAATGGTTATTGCCGGAATAATTGCATTTATTGCTATTGCAATTTATCTGATTATTATATACAGACTTCCTGGTTTTGTTGCAACTATATCTCTTGTTGGACAGGTTGCAGGAACTATTGCTTGTATTTCTGGATTTTTTGGCAGTGCGGACAGCTTTACCCTTACAATCCCCGGTATTGCAGGTATTATTCTTGCGGTCGGAATGGGCGTTGATGCCAACGTTTTAACAGCAGAACGCATTAAAGAAGAATTGAGAAAGGGCAAAACCCTTAATGGTGCTTTGGAAATCGGCTTTAAAAAGGCTTGGTCTGCCGTGTTTGACGGAAATATTACGGTAGTTTTTGTTGCTATAATTCTTATGGGTGCTTTTGGACCTTCAGATAGCGTGTTTGCGGTTCTTTTAAAACCAATATTCTTTATGTTTGGTGCATCTACCGCAGGTACTATCTATTCACTTGGCTACACACTCCTTGTTGGTATTATACTTAACTTCTTCTTTGGCATTTTCTGCTCAAGACTTATGCTTGCATCACTTTCTAAATTTAATGCGTTTAGAAATCCTGCATTATATAATGGTGTTAAGAAAGAGGGTGGCGAAAAGAAAAATATTCCTGCATACGAAAAGAGAAAAATTTTCTATGCTATTTCTACATCACTTGCTGCACTGTTTGTAGTGCTTACACTTGTGGTTGGAATTAATGTTGCTATTGAATTTAAGGGCGGTACGCTTATCACCTATTCTTATGAGGGCAATATTGACGAAAACGAAATTTCTTCTGCCGTAAATACAGCAATTGGCGAAACCTGCACTGTAACAAAGGGCGAAGATTTTAACAATGGTTCTCAAACAATAAAGCTTTCTTTCTCGTCTGAGGAGGGAATTAATTCGGACACACAATTGGTTTTGAAAGATGCTCTTGAAAGCCAGTTCTCGGCAAACAATCTTAAGGTTTATGAATCCACCGACGTTTCCGCTACAAACGGTTCAAGCTTCTTTGCAAAATGTTCTGTGGCTTGTCTTTTTGCGGCAATTATAATGGTTATTTATATCGGCTTTAGATTTAAAAATATCGGCGGTATTTCAGCAGGTTGCATGGCGGTTGTTGCCCTTGTTCACGATATTGTCATGGTATATGGAAGCTTTGTTATATTTAGATTTGATATTAACTCAAACTTTATGGCGGTTCTGCTTACCATTTTGGGATATTCAATCAATGCAACAATTATTATTTATGACAGAATAAGAGAAAATCGCAAGCTTTACGGAAACAAATACAGTCTTGAACAGCTTGTTGATATGTCTGTAACCCAAGCAATGGCACGCTCTATTAACACTACGGTTACAACGGTTATGGCAATGCTTACAGTTTGCATTGTGTGTGCTATATTTGGTATCACAAGCATTATGAGTTTTGCACTTCCTCTTATTGTTGGTATGTGCTTTGGTGTTTATAGCTCTAACTTTATTGCACCAACCCTTTGGGTAATGTGGCAAAAGCATAGAGGTCTTGACAAGAAAAGGGATAACCCCGCAAAGACTATTTAAAAAATTAATTATTAATAGAAATTTCCCCTGCTAAGGCAGGGGAAATTATTTTTAACTCCATGAAAAATTGAGTTTTTTGTTGTTTTTGGCACAATCACTTAAATACATATTAATCAAAGTTTGATATGGAATACCTGTATCCAATGACATATTTTTAAAGTATTCAATGGTGCTTTCATCAATGTTAATTGTGATTTGTTTTTTCAATCTGTTGGAGTAGGGGTTTTTGCGGGGGTTTAAATTCTTAATATCATATTCTTCTCTCATTATGTTCACCAGCCTTTATATTCAAAAAATAGCATTTACACAATTATATTATATCATATTTATATATATTTTTCAAGTATTTTATAATTATAATATAATTATAAAGTTATGTCTTTAAACATTTTAAAGCTTGCCCTCACAAAAAGGGGTGTGGGGACTTCGTCCCCACAAAAATTTTTTCTTAAATTCCCACTTATGGGGCGTGGGGCTTGCCCACAAAAAAGGAGCGTGAAGTTTGCCCTCCTTCAAAATTCCTTTATTTTATTATAAATAAAGGGGAATGTAAACAATTTATGAACTTTTAAAAATACTATTGACTCTCCCCTTGGGTTATGGTGTAAAATAGCATTAAAGGAGATGAACAAATGAAATATTATTCAATAGGCGAAACGGCAAAACTTGTTGGAGTAAGCGTTAAGACTTTAAGATACTATGACAATGTTGGATTGCTTAAGCCAGCTAAAATTTCAGAAAGTGGCTATAGATATTATACATCTGATGAAATTTCCACTCTTTATCAGATTTTATTTTATAGAGAACTTGAATTTTCTATTGAACAGATTAAAGTTATTTTATCATCTCCCGACAATGACAAACTGGAATGTCTTAAAAAACATCAAAAGTTGCTTTTGATGAAAAAAGCACATATTGAACAGTTGATTGAAACCATAAACCAAACTATAAAAGGAGAAAAAACTATGAACAAGAAATCAAATATTACCATAAATGAAATAATAAGCATGAAACAAAAATATGCAGACGAAGTCGTGCAAAAATATGGCAACACCAAAGAATTTTTGCAAAGCGAGCAAAGAGAAAATTCCCGTAACGACAGTCAAAAAGAGTTGGTTTTGGCAGAGCAGGAGGAAATATTTGACCTTTTTGCTTTTCTTGCAGGCAAAAATAGTGAACCCGAGAGCGAGGAGGTTCAAGAGGTTGTTGAAAAATGGCTTGACTTTATCTGCCAAAATTATTACGATTGTTCTTTGGAGATTTTTAGAGGTCTTGGAGAAATGTATGTTTTAGATGAGAGATTTAAAGATTATCTTAACAGGCATGGAGAGGGTACGGCAGAGCTTATGAGCAAGGCAATAGCATATTATTGCAAAAAATAATTGTGAGAAATGTTTTAAAATAAAAAAAATTCCCCGCCAATGACGGGGAATAAATTATATAATTACTTAACAAGTTTTTTAGCTGCTGCAAGCTTAACACAAACGCAGAAAAGGTCAATTGCAAGCTGAAGTTCCTCGGGGGTTGGATAGGACGGAGCAATTCTTATGTTGCTGTCGTCTGGGTCGTTACCATAAGGGAATGTAGCTCCTGCACCTGTAAGAACAAGTCCTGCATCTTTACAAAGTGCAACTATTTCTTTTGCTGTGCCTTTTGGAGCGTCAAAACTTACAAAATAGCCACCGTTGGGCTTGTGCCAGTTGCCAATACCAAGTGGAGCAAGTTCTTTTTCCATTGTGTCAAGAACAACTTTAAATTTTGGAGCAAGCTGTGCAGTATGTTTTTCCATATGCTTGAGAAGTCCTTCATAATTTTTGAAGAATTTAACATGGCGAAGCTGATTAACCTTGTCATAGCCAATAGCCTGTGCAGAAATAAGCGACTTGAAATATTTAATGTTCTTTTTGCTCATTCCCATTACGGCAACGCCTGCTCCTGCAAATGTGATTTTGGAGGTTGAACCAAAGATAAACACCATATCTTCCTTGCCTGTTTTTTTGCATTCATCAAGAATGTTAAGAAGTTTGTCGGGGGTGTCGGAAAGGTGGTGGATACAGTATGCGTTATCCCAGAAAATTCTAAAGTCCTTTGCAGCAGGTTTTAAATTTGCAAAACGCTTTACAGTTTCGTCCGAATAGGTAATACCGGTTGGGTTAGCATACATCGGAACACACCAAATTCCCTTAACAGCGGGGTCGTTGTTTACATACTGTTCAACCATATCCATATCTGGACCTTCTTCTGTCATCGGAATATTAATCATTTCAATTCCAAACTGCTCTGTAATAAAGAAATGACGGTCATAACCAGGAACAGGGCAGAGGAATTTAATTTTTTCCTGTTTGCAATAAGGCGTATCTTTTTCGGACGCACCGAAAATTATAAGTTTTGCAAGTGTATCATACATAAGGGTAAGGGAGGAAGAACCTCCGATAAAAATTTCACTTTTGGAAACACCGAGCATTGGGGCAAAAAGTTCCTTTGCTTCGTCAATACCATCAAGAATACCATAGTTTCTTACATCTGTGTTGTTAGCTGTAAGGTAATCTTTAGGGTCAGAACCAATAACATCAGCCATTGGAAGCGACATATCCAGCTGAGCAGGGGAGGGCTTTCCTCTTGACATATCCATTTTAAGACCCTTAGCCTTAATTTCATCATATTCCTTTTGGGTTTGTGCCAAAAAATTCTTTAACTGTTCCTGTGACATTTCCGATAAATTCATAAAAAATACCTCCAGATAGATAATAATATTACATATAATATTATACTACAAAAAAACTGATTTTGCAAGATTTTTTTAAAAACTTGCAAAAAATTCAGTATTTTTAACTAAAGAACCTGAATTTATACCTTTAAAATAATTTAAAACGTAAAAAAATTCTTAAAAATCTTCGGCAATTTCAAGCATATCGGTTATAAATATTCCATATCCACAAACAGGATTATTAATAAGCACATGGGTTATTGCTCCAGCAAGTTTTCCGTCTTGAACTATTGGTGAACCGCTCATGCCCTGCACAATTCCTCCTGTTTTTTCAAGCAGTCGCTCATCTGTAACACGGATTATCATATCATGTTCTGCGTTTTGATTTACTTTATCAATGTTTATAGTATAGGTTTGCGGAGTTTGCCCGTCAATGGTAGCTATAATTTCTGCTTCGCCGGTGTGGATTTCACTTGCAAAATCAATTGGCATTTCAATTCCCTCGGGCGGATTGTCCAGCGTCCCAAAAATTCCGCAGGGCGAATTTGACAGAACCTCTCCTTGTTTTTTGCCATAGAATTTTCCCAAAAGTTCGCCTGCTTTTCCTATTTTGCCCTTTTTAATATCAAATATCTCCACATTATTTACCGTTCCTTGAGATATGGAAAGGGGTCTTTCGCTTCCGCTTTCGCAGATTGGGTGTCCAAGACCTCCAAAAACCTTTGTGTCGGGGTCATAAAAGGTCATTGTGCCTATTCCAGCACAGCTATCAATTAATTCTATTCCTGCTTTATAAACCGAATTTTCAAATATTGGTTCAAAGCTAATTTGCTCCGACTCACCGTTTTTGCCTTTTATAACCGTCAGATTAATTCTTTCTCCACAACAGTTGGCAAGCATATTTGCAATCTCGCTACAGCTTGAAATACTCTTTGAACCGACTTTTATAATACAGTCGCCAACCTCTAATCCTGCTTTTTTTGCAGGACTTTGCTCGGAAAATCCAACAACCTCCACACCTTTGGTGGTTATTTCCACCCCAAAAGGTTGTCCGCAGACGGTTACGGTCGGACGATTGTTATCATTAATATTGCTGTTTTCGGCATAGGCTGAAAAATTCGATGTACCAGCAGTTATACAAAAAAACAACAGGGTAATCGTTTTTTTAAAATTCATTTTTTTTGCACCTCGTTTCATAAAATTTATATAAAAAAAATTATTTCTCCGGCGGATAAAATATTCTGACCTGTAATACAATTATCGCTTGTTTTGCCTGTTTCTCTGCTGTTGCAGGGAAACATATATTTTCCGCTTTTTTAAATCACAAATTTATTTTCTGTAAATTCAAAAAAAATAATCTCTGTATTTTTTGTATGATTATTTTCAAATTTATTTTTTTCGGCAAAAAAGCAAAACAAATTAAAATCCATATCATTTTTTCACAAAATTTTCAAAAAAATATAGTTGCATTTGCCGGAGTATTGTGGTATAATTATAACAGGATATTTATTTTTTTTTAAAAGAAAGGAATTATTTTTTTATGGATATTTACAAAGAACAGATGGTAAAAAAACAATCAACCTCAGCCGACAAATCCAAAAAGGTAAGTCTTACGGTTATTGCGTTGTGTTTGTCAGGAATTTTTTTCCTGCTTTTAAGAGGAATTTCTATTATTCTTATAATTCTGCTCTGGCTTGGATATTTTTATCTTCTGAAAAATACCAATGTTGAGTTTGAATATATTTTGACCAACAGCGAACTGGATATTGATAAAATTACAGGGCAAACTACAAGAAAGCGTCTTATTACTGTTGATATTGGGCAGGCAAGCGAATTTTTTAAATACACAGACGAGGACGAAAACAAATTGGATAACGAGGCAACCTATGTTTATTCGGACGACTGCACCAACGAAAACATATATGTTTTAAAATGCAAACACAAGGAACACGGAGATACTTATATATTCTTTTCGCCAAACAAAGAGATGGTGCAACTTATCACCGATTGCCTTCCAATGAACATTCGCACCAAAGTTAAAAACCAGTTGGGTGTAAATGGTGTCCATCTTGAAAAGTAATAGATGTTTAGCTTGAAATATATATATCTTTTTCCCGCCATAAACAGGGAAAACATAATAAATATTATTTTATAAACTTGCAAAGGAGTAGGTTATTTTGAAAAAACTTTTGTTTATCTATAATGAATCCGCAGGGAAAAGCACAATCGACCAGGATTTGTGCGAAATTATAAGTATTTTTACAAAAGGAGGCTATCTTGTTACCGCTTACCCTACTCAAACTCCAACAGATACGGCGGATATGATAAAAGAATACAGCGAAAAGTATGATATAATAACCGTTTCGGGCGGTGATGGAACTTTAAGTCAGGCTTGTTCGGCAATGATGACGGTTGAAAATAAAAAACCTATTGGATATATTCCGGCAGGCACTACAAACGATTTTGCAACCTCTTTCGGCATCTCTAAAATTATGACCGAATCTGCAAAAAGCGTTGTGGACGGAAGAATTTTTAATTTTGATGTCGGTTCTTTTAAAGACGAATATTTCTGTTATGTTGCCGCTTTTGGAGCTTTTACCGAAGTTACCTATGAAACTCCACAGAATATTAAAAATATATTAGGGCATTTTGCCTATGTTTTAAAGGGAATTTCCAGTTTGCAAAACATTCAGTCTTATGATGTTACGGTGGAATATGATGATGGGCAAAGCGTAAGCGGTGAATTTCTGTTCGGTGCGGTTACCAATTCACTTTCGCTTGGCGGAATGAAAAACTTTATTTCTCAAGGGGTTGTTTTTGATGACGGACTTTTTGAGGTTCTGCTTATCAAAACGCCCAACAACATTGCAGAACTTCAAAAGCTTTTAAGCAAAGCTCTTGTGAACAATCTTGATTCAAAGTATTTTATAACCTTTAAGGCTTCAAAGGTAAGGTTTATTTCTCAGAATGAACTTAGTTGGACAATAGACGGGGAAAACGGAGGAACTTCCACCGATGTTACCATTTTAAACAATCAAAAAAGCCTTGGAATAATGCTTCCCAAATAAAAAGCTGGGCGGTTATAAAATTTTTATTTATGTATTTCTCTGCCTACGGCGGGGGAAATACAAGAACTTTTTTTATTAGGAGAATTTTTATATGGCATTTGACGGAATATATTTAAGCACGGTTAAAACACAGATAGGTAGCCTGATTGACGGCAGAATTGATAAGATTTATCAGCCTTCAAAAGATGAAATTATAATCAGCATAAGAACCAAACAGGGTGGAAAGAAAATTCTTATAAATACATCATCATCTTGTGCAAGAGTACACCTTACCGAAAATAAAATTGACAATCCTCAAAAACCACCAATGTTTTGTATGCTTATGCGAAAACATTTGATTGGCGGAAAGCTTGTTGGGGTAAGACAGCTTAAAAGCGATAGGGTTTTGTATTTGGATTTTGAATGTACCAACGAACTCGGCGACATATGCAAAATAACCCTTGCTTGTGAACTGGTCGGCAGACACGCAAACCTTATCATTATAAATGCTGATAATAATAAAGTAATTGACAGCATAAAGCGGGTGGCTTTAAACGATAAAGATATAAGGGTAGTGTTGCCAAACGTTCCATATGTACAGCCGGAAAAATCTGATAGAATAGAACTTGCCAATATTAATTATGCACAGTTTGCAGATATGATTGAAAACCAGAAAAAAAATAGCGATAAAGAGCTTGCAAAGGCAATTGTTGCTTGTATTGATGGAGCTTCTCCGCTTTTTGCAAGAGAGGTTGTATATAGATTTTATGGCAGGGTGGACACTCTTTTAAGCGAAATGCAGGAGGGTGACCTTGGCAAAATTTATCAGATTTTGCGAACCGTTTGCGATAGATTGCTTATGCAGACGAATAAATATTATATTCTGAAAGATTTGCAGGGAAATATAAAAGATATTTGCTTTATGAAAATAAATCAATATGAAAATCTTATGACCCTTGACGAATATGACGACCCCAGCACGGCTCTTGACAATTTCTTTGAACAAAGGGATACCACCGCCAGAATGAAACAGCGTGGTGCGGAACTCCTAAAGCAGATTACAAACACCAAAAATCGTATTGCAAGACGTATTGCAAACCAACAGCAGGAGATTGCTGAATGTGAAAATAGAGAAATTTTAAAGCAAAAAGGCGATTTGATTATGGCTAATTTGTATCAAGTTAAGCAGGGGGATATAGTTTTGGAGGCGGAAAATTTTTATGATAACAATAATATTATTAAAATTGATTTGGATAGCAAATTAACAGCCTCTCAAAATGCCCAAAAATATTATAATCAATATAGAAAAGCTGAAACCAAAGAAAAAAAGCTTAAAGAACTTGTGCAGGAGGGTAAAAAAGAACTTGAATATATTGAAAGCACCCTTGATGTTTTTGAACGTGCAACAAGCGAACAAGAACTTCTTGCACTTCGTGAAGAACTTGCACAGCAGGGATATATTAAGAAAATAAAAAGCAAAATTACAATAAAAGAACCAAAACCAATGCACTTTATTTCAAGTTTGGGCTATGATTTATATGTTGGACGAAACAACAAACAGAACGATATACTCACCCTTAAAACAGCCGATAAAAACGATATTTGGCTACACACAAAGGATATTGCAGGTTCACACGTTATTATATCCTGCCTTGGCAAAACAGAACCAGACGAAAAAACTATATTAGAGGCGGCACAGATTGCGGCTTATAATTCCAAGGCAAGAGCAGGTTCTAAAGTTGCGGTGGATTTTACCAAAATTAGATATGTTAAAAAGCCCAACGGTTCTAAACCGGGAATGGTTATCTTTACAAACAATCAAACGGTTTATGTCCAGCCGAGCAAACTTCCAGAAGGGGTAAAAGAAGTATGAGCAAAATTTTAGGATATGATTTTTTTAACCGTGATGCCTTACAGGTTGCCCCAGAACTTGTTGGAAAGGTTATTGTCAGCAGATTGGGAGAAAATGAAGTTAGGGTAAGAATAACCGAAACCGAATGTTACTGCGGTGAGCAGGATACAGCTTGCCATGCACACAAGGGACGAACCAAACGAACCGAAATTCTTTATGGTGAAAGCGGTCTTGTTTATGTGTATTTGTGTTATGGTATGCACTGGCTTATGAATGTTATCACAGGCGGAAAGGAAAATCCGCAGGGGGTTCTTATAAGAGCGGGAGAGGGATTTAACGGACCTGCAAAGCTTACTAAAGCACTTGGTGTTACAGGAGAGATAAATTATCAGAAAATTTATGATAACAATAAAATTTATATTGAGGACGATGGACTTAAATGTGACTATACCACAGATAAGCGTGTTGGAATATCCTATGCAACACAAGAATATATAGATAAACCTTGGAGATTTATTTTGAAATAAAATTTTATCACAGCAAAAAAGAGATTTTTATTAATTGTTTGCCCCGCCTACGGCGGGGCAAACAAAGATATTTTTAATATTTCTAACAAATTTTTTATTTTTTTAAATTTCCAAAAATGTAACATATTTACTATTTGGTCATTTGTTCTTTTAAAATGCCAATAGCACGTTTTTCAATTCTTGAAACATAAGAACGAGAAATTCCTAGTTTTTTAGCAACCTCTTTCTGGGTGTATTCCCTGCCCCCGACAAGACCATATCGGAGAGCGATTATTTCCTGCTCACGTTTGTTTAAAAAGGTTTTCATGTTGGCGAGTATTTCCTGCATTATAAGACTTTTTTCAATTGTGTCCGAAATATTTTCGCTGTCGGCAGTGACATCAAGCAGAGAAATGTTGCTTCCGTCCTTGTCAGATTCGATTATATCTTCAAAATGAATTTCTCCTTGCATTTTTTTAGCACTGCGAAAATACATCAGTATTTCGTTTTCAACACATCTTCCAGCATAGGTTGCAAAACGTGTGCCTTTGGTATAATCAAATGTAGAAACGGCTTTGATAAGCCCTATTGTTCCAATTGAAATTAAATCCTCCTGTTCTGCCGAATTAGAGTAGTATTTTTTTATTATATGTGACACCAATCTTAAATTGTGTTCGATAAGCTTATTTCTTGCTTGTTCGTCCCCTTGCGACATTTTTTCAAAACATTCTTTTTCTTCCGCACTGCTGAGTGGAGGGGGATAGTTTGGGGTGTTTTCAAAATGCAGGGCAAAGAACAAAAATTGACCTTCTAAAAGTTTAAAAAGCAGGCTAAACAAAACAAATCATCTCCATAAAAATTTTTTGTTCCCTCTCTATGGCGGGGAACATAATTTGTAACAATATATTATATTTAGCGTACAAACTTTGTATTCTGATTAAAAAACAAAAAATCCAATCCCAATGGGATTGGATTTTGTTTTTGTTATTCTGTAAATTCACCGCTTTTTTTGTCATATTTATAAACAACGTTGTATCCATTTGCCGAGAAATTAAAGTAGTAATAATCGTCGTCCGAGCTTTGGGTGTACGACCATCTGCCCGATTTATAGTAGTTTTCAAAGAAATGTTCCTGAACCTGAGCCAATGCGTCGTTTATTGAAATATCTGGTCGGTTATCCTCCGAGCTTTCATCTTCGGAACTTTCGTCCTGCGAGCTTTCTTCCTCATAAGAATTTTCCCATGAACTTTCTTCATATTCGCTGCTTTCTTCATATTCGCTACTTTCTTCGTAATAATCATCTTCGGAAGATTCTTCGTAGCTGTCTATTATAAATGTTGAACTTTCTGGTTGGCTGTAAGAAGATTGTTCGCTGTTTTCATACACAACCGAATTGTTATTGCTGTCGGTGTCGCTTTCTTCAGCCAAAAATGCCGAATCTTCACTATCGCTGTCCGACTGCTCTGAAACTTCGCTTGATGAATTTGAAACCGAAACAGGGGTGTTTCCACCATGTTTTGAACTGTTTATAAATGCCCAGACAACCGAAATAATCGCAAGCACAACACAGATTGCTATTATTGCAACCATAATTTTTATTTTTTTGGCATTGCTGTCGGCAGTCACAGTAGCAGAATTGTTGTTTATAATATAATCGCTGTCCGGTTCGTAATAATCATCATCATAATCATCTTCATACTCATCATCATATTCGTTTGGATAATCATCATAATTATTTTCGTCATAATCATCATAATCATCTTGTTCATAATCATCATCATACATATCAGTGTATGAATCCTGAAAATTGGGATGATGGGAATTAACCTGAACGCCGGAATTGAATATGGTTGTGGTTCTTTGTCGGTTGTTTTGAGGATTTTCGTATGTATTATTTACTGCGGTATTTGCAATAACATTGGTGTTGTTTGAATCATTAATTTTAAAATTTTTAAGAGCCTGCTTTGCCTTTTTGGCAGGATTTTCTGTGCTTTCGGCTTGCTGTGGGATTTCTGTTATGGGATTGCCGTCCTCATCGATAAGCAGATTATGGCAAAATTTACACAGAACAGCGGTTTTAGGAACCTTGCTTGAGCAAAACGGGCATAGTTTAGTAGTCAAAAAAATTTCCTCCTTTGGTTATGTTTTGTTGCCTTTAAATTTATTTGTCTTTTTATTTTTTTATAGCAATGCTGATATTCACATGAATTTTTTATAGAATTGCTATAAGTTAATACACAATTATATTTTAACATATTTCACAATAAAAATCAATATCTATTTTTGAACATATGCCTAAAATAACAAACTGAATTTTGTGTATATTAACTAAAAAATTGCAAAAAGCTGAATTTTTCAGATAAAAACATTAGGTTCTTTTTTGGCTTAAAAGCCAATCAATAGTATGAATTTTATCTTTTTGACGCATATTGCAACCATTATCAGGAAGTAGGTCAATATCCATCTGGGATATTTTTTGGGTGGCAAAAATCAAAAAGTCACGCAAAGAAACACCAACTACTGTATGCTGAGTTTCGTTTTCTCCAATATTTATAATCTGACCATAAGTACCCTCGCTGTCTGGGTCAAGGTCGATTGCAAGATACGCTCCTTCTGTGTCCCCTGCAAAGGGTATCCATTTGGGATTAAACAGGTTGTTTTTAATCATCTTTTTGGGAACACTAAGTATATCCTTGTGTAAATCCGCAAGGGGCAGAAGTGCATTGTAGGCATCTGCCACCTCATCACAGGCAAACAGATTAAGCCCAAGCATCAAACCGCCAAATTCATAGTTATCTCCGTCTATAATAGAATAAAGTTTGGCAAGGTCTGGAGGAAATTTAAAGCCGATTTGATTTTCAGCCTGTTCAATCTCTTGTGCTTCCGCTCCTGCGTTCTGAGCATTAATAAATTGTGGAAATGCAGATTCAACCGCAATAATGTATCGTCTTGCAATTGTAATAAAATCTTCGCTGTCGGTTGTGCCGACATCTTGGCGAGCAATAAGTCCCATAATCAATTATTCCTTTCGTTTAAGATTTTTTGCTGTCTGTCGGTTGTTCGCTTACCCCTTCGGAGGCTTCTGGAATAAACACTATTTTTATTGTCATCATCAGTATTTTAAAATCCGTCATAATCGAATATTGCTGAATATAAATAAGGTCAAGTTTAAGCTTGTCACGGGGGGTGGTGTTATATTTTCCCATAACCTGTGCAAAACCGGTAAGTCCTGCTTTAACCTTAAGGCGTAAAGCAAATTCCGGCATATCCTTTTGAATCTGCTTTGCAAGTTCGGGACGTTCGGGTCGTGGACCAACAAACGACATATCCCCTTTTAAAATATTTAATAGTTGGGGCAGTTCGTCAATACGCAACATTCTTATAAATTTGCCTATCCATGTAACACGGCTATCATTTTTTGTCATAAGGCGGGGTTTGCCGTCCTTTTCGGCATCTACAATCATACTTCTAAATTTATAAACATCAAAGACCTTTCCGCCTTGGGTAAGACGTTGTTGTTTGTAAAATACAGGTCCGAAATCGGTTAGTTTTATAAGCAAAGCAACAATAAGCATAAGCGGAGATAAAATTATAAGCATCAGCACCGAGCCGACAATATCAACCAATCTTTTTATAAACTTTTGTTCAAACGAAAGACCGCTGTTAGTATTTACAAGCAGGGGAGTATCAAACATATGAAAATCTTCCGCACCTCTTGTAATAATATCCGAAATTGTTGGGTTCATATAAATCTTTATGGAATGTTCAAAGGCAAACTTTATAATTTCGTTTTTCATGTCAAGAGGAACTTCGTTAAGCATTACCGAATCATATTCCAGCATTTTTTCTTTTATCTGTTCCACCGTGTTTTCATCGCAGTCCATCGAAAGACAGATGGTGTAGCGGTCGGTTCGGTTGCACATGGTTTCAACCAGTTTGTTGGTAAGTGGGTGATTTTTATACACTACAAGCAGGGTTTCGGCGGGATATATTTTAGTGTACAGTTGAAAAGAGCCGAAAGACCAGAGTATTGCCACAGCAATTTCGGATACCATAAGTAATAGCATTGGTTTTATTGAAAGTCGTCCACGGCTGATAAGGCTTACTTGTATATAGGTTATAATATCGGTACAGACAGTGGCAAGAATTTGCGAACCAATAAGGCTGTTAAGGGTTAAATATCCAAGTTTAAAACCGCCGAAAGCTTTACAAAACAGAAAATATATAATGGCATATACTCCAACAAGCAGGATTGAGCCGTTGTGCCAAAAAGGGTCAACCATATATTGGTTGTAGTAGTAGTACCATACAATCGAGAAACCATAGGTAAACAGCGACACCAGCAAAAGCCCTGCAAAAAAAATTATTATTTTTTTAAATTGATTTAATTTATTATCCATTATTGATTTTGTCCTTTACTAAATGAAACATCTATCGCAATCATATTAATTGCTTTCAAATTTTAAAATAATTAATAAAAATTACTTTTTTGCTTTAAATAAAAAACTTAAATTTATTATATCATATTTTTTTAAAAATATCAAGTTATATTTTTAAATTCGCTTTAAAATACTACATTTATACATAATTTTAAATATATTAAATATAAAATTTAGATGGTTATTACACTTTGTTCTAAAATAGTTTTAAAATTATTTTAAAATAACAAAAATTCCCCGCCATAAGCAGGGAAATGTTTAAACAAAATTATTTTCTTAAAAATTTTTTATAAACCCAATCGGTTATTTTAGTAGGCATTATAAATAGCAAAATTTGTGCCACCGTGGGAATTGCAAAGTCCAAAAAAGAACAATATTTTTTCTTCCAAAAATTATATCTAACAGCAATAAAACTTTTGGTGTTAGCCCAATTTTTTCTTCTTTTTATATTGTCGCTATTTACCCTATAATCCAGCAAAACCTCATCAATATTTCTGGATTTTGCCCCCGCCATTAACATACGCATTACAAAATCATAATCTTCACATCTGGTAAGACCAGCATACCCTCCAATTTTTAGGGCAAAACTTTTTTTATAGGCAAGCACAGGATTGTTAAAAGGATTTCGTCTTTTTGAATATTTTAAAATTTCCTCATGTGTGGTGGGGACTTTTTTTATAGCAATTGTTTCTCGGCTTTCGCTGTCAAATTCTTGTATATTTGCAGAACAGATAATCAAGTTTGGGTCGTTTTCAAAAGCTTGCAACTGTTTTTCGATTCGGTCGGGTCTATTTATATCATCTGAATCGGTTTTGATAATAATTTCATTCTTTGCAGATTTAATCCCCAAATTGGCAGCTCCTGCTGTGCCAAGTTTTTTTTCGTTTTTGATGACCCTAAAAATTTGGGGATAATCTTTCAAAAAACCTGCTATAACGTCATCAAGGCTTTGTTTTAGCTTTCCATCGCAAACCAAAACAACCTCATCTGGCATAACAGTTTGATTAAATATACTTTCAAGTGAAGCCTTTAAAAATTCACTCTTTTCGCCATTATAAACACTCATTACAACACTACATTTTTGCATTATATTTTCTCCTCAAAATAAGGATTGGTCAATTTACGTTGCTATTTTTCCATCGGATTTTTAAAAGCACGTTGTTCAACATATATCATCATTTTATTGTAGCTTACAATCTTAAAAACAAGCAGGTATATTATACCCAAAACAATAAGTATATTTTTTTGGAAAATACAACCTAAAATTATAATTAAAAAGGCAAGAACAAAATTCAAAACTAAATAAAAGAGGTTGTCTTTTTTCCACTTTGAAACAAGGTAATCCTTTCTTTCTTGAGTGGTAAAAGCACTTTGAGATAATACTTCTTTTAGGTTTTTTTCTGCTACCTGCTTAAAATCTTCCTGCTTTGTGATACGTTCTCCGTTTAAAATTTCGTTTATACTTATGTTATAAAATTTGCTAAGCTCCAAAAGCATTTCCACGGGTGGCATATAATTTCCATTTTCCCAGCGGGAAATTGTTTTGTTGGAAACACCAAGTTTTTCACCAAGCTGTTCTTGAGTAAGATTTTGTTCTTTCCTTAAAGCACAAAGAAATTTTCCTATTTTAATCATATCCATAGATAGATAACCTTCTTTCTTATTTTGTGCTTTTATTATAACATATCTTTGGTGAGAATACCACCCCATAAATAGCGAATTTGATTATACTACCTGAAAAATATAGAATTTTAAATAGTCGGTTTCGGGAACATTCCATAAGATTGGGTGGTCGGGGGATTGTTGACGCTGTTCAATCTGTCTTAAGCTTACTCCTGCATCATGTGCGGCGGATTTAAGCATTTTAACAAACAAATAATCTTCCATAAAGTGGGAACATGAGCAGGTTGCAAGATAGCCACCACGATTAAGAAGTTTCATTGCACGATAATTTATTTCTTTATATCCACTTTGTGCGGATTTAATTGTTTTTCTTGATTTGGTAAAAGCGGGTGGGTCAAGTATAATAAGGTCATATTTGCCTTTATTGGACTTATCCGCTTCAAGGTTTGTAAGCAGGTCAAAAACATTTTCGCATATATAATTTACTTTGCTATCCAGATTATTTAACCTTGCATTTTCTTTTGCCTGTTCAATGGCAGTTTTAGAAATATCAACCGAATCCACCGACAAAGCACCGCCCATTGCAGAATTAAGCCCAAAAGAACCAGTATGTGTAAAGCAGTCCAGCACAGTTTTTCCCTTTGCTATATCCGCTACGGCTTTTCTGTTATATTTCTGGTCAAGGAAAAATCCTGTTTTCTGTCCGTTTTCAACGTCTACTATATATTTTATACCGTTTTCAACAATTTCAGTAATGGCAGATTTTGGTGTTGGAACATTTATATTTTCAAGGCTGTAAAAGCCTTTGAACTGCTCCAGTCCCTCAAGATTTCTTATTGCCACGTCCTCACGCTCAAAAATTCCCGATATTTTTTGTCCGTCCTCTGTGAGAACCTTATAGATTGCGGGAAGAATTATATCCTTTATTTTTTCCATTCCAATGCTTAAAATCTGAACGCTCAACAGGTCGTTAAATCTATCGACCGTAAGACCGGGGAAACTGTCTGCCTCGCCGAAAATAACACGGCAACAAAGCAAATCTTCAGGGGATTTCATAACCGACTTACGATATTCCCAAGCATATTTTATTCTGCGTTCCCAAAATTTCTCATCAAAAGTATCATTTGCATTATCCGAAATTTTTCTAATACGGATTTTGCTTTTTTGGCTTAAAAACCCGCTACCTAAATATCTATCCTTTTTGGAATATATATCAACAATACTGCCATTTTCGGGGACAGTTTCGGGTGAGCTTATAATCTCTGTATCATACACCCAAGGGTGACCGCCTTTAAGCGAATTTTCTGCCTTTTGGGTTACTATATATTTTGGAAAATTTCTCATAATATCTCCTTGTTTATAGTTTTTTATATAATCTTGCTTGCGTGTCTTGTCACATGACAGCCAACATTTACCGAAACGGGAAGTCCCGCAATGTGGGTTGGTGCTTGTTCTATATTTACGGCAAGGCAGGTTTGTGTTCCGCCAAAACCTTGAGGTCCAATTCCAAGCTTGTTTATTTTATCAAGCATTTTTTGTTCAAGCTGAGCATAAAGCGGTTTAGGGTTGCGAATTTCAACACTTCTGCAAAGTGCTTTTTTGGCAAGGTAAGCACATTTTTCAAAATCTCCACCAATTCCAACACCGATAACAATAGGTGGGCAAGGGTTAGAACCTGCCCTTGAAATGGTATCAACCACAAAGTCCACAATTTCCTCTTGTGTGACGCTCGGTGTCATCATTTTTAAAGCCGACATATTTTCACTGCCAAATCCCTTAGGGGCAACCATAATTTTAATTTTATCGCCTGCCACAATTTTAAGATGTATTACAGCAGGAGTATTATTTTTTGTGTTTACACGTTCGAGCGGGTCGCCAACAATAGAGCAACGAAGTTTTCCATTTATATATCCGTCCGCCACACCGTCATTTATAGCCTGCTCAAAATCGCCGTCAATAATATGCACGTCCTGCCCCAGTTCAACAAAAACTACCGCCATTCCAGTATCCTGACAAATAGGCAGACTTTCCTGTTTTGCCACCTTAATATTATTTAATATATCATCAAATACATTTTTACCAACGGGAGATTTTTCACACTTTGAGCAGGTTTCTATTCTTTTTTCCAAATCCTGTGGCAAAAACAAATTGGCTTTAATGCAAAGTTCTGTAACAGCTTCTTGTATAGTTTTTGCAGAAATTTCTCTTATCATAATTTTTTTGTCCTTTCAATAATATATTTTATTATGCTATAAATATAATTGCCTTAGGTTTTTATATTCATGGTCGGGAATTTTTTTGTAGAACAACTTTTCTTTTAAATATCCATTTTGTGCAAGCAATTTATCACTTTGAAGGAAATTTACAATTATAGTTTGAAAAATACGACGTCCTGTGTCACATTCGCAGGTTCGTCTATTATATATAAGTCGTCCATACTCTCCATTTTGAAGTGTAAAGCAGGTTTTATATACTCCTCCAACATTATAAAGAACAGTATAATTTTCACCGTCTTTTTTTAAGGCAAAACGTCCTAAATAGTTATCAAATGGATTGTGGAAAAGTCCTTTATCTATTATTTTTTTTATATTATTATTGGTGTTGGGGTTAAAGCTTTTGTTGTCAAAATAGTTTGAAATGCCCTTTGGAGTTTGAAAAAGACGTATTTCATTAAAAAAAATTTTATCATCAGGGTTTTCCACCTTAAAATCTTTTACCGGCAAAAATTTAATAGCTTTTCTTTGCTCAGCAAAGTTTGCATAGCGAACATCTTTATAGTGGGATAAAATAATTTTTTGAATATAAATATAATTCATTAATCATCACCATATTCAATAGGATTTTTTACCGAAACGGCAAACACCATTCCTAAAACAAGCCAATAATAGGGTGTAACCGTGTTTTGACTTATATTAAATATAGCCTGAATTAAATATCCCAAAACAGCAACAGATAAGGCTATTTCAACCCAACCAAATTTATTTTTGAAAAATCCTGCAAAACAAATAAAAATGCGTCTTAGTGCAAAAATAATAAACGCTATAAAAAACAGCAAGCCGAAAATTCCCGTACACTCTAAAATATAAAGATATTCATTATAGGGGCGGTCGACAAGACCCGCCGGAAGATTAGCTTCACCATATGACACGGGAATACACTCAAGACCAATTCCCTCAAAGATATAATTTTTTGCAATTTTGAAATTTTCCGACCAAAGTTTTTGATAAATTTCTTTGGTTGTATAATTTTCGGTTGGAAGTGTAGATATAGACAATCTATCATAAGTGTCTGTATAGATTATTGGTGAATCAAGCAATTTTCCGTCCCCTGCATTGATAATAGCAAAGGTTGTTCCGCCTGCAATTATAACTACTGCAACTAGCACTGCAAAACTTAAAGGGGCAGAATTAGTATTTTTTCTGCCTGCAAAAAGTCTTACAATTTCAAAAATTGCTATAATTACAGCTACTGCAATTATTCCAAACCTTGCCACAAAAGTATGGGTTAAAATTCCGGCTGAAACAAAAACTATACTGCTTATGCCGTATAAAATTCGTCTTAAAATAGCCTTATCATACATAGCTCCAACAAGGGCAACAGCAAAGCAGATTATCATAAAAGTTGCAAGGGCAAAGGGTGTTCCCATAAATCCGTTTGCAGCGTAGCCGTCAGCCATAACCCACCCTTCTTCAACGTTATAATAACAAAAAAGTTTTCCAAACCAACTGGGAAAATTAACAGCTTTTATTGTTTGAAGTATGCCAACAACCGCTTGAACAAAGCCGATGCCAACCAAAAAATCGGCAATTAGTTTTCTCCATTTTTTGCTTATAATAAGTGTTCCTAAAGCAAACAAGCCAAAATATCCTAAAAAGGCAAGCAAACCCTCTGAACGGTTAATCATTCCAAAAAAAGAATAATAAGGGCTTAAGCCTAAAATGCTTGTAATTATTACCACAACTACAAAGCCACCAAGCAGGATAAATTCTTTTTGATTTTTCATTCTAAGCTGATTTTTTTGTTTTGCAATCAAAAGCATTAAAAAGCCAAAAAGTCCAAAGAATGTAAGCCCTGAAGATATAGCAAAAATCATCTTGTCGCTAAGCGGAATTGTTTTGCCGAAATCGTTAACACTGCCGGCAATATTCTTTGTAAAATAATAAAGCATGGAGCAGATGACAAAACCAATCATTGTAATTATAGCATATCCCCCAAAAAGCTTTTGAGTGTCCTTTGCACTCATATTTAAAATAAAATCTGATTTTTCAGATGTGTTGAACAAATGTTTGCGTTCAGGCATTTTTTTGTTTCCTCCTTATTATTTATTTTTTCCCCTGCCGTAACCAAAAGCGGGCAGGGGAAACTTATTTTTTTATTTAGCGTAGTCAACAACCCTGCTTTCACGGATTAAATGTACTTTAATCTGTCCGGGGTATTCCATTTCGTTTTCAATACGTTTTGAAATTTCTCTTGCAATAAGAACCATCTTTTCATCATTGACCTTTTCGGGTTGAATAATAATTCTTACCTCTCTGCCGGCTTGGATTGCAAAGGAACGTTCCACTCCGTCATAAGAATTGCAGATTTCTTCCAGCTTTTGCAGACGTTTGATATAATTTTCTAAATTTTCGCTTCTTGCTCCAGGGCGGGCGGCAGAAATTGCATCGGCTGCCTGAACAAGGGCGGCAATAACCGTTTTGGTTTCAACATCACCGTGGTGAGCCTCTATTGCGTGTATAATATCGGGACTTTCTTTATATTTTTTGCAGACCTCAACACCCAGTTGAACATGAGAACCCTCAAAGTCGCTGTTAAGAGCCTTGCCAATATCGTGGAGCAGTCCGGCACGTCTTGCCATGTTTGCATCAACCCCCAGTTCGGAAGCCATCATACCGGCAAGCTGTGCAACCTCAATTGAATGGTTAAGCACATTCTGACGATAACTTGTACGGAATTTAAGTCTGCCCAAAAGCTTGATAAGCTCGTGGTTAAGACCATGCACATTGGTTTCAAGAATAGCTCGTTCGCCCTCCTGCTTGATTTTATATTCCACCTCATGGGTTGCTTTTTCAACCATTTCTTCAATTTTGGTTGGGTGGATTCTTCCGTCCTGAACAAGCTTTTCAAGGGCAATTCTTGCAATTTCACGGCGTACCTGGTCAAAGCAGGAGATTGTGATTGTTTCGGGGGTGTCGTCAATGATAAGTTCAACGCCGGTAAGGCTTTCAATAGTTCTTATGTTTCTGCCCTCACGACCGATAATTCTTCCTTTCATATCATCGCTTGGAAGATTTACAACCGAAACGGCGGATTCAGAAACCTGGTCGGCGGCACATCTTGCAATTGCAAGGGAAATCTGCTGTCTTGCTCTTGCGTCACATTCTTCTTTAATCTGGCTTTCATAGTCCTTTATTTTCTGAACCTTTTCATGCACAAGTTCTTCATCAAGAATTTTCAGCATATAAGCTTTGGCTTCGTCGGCAGTAAGTCCTGAAATTTTTTCAAGCATTCCCATCTGAGAATTTTTAAGTTGCTCTGCTTCTTCAAATTTTTCATCAGCTTTTTTCAGTCTGTTTTGAAGCGTTTCTTCTTTCTTTTCAAGATTGTCCAGTTTTTTGTCAAGGTTTTCTTCTTTCTGTTGTATTCTGCGTTCCTGCCTTGAGATTTCGCTTCGGCGACTTTTAAGTTCTTTTTCCGCTTCGGTTCTTTCCTGCTGAATTTCTTCCTTAGCCTCGATAAGTTTTTCTTTTTTTATCGATTCGGCAGACTTTTTAGCGTCCTCGACAATTCTTTTGGATTCGTTTTCGGCAGAACCTATTGCAGCCTCTGCGGTTTGTTTTCTGTATTCTTGTCCTTTTTTGAACATGACGCTTCCGCCTATTGCCGCACCGGCTACAAGTGCAATAAAAATAAGCAGAACAGAAATTATTGTTGGCATATACATTCCTCCTTTTAATAAATTAATGAAATTTAATTAATTTTTGCCAAACGTGGCACACTGCGGAGGATTTTCAGAAAATTTTGCAATAAAAACAAACAAATAAAAAAATATTACCATAAAAATATTTAAAAATATGTAAAAAATTAAATCTATATACAAAATATAAGGGGGCAGCACAAAGCCCCTAAAAAATCCAAATATCAATCATTTTGGAATGACCGTTTAAGCTAACACATTTGGCAGCACAAAACAATGCTTATTTATATTATATAACATTATCCCGAAAATGTCAAGAGATAAAATAAAAATTTTTTATTTTTCTCAAAAGCTAAATAAAAGGCGTTGTTTATATTATTTTATATTTATAGTATTTCCCTGCCTTGGGCAGGAAAATATATAAGATTTTTTTAAGCAATTTTTTAAATATAATTTTTTAGTAACAATTTAAACGGTTTTTTTATCAAAAACACTTGACTTATTATTATTTTGTGGTATAATATTAGTGTATGGGGTTGTAAAAAAAGTCTTTAACGATACTAAAAATATCTTTCTATTCTCACGCCTGTGATGAGGAATAGAATTAATTTAATTAAAAACTCTTTTTTATAGTCTTATACAGAAATATGCAAAACAAGGAGAGATGAAATGAAAAAAAATGATTTAAAAGACCGTATTCTTGGGAAAAACGGCAGTGAGCTATATATACCGCTCTTTGTGCTGAGTTTTGTCGGAATGCTTGTGTCGTTCCTGCCCACCATGATTAAAAACGGTGGCTACTTTACCTACTATGGGGATTTTAACTCCCAACAGCTTATGTTCTATTATCATGCAAGCGAATCAATAAGAGAGGGTGCTACCGCTTGGGATTGGGGAACCGACCTTGGAACAAGTTTTGTGGGAAGTTATACATTCTATCTTTTGGGAAGCCCATTCTTCTGGCTTGTAAATATATTTCCACTTTCTATGGTGGACAAGCTTATTCCTTGGCTACTCTGCCTTAAAACTTCGGTTGCTGCGGTGACAGCTTATGCCTTTTTAAGACGATTTATCAAAACACCTCATGCAGCTTTTGTAGGTGCGTTTCTTTACGCTTTTTCGGGATTTCAGTCATATAACGTATTCTTTAACCATTTCCATGATGTTGTGGCATTTTTCCCACTGTTGCTACTTGGTGTGGAACTTTTGGTTCAGGAGGACAGAAAAGGCTTTTTTGCTGGTGCAGTTGCAATAAATGCAATTGTAAACTACTTCTTCTTTGTTGGCGATGTAGTATTTGTAATATTATATTTTATCGTAAGATGTATGGACAAGTCATTTAGAATTACATGGAAAAAGTTTGGACTTATGGCACTTGAGGCAATTCTCGGTGTAATGCTTTCCTGCTTTATTCTTATTCCTGCTTGCCTTGCAACCATTCTTAACCCAAGAGTTAAGTCCTATTTGCATGGTCTTGACATGGTGATTTATGGCGATAACAAACGTCTTTTCCGAATTATTCAAAGTTTCTTTATGATGTCGGATATGCCCGCAAGAAGCAATCTGTTTAGTTCGGATACTGCCCGTTGGTCGTCCATTGCGGGATATTTGCCACTTTTCTCTATGGCGGGCGTTATTGCTTTTATGCGTCACAAAAAAAGCCACTGGGCAAAACGACTTGTTATAATCAGCATTATTTGTGCTTTTGTGCCTGTTTTAAACACTTCATTTACTGCGTTTAACAGTTCTTACTATGCAAGATGGTATTATATGCCTATTCTTATTATGTGCTTTATGACAGCATATGTTATTGACAATTACGAAGTGGATTTGAAAAAGGGCTTTATTCCAACTGCCATTGTAATTGGCTTGTTGTTTGTGATTGGAATGCTCCCTAAAGAGGTTGACGGAAAACTTGTTTACGGCGAAATTGCCGAATTTCAGGATTACTGGTGGATTCAAATTGGCTGGTCGGTTGCAATGTTGGTTGTGCTTGCGTTTGTTGTATACAGACTTGACCGCCGTTCTAAAAACTTTTCAAAATGGATTTGCGGACTTACTGCCGTTTGTTGTAGTGCTTGTATGGCTGCCAACGTCTGGTATGGAGTTTCGCAAGGCTCGGTTGACACACAAACCTATCTTTCAATGACCCTTGAATCAAATATGGATTTAAGCGAAGTTGACGCTTTGGACACAGACGAAAACACATTCTACAGAACCGATGCAAACGAAGTCGGAATGGATAACTTCTGTATGTATTGGGGATTTAATTCCATGAGATGTTTCCACTCCTGCGTTTCCAACTCGATTATGGATTTCTATACCACAATCGGACAAACCCGTGATGTTGCTTCAAGAATGGAACCTAATCTTTATGCACTGCGTGGTCTTTTCTCGGTTAAATATTATTTTAATCGAAATTCAAACGGTTCAACACCAAACCAAACAATAAACGGTCTTACTGGTTTTAACTATCTTAAGTCGGTCAATGGATTTGATGTTTATATGAATCAATATTTTGTCCCAATGGGCTTTACTTTTGATTATTATATGTCGGATTCACAGCTTCAGGGAATAGATAAAGACAGTCGTCCTAATGCACTTTTGCAGGCTCTTGTTCTTGACGATACACAAATTAACAAATATTCGGGAAGTATTCTCACACCACTTGAAAGCGGAAAGGAATATCTTACCGAAGATGATTACAGACAGATTTGTGAGGATAAACAGGCTCATTCTTGCTATTATTTTAAAGAGGATACCCATGGATTTGATGCTAAAATAAATCTTGATAGGGAAAACCTTGTATTCTTCTCTGTTCCGTTTGATAAGGGTTGGAGTGCAACCGTAAACGGACAAAAAGCCGAAATTGAAAAGGTTTCCTATGGCTTTATGGCAGTTAAATGCCCCGCTGGCGACAATACTATTAAATTCAGCTATAAAACATATGGCATGAAAGAGGGAATTATTATAAGCATTGTTGGTGGTGTTATCTGGATTGGATATATTGCTGTTGCATTTTATAGGGGCAAGAAAAACGGCAAAAAGAAAAAATCAGATAGTTCAGAAGAATTGGTAAATTCCGATATTGATTATTAATAGTTAATATAGTTAATAATTGTTTCCCTGCTCACGGCGGGGAAACAATAACACTTTTATTTACTCTAATTTTTGCTTGGCTATTGACATTTTAAAATTTTATGTTATAATAAGAATAGCAATTGTAAAAAAATATTATATTTTGGCTTTTGAAATTGCTGTAAAATAATTCATATAGGAGAGATTTTTATGAAAGATATTACATTGGTTATAATGGCTGCTGGTCTTGGCTCACGTTTTAAGGGCGGTATTAAACAGCTTGCACCTATTGGCCCATCGGGTGAGGTTATCATGGACTATGCCATTTATGACGCTGTAAAAGCAGGCTTTAATAAAGTTGTTTTTGTTATAAGAAAAGACATTGAACAGGCTTTTAAAGAGATTATAGGCGATAGAATTGCAAAGCAGGTTAAGGTTGAATATGTTTTTCAGGACTTGAACGACCTCCCCGAGGGTTATACCTGCCCTGCTGAGCGTAGCAAGCCTTGGGGTACTACTCAAGCGGTTCTTGCTGCAAAAAATGTTGTCAACGAACCTTTTGCTATTATCAATGCTGATGATTGCTATGGTTATGAAGCTTTTGATAAGTTTGCAAAATTCTTGTCAAACATTGGCGATAATGACAGCGAACCTATTAAAATGTGTATGGCTGGATTTATTCTTAAAAATACACTTAGCGAAAATGGCACGGTAAAGCGTGGCATTGCAAGCGTTGACGAAAATAACCTGCTCACAGCGGTAAACGAAACATTTGGTCTTGAAAGAAAATCAGATGGAAATGTTCATGATGAAAAGGACAATATAGTTGATGAAAATAGCTATGTTTCCATGAATATGTGGGGTTGTCACCCTAAATTTATGGGTATGCTTGAGGACAAATTCAAAGAATTTTTGGAAAAAGAGAGAACTGTTGAGGGTTCGGAGGCTCTGCTCCCACTCCATGTTGATGAACTTATCAAGGCAGGTAAAATTACTGTCGAGGTTCTTGAAAGCAGAGATAAATGGTTCGGTGTAACCCATAGCGAGGACAAGCCGGGGGTTGTTGCTGCTATAAGACAACAATGTGAAAATGGTGTGTATCCTATGAAACTCTGGAGTGAATAACAATGGGATATAAAATTAATATTGCAGGCTGTGAGCGTGAACTGGATATTTTTGAGCTTAATGAGCAGCTTGATATTGCAGGGTTTATTATGTTTTCCGATGTGGAGGTTACAATAGCGTCTGCAAAGGCAATTCTTGAAAAAGCTCCCGAATTTGATATTATTCTTACAGCTGAGTGCAAGGGGATTCCGCTTGCTTACGAAATGTCAAGACAATCAGGAAAAACATATGTTGTTGCAAGAAAATCCGTTAAAGGCTATATGAAAGATGTTTTAAAAGTTTCTGTAAAATCTATAACCACAGATAAAGTTCAAACACTCTATCTTGACGGAACAAAGGCACAAATACTTAAGGACAAAAAAGTACTTATTGTGGACGATGTTATTTCAACCGGCGAATCGCTTAAAGCACTTGAAAAACTTTGTGAGGAGGCAGGGGCAAAGGTTGCCGGAAAGGCTGCCGTGCTTGCCGAGGGTGACGCCTCCAAAAGAGATGATATAATTTTCTTAGAGCCGTTGCCATTGTTTTTTAAATAAACTTTTTAAATAAGCAATAATTAAAGACTGCTATATTTTGGTGTAGCAGTCTTTTTTATTAATTAATAATTTTTTACACTTATAGAGTTTTATTATTTTAGTTTAATCATTAAGCTGGTGGAATACCTGCGGAAAATCTCTTTGAATTTCTTGAATTGTATATCTGTTAAATACTTCCATTGCTGCCTGTTGTGCGGATTTAAATATTTCCATATCCTGCGACAAATCGGCAATTTTAAGGGTAGGGAAACCGTGTTGTTCGTCCCCAAAATAATTACCGGGTCCACGGAGTTGTAAATCCTCCTCGGCTATTTTAAAGCCGTCGGTGTTTTCGCAAAGGGTGTTCAGTCTTGTTACTGCATCTTTGGTGGGGTGGTCTGTAATAAGCACACAATAGGACGCATACTGTCCTCTGCCGACACGTCCTCTTAGTTGGTGGAGCTGGGAAAGTCCAAAACGTTCGGCATCTTCTATTACTATTATAGAGGCATTGGGGACGTCAATTCCAACCTCTATAACCGTTGTGCTTACAAGAATATCAATTTTTTTGTTTTTAAAATCTTCCATTATGCTGTCCTTTTGGTCGGCTTTCATTGCACCGTGGAGAATTTCTACCTTTAAATCTTTAAAATAGGCTTGCTGTATATATTCTTTAAATTCTGTAACCCCTTTTATATCCTCTGTTCCGTCAATTGCAGCACAGACAATATAGGCTTGTCTGCCCTCAAGTACATTCTTTCTTACAAAATTATAGGCACGGGTTCTTATTTTGCCTGTTATTGCCATTGTTTGTATTGGCTGTCTGCCTTTTGGAAGTTCGTTTATAATTGAAACGTCCAAATCCCCATGCATTATAAGACCAAGAGTGCGGGGGATTGGTGTGGCACTCATTACTATGGTATGAGGGTTATTGCCCTTTGATGCAAGGGTTGAACGCTGATTTACTCCAAATCGATGTTGTTCGTCCGTGATAATAAGCCCTAAATTTGAAAATTCAGTATCCTTTTGAATAATTGCATGAGTTCCAACGACAACGTCCACCTCTCCATTTTTTATTCGTTTTTTAAGCTCTCTTTTTTCCTTTGCGGTAAGCGAGCCGGTAAGCAGTTCCACATTAACTCCAAAAGGGCAAAGCAGGCTACTAAAAGTTTCATAATGTTGTGTTGCAAGAATTTCAGTAGGAGCCATAAGGGCGGATTGATAATTATTTTTTGTGGCAAAATAGCAACAAGCTATTGCAACGGCAGTTTTTCCCGAGCCTACATCGCCTTGAACAAGTCGCCTTGCGGGGCTTTGGCTACACATATCCTGCAAACAGTCATTTATTGCGTTTTTTTGGGCGTTGGTCAGTTCAAAACTAAACAGATTAAACAATTCGGATATATTACAAACATTTTGATTCATAACGCAGGGGGTTTGAATTTTGTTTGCCTTTTTAAGGGTTAAGAGCGAGAGATGAAGATTAAATATTTCGTCAAATGCAAGACGTTTTCTGGCTTTTTGCATTGCTTCGCTGTCGGTGGGAAAATGTATGTTTTTTATTGCATAGGGCATTGAAACAAGTCCGTTTTTCTGGATTATTTCCCTTGGCATTGGTTCATATATAAATTTATCAGTTAAACTTAAAGCATTTTTAACACAAACTTTAATTTGGTTGCTGGTTATTCCTCTTGTAAGCGGATAAACTGGGGTCATAAGTTCATCGCCGTCCGCTGGAACAATGCTTGAAATGTTCATTTCGGGTCGTATTAATTTATTAGTAACCTTGCCAATAACACAATATTCCGTATCCGCTTGCAGGCTGTCAAAAAGATATTTTTGCCCGTAGATTATACCAACAATATCGTCCTCGCCGTCATTTAGTAAAACCTTAAAAATCATAACCCTTGAGGTCATGGAAGATGATAATTTTCTTATAAGTGTTGCACGGATTAAAACGGTTTCGTCTGTGGCAACATTAGCAAGTTTTACAGGATTAGTATAATCAATATAACGGCGAGGATAGTAATTAATCAGGTCATAAATTGTAAAAATACCCAATTTGTTTAATAACTTTTCCATTTTGGGATTGCGTTGAATATAGCCGATAGTATTTATTGGATTTTGAAAAATTTCGTTTATATTATTCATAGAAAAAATAAACCCTTTCAATTTTGTTGTATTAATTCTATTATATCATAATATTAGAAATTTTGCAATACTAATTTTTACAAAAATATTTTTATTTAAAAATTTATAATAAAAAAGCTGTCAAAATATCTTGACAAATTTTGTTTTTTGTGATATAATGATGATTGAGCGTACTGTTAAAACGGTAAGGCGGTTCAAATCTTTCCTCCGAGAATGGAGGTGAGTGGTATGAGTATTTCAGACGTTCTGACCCTTCTCATATTGGTTGTACATATAATCAACCTTGCGACTAACGCAAACAATAAAAAGAAGTAACCGCCCAAACTCCACTATGGACGGTTACTTTTAAACTGTTACATACGGAGGAGAACCGCTAAGTTTAGCAGTACGCTCACTTTGTATTTATATTATAGCATATTATTTTGGGTTTGTCAAGGGATTTTCAAAAAAAATTTTTGTCAAAATATCTTGACAAGCTTTATTTTTTGTGATATAATAATGATTGAGCGTACTGTTAAAACGGTAAGGCGGTTTAAATCTTCCTCCAGAAATGGAGGTGAGTTGGTATGAGTATTTTTCAAGTACTTACATTAATTGTCCAATATGGCAATTTTGTATTAGGTGTGGTGAACACTGCACTTAACTTACATAACAATAAAAAACAGAAGTAGCCGCCCCAATACCAATAGGCGACTACTTCAAATAACAGTCAATTGGAGGTAAACCGCTTTGTTATAGCAGTACGCTCACTTTGTATTTATATTATAGCATATTATTTTGGGTTTGTCAAGGGATTTTGTTAAAAAAAACTTGACAAATTTATTTTTTATGATATAATATATATTGTAAAATAATAATATAATAGGTGATTTAGTTATGTTAATAGGAAATTTTGATATTCCAACCGCTTATTTTTTTGAGGAAAAAAATGTTTGGACGGGAAGTAGGGAACAAAAGTTTAATTATAAAATTCAGCCAATTGATGGCAAACTTGTTGTAAGTGTTTGGTATGGGCTACTTTGTTTTGACAAGGCTCAGGATATTATTAAATCTAAAAAAGAATTTGAACTTTCACAAGACTGGATAGAAGAAATTTCAAAATGGCTTGAACAAGAATTTAATGTATATAAAGAAACAGAGTTTTAAAGTATAAAAAGGTGATTTTTTATTAATTGTTTTTAGAAAGGGTGTAAACTACTTGATAAGGGTAGATAAACTTGTTTGTTCTCAAATTGCTGATTTGTCCCGAAAGGACGTTAAACAGCTTTGCAAAAAAGGCTTGATTACGGTCGGTGGGAAAAAGGTTGGTGCTGAGGATAAAATTGATGAAAATGAGCAGATTGTTGTGGACGGCAGAATCCTTTGTGTAAGGAAAAATGTCTGTATAATGATGAACAAACCAAAAGATGTTGTTTGCTCTACAAAGGATGGAATTTCCAGAACGGTTATTGAACTGCTTGACGAAGATTTGCAGTTTAAAAATCTTTTTCCAGCAGGAAGGCTTGACAAGGATTCTACGGGGTTTGTTCTGCTTACCAATGACGGGCAACTTTCCCACAAGATGCTTTCCCCAAAAAAACACGTGCCAAAAACGTATATAGTTGGTCTTGAAAATGATGCAAAATCAGAATATATAAACGCTTTTGAATCGGGAATGGAGATTGACGGCGGAGATGTATGCAAGCCGGCAAAACTTTTTATTGATGAAAATAATAAAAAAATCTGCAAGGTTGTTTTGTATGAGGGAATGTATCATCAGATAAAAAGAATGTTTGCAAGGCTTGGAAACAAGGTTGTTTCACTGCACCGAACTCATATCGGTGGGTTGGAACTTGACAGAAATCTGCAATTAGGGCAGGCAAGAATGCTTGAGAATTTTGAAATTGAAAGGATTTTTTCTTTTGATTTACGAAATACTTGATTTATGGCATATGTATTATAAAATAATGCTTTTTTAATTTGATTACGTGTGTTTCCTCGCCTTAGGCGAAGAAACAATTAATAAAAATCACTTTATATATTTTTGATGGCTTTTAGAATTGTATAATGTTATTATAAATTGATTCAAAATTTTGGCAAGTGTTAGATAGCAATAATTATAACCAAATGTTTGCTTGTATTCTGTTTAAATTCACGAAAGTTTAGTCAAATTATCTAATAATAATTACAAAAGATTAGTGAAAAAAACTCTTGAAAATTGAGCGAAAATTTGTTATCATATTAGTATAGGCAATTGACAGTAAAATCATGGTCAATTCTATAATCATAAAAAACTAAGAAAACATTTATTTTAGGAGGGTTCTCTTTTATGGCAAGCGTAAAATTGAAAGAAGTTTATAAGAAGTATCCCGGTGGAGTTACTGCCGTTACTGATGTTAACATTGATATTCAGGACAAAGAATTTATCATTCTCGTTGGTCCTTCCGGATGCGGTAAGTCCACAACTCTCAGAATGATTGCAGGTCTTGAAGAAATCAGTGAAGGCGAACTGTGGATTGGTAACCGTCTTGTAAACGATGTTGCACCTAAGGATAGAAATATTGCAATGGTTTTCCAGAACTATGCTCTTTATCCTCATATGACAGTATTTGATAATATGGCATTCGGTCTTAAGCTCAGAAAGGTTCCTAAGGACGTTATTCAGAGAAAGGTTGAAGAAGCAGCTAAAATTCTTGACATTGCTCATCTTCTTGACAGAAAGCCTAAGGCTCTTTCTGGTGGTCAAAGACAGCGTGTTGCTCTTGGTCGTGCTATGGTTCGTGAACCTGATGTATTCCTGCTTGACGAGCCTCTTTCCAACCTTGATGCAAAGCTTCGTGTTCAGATGAGAACAGAAATTTCTAAGCTCCACAAAAAGCTTGGTACAACATTTATCTACGTAACCCACGACCAAACAGAAGCTATGACAATGGGTGATAGAATAGTTGTTATGAAGGACGGTTACATTCAGCAGGTTGATTCGCCTACAAACCTTTATCATTATCCTGTTAATCAGTTTGTTGCAAGCTTTATTGGTTCTCCTCAGATGAACTTTATCGACGCTGTTCTTCTTAAGGACGAATACGGCAAGTATGTTGTTGAATTTGGCGGTCAGGATACTAAAGTTTCTCAGGGCAAAAAATATTATGTTGAAATTCCTGAATCCAAGGTTGACGAAGCTGCTCTTAATCCGCTTGTAAACAGACCTGTTGTTCTTGGTATTCGCCCTGAATGTATTCACGATGAGGATATGTTCCTTTCAACTGCTACAACCGGCGTTATTGACGCTACTGTTGAAGTAACCGAAATGATGGGTGCTGAAACCTACCTTTATCTTAACTGTGAGGGTATTCAGCTTAATGCAAGAGTTAATCCCCGTACAACAGCAAGACCTCAGGACGTTATCAAGGTTGCTCTTGACCCCAACAGAATCCACCTCTTTGATAAGGATACTGAAAAGACTATTATTAACTAATAATTTTAGAATGAAAATGGTATCGCCTCCGAATTTCGGGGGCGATTTTTTTTGAAAGAGTGATTTTATGTATTTTCCCCGACTGAGAGATTTAAGAGAAGATGCAGGTATTAATCAAACACAGGTGGCAAAGCTACTTTTTACCAGTCAAACAGTTTATTCACGCTATGAAAGAGGCGTTTTGACAATTCCTGTGGAGCATTTGCTTATTCTTGCTGACTTTTACAATGTTTCGACAGATTATATACTTGGCAGAACCAATAACAAAAGTCGTACCAATTTAATTAAAAAATAATTAGGATATAATCAAAATTGTTATGGAATAATTTGTATGTTTTTTGTTTATAGCAGTAAAACAATTTATAATAAAACAAAACCGTCATGAGTGTAGTTAATCTCATGGCGGTTTTGCGTTAAAGAGAGTGGTTATATTAATGCAATTGTAGAAAGCTTGTTTGACTGGCAACGTTTAGCGGTATATCCGCTAAAAGAACGCCGAAAGATTACAGAACGCCAATTCCTATAAATATATTATAGCGGATTTTTCGCTAAAAGTCAATAGTAAACCTAAAAATAATATATAATAAAAGTGACTAAGGTTTTTGTTGTAATTTGTAAAGATTAACTAAAAGGAGTGGTTAGTATGTATCAACGTATCAGAAATTTAAGAGAAGATGCCGATATGACTCAAACGCAATTGGCTAAAATACTTAATTGTAGTCAGCGTGTTTACAGCAATTACGAAAGAGGAGAGTTAGATATACCAACAGAAATTTTAGTCAAACTTGCAAACTTCCATGATGTTTCGGTGGATTATATTCTTAATCGTACCGACAAAAAGGAAACTAACAAGTAGTCTTACTGCCTGCCGAAAATTTTCGGCAGGCAGAATTTGATTTTTTAATATCTTTTTTTGCTTACTGCAATAAAATACAAAAAAAGTTTCCTTTGCAGAAAGCAAAGGAAACTTTAAAAAATAAATTGTTAGCTGTTAGATAGAAGAATGGTTCTTAACGTATTCAATAACCTCATCAGCAGTTGTAAATGCCATGCTTACGCAGGTGTCAGCACAACCATAGTAGATTGCAATTCTTCCTGTGTCAGCATCACAAAGGGTTGCACATGGGAAGGTTACGTTCTGAACGTCACCAACACACTCATAAGTTTCACGAGGGTTGATAAGATATTCTTCACATCTATACTTAACCTTCCAAGGTTCATCAATATCAAGAATAGCAGCGGAGAAGCTATAAACAAAACCGTTGCAGCTTTGGAGAACACCATGATAGAAAATAAGCCAGCCTTCGCTTGTTTCAATTGGAATTGGACCTGCACCAATCTTGGTGGATTCCCAGTCAAGCTTTGGTTTCATAACAATTCTGTGTTCGCCCCAGTATTTCATGTCGGGGGACTGAGAAATGTACATATCGCCGAAAGGTGTATGACCACTGTCGGAAGGACGAGAGAACATAAGATACTTGTCGTTTACCTTTCTTGGGAAAAGAACACCGTTTCTGTTGAAAGGCAAGAAAGCATTTTCACACTGATAGAATGTTTTAAAATCGAATGTGTAGCCAACGCCGATAGTAGGCTTGTGGTCGTAAGCGTTGCACCATGTAACCCAATATCTGTCCTCAATCCATGTAACACGGGGGTCATAGCCATAGCCCCATTCGTTAGCTTCTTCAGTAGACTTGTCAGCCTGAACAAATTCAATTTTTTCTTCGTTAAGATTCCAGTTAACGCCGTCCTTAGAGAAACCAGCATGAAGAGCCATTCTTCTTGCCTTGTCGTCAACACGGAACACACCTGCAAAACCGTCTTCAAAAGGAACTACGGCAGAGTTGAAGATAGAGTTAGAGGTTGGGAGAAGGTCTCTTGGGATAACAGGGTTGTTGGAAGCTCTCCATACAACGTCCTTACAGCCTTCAGGTCTGTCCTGCCAAGGAATGTTAGGCAAAGATGTGCCATTAATGATTTTTACGCTCATGTTAAAAATCCACCTTTCATTTTCATTAATTTTTTAATTTCAGGCTGAAAAGCCTTATTGTTTAGTGACATTCTTTTCCGCTGCATACTTGCAAAAGGGCGGTTCTTGACCTAAGCTTTAAGCAAAAGGCAAGATATTCCCGTTCGTCACACGGTTTATATTTATTATATTATATTTTTTTGAAAATTTCAAGGGGTTTTAAGGATTTTCTCAAAAATTAACAGCTTGTTCATAATTAGAAGCATAGAAATTTCCACGCTAAGATATTAAAAAGTTTTGCATTTCTCTGTCACGGCGGAGAAATATACAAAATCGGCAGGATAAAACTACAATTTGACAAATAAAGATTTTTATGTTATAATTTTTAAAAGTATTATAAAAATTTTTTATATCAAAGGAGATAAAAAATGCCAACTATTGATATTGGAATTATTGAAAAATTAGATTACAAAAGAGATTATGCTAATTGGGATAGATTTGAAAGTTATAAACATATGATAAAATTTTATAGATGTATTTCAATTGAAGATGATGATTTGCTTGGACTTATCCATGAAACTTTTGAAAAGAAATTGCCAGTAAGCTATTGTGAAGTGGAAAATAAACACAATACGGGTATTGACTGGGCAGGAATAACCCTTATTTCCCCCAATTTTATACGCAAATTAATTGATATTATCAAATCAAATGAAAGCTATCGCAAATTCTCTTGGTATAATATGCTACTGGATAAATGCAATGATGCTTTAAGTCGAAACAAGTATATGATTTTCTTTGGAATTTAATGTATTTTATTATTTATTTGCAAGAAGAATTATACTTCTTAGATGATAGGAAATGTCAAATATTTATTAATATATAACAAAAAATGTTGTTATATATCAACGAGTATAAGAATATACAATAATTATAAAATAGGTGATAATATGACTAAACATGAAATCGTTAATTTGAATAGTAATAATCTTAATTTTATTGATAGTGGAAGTATTAATTTAATTGTTACTTCTCCACCGTATCCTATGATTGAAATGTGGGATAAATTATTTATTAGTCAAGATGATTCTATTAAATCTGATTTAGAAAATGGAAATGGAAATTCTTCATTTATAAAAATGCACGCTATATTAAACAAGACTTGGAGAGAATGTGACAGGGTACTTGCCGAAAATGGTTTTATTTGTATTAACATTGGTGATGCTACAAGGACTTTAGGAGGAAAATTTCAGCTTTATTCCAATCATTCTAAAATTATTGAGTTTTTTTCTTCTCTTGGTTATAGCGTTCTTCCCGATGTTATTTGGAGAAAGCCTTCTAATTCTCCAAACAAATTTATGGGTTCGGGAATGTATCCCGCAGGAGCTTATGTTACTTATGAACATGAATATATTTTAATATTCCGCAAGGGTGGTAAACGTATATTTAAAGGGCAGGAAAAACAATTAAGACAGAAAAGTGCATATTTTTGGGAAGAAAGAAACATATGGTTTTCTGACTTATGGGAAATTAATGGAACATCACAAGTGATGAATAATATTTCAATTAGAAATAGAAATGCTTCATTTCCTTTTGAAATTCCATATAGACTGGTTAATATGTATTCTGCGGAAAATGATATTGTATTAGACCCATTCTGTGGTCTTGGAACGACAAATATTGCTTGTATGGTAGCAAATAGAAATAGTATTGGTGCAGAAATTGATAATGAGATTGCTAATTTAGCTTTAAATAGACTTAATGTATCTATAGATGATTTAAATCAAATTATTAACTCTCGTATTTCTGCACATCTTGCATTTATAAAATCTCTTGATGAAGAAAAGAAAAACAAATGTTATGAAAATAATAATCATAATTTTCTTGTAAAAACAAAGCAGGAAACAGCTATTTATATTTCTAAGTTATCTAAAATAGTACATAATGGTAAAGCTGTTTTTTGTGAATATTACTAAAAAAATATTATCCACTATTCTGTTAAAAATAGTGGATAATATTTTAATCTTCAATTTCAAAAGTAATACCTGTTTTCTTTTTAGTGTAATAAATCATTTTAACATTAACATCATCAGAAATACTGCGAGCGTTTGTAGATTTATAAGTATCAGGTTTAATGGAATATGCAATATCTCCAACGTATCCGTCTATACCTTTGGCTTCTTCCTCTGCTGTTGCAAGGCGATAGGGCAATTGTAATGTAATTGCCAACTTCTCAAGTATAGCTTTTTGAAAATATAATCCAATATATGTTTTTGTAATAATTAAATCTTCTACCCAATTTTTTATCATTTCTTCGTCAATTAACACAATAGCTTTCTTTAAATTTTCAATTTGGTTCCAAATTTTTTCGACAGCTTCGTCTATTGCATTAGGATATTTTGATAAATACCACTCTTTCCATTTTTCGATTGTTACTTCATCAGTTTCATTTTCAAATTTAGGAAAAAGTTCAGACAATTGTCCTACAACTTTTGGACGAGTACCTTGTGCATTTTGATTTGCCCAATTAATTAATTGAGAAGTGTATTTAGGAAAATTAGGTGATTTAGCCTGATTTAATGCCAAAAGTTCATCATTTTTTATATTAATCTTCATCATGTAATTCCTCCAAAAAAAGTTTATACGTTTCAATTTTCAAAGCGTCAGCGATTTTTTGTATGTTTTCAAGAGAAATACTTCTTCGAAAGCATTCTATATCGCTAATGTATGTTCGATGCAATCCGCATTTTTCAGCGAATTTTTCTTGTGATAATCCAATTTGTAGCCTGTACTTTTTTACATTAGTTCCAAATACTTTAATTATATCCAAAATGATTCACCTGCTTATAGTTATTTAATATATAAAAATATTATAAATGATTTTGTTGTATAAGTCTACATACAATAAGTGTCATTTTTTGCTGTGATGATTAAAAAATATAAATGATAAATGAAAATACATATTTTTTAATTTTAAAATATTAATAAATTGTAAACTTTTGTTGCATAGCTTGACTTTTTGGGGAAAATGTTTTATAATAAAAATACCGCATGAAATCGGCGAAGTGTTTTTTTCAGTAAATCGAAATGTAATTATTTTTGTGCCGACAGGTCAGCGAGTTTATGAGAAAAGGCAGGTGTACTTAAGATGTACGCAATTATTGAAACAGGCGGAAAGCAGTATCAGGTTAAGGTTGGTGACGAAGTTTTCATCGAAAAGCTCGGCGTTGAAGTTGACGAAAGCTATACTTTCGACAAGGTTCTCGTTGTTGGCGATGAAGGTAACGTAACTGTTGGTGCTCCTTATGTTGAAGGTGCTACTGTTAATGCTAAGGTTGTAAAGAACGGCAAGGCAGGCAAGGTTACAGTTTTCACTTACAAGCCTAAAAAGAGCTATAAGAGAAAGATGGGTCACAGACAGCCG
>CANRLN010000002.1 GCA_947631445.1 uncultured Clostridia bacterium
CATTAATCAATATAACAAATGCTACTATGACTGCATCAGAAGGAAATAAATCTTATTCTAATGATCAAATTCAAGGAATGCAAGATAAATTAGAAATTAAAATGCAAGAAGTAGAAGAAAAAGAAGAAAATAATATAACTGAAGAAAATAATACAACAGAAGAAAATAATACAACAGAAGATAATAATATAACTGAAGATAATAATATAACCGAAGGAAATAATACAACTGAAGAAAACAACACAACTGAAGGTAATAACACTATAAAAGATAATAATTTAACGGAAAATACGAATAAATCAAACTATGTTGAAGATGAAACATTAATTAAAATCTTTGAAAAATCTGCAAAGGATATATTAAATTCTCAGCAGATACATAAAGGAATTATTGCATCGGGTGACATTTTTGTTTCCTCCAGCCAGCTTAAACAGGATATAGTAAAACAGTTTGATGCAACCGCAACCGAAATGGAAGGCGGTGCAATTGCACAAGCTTGCAATTCAAACAATATTAAATTTATCGTTGTAAGGGCAATTTCAGATTTGGCAGATGAGCAGGCTAATGTTTCTTTTGTGACCTTTGAAAAACAAACGGCGGATTTAAGTGCAAAGATTTTAATTAAAATGCTTGAAAATTTAAATGGAGGAAATTAAATGGAAAAAATTCGTATACAAAAACTTATTGCCGACAGTGGGCTTTGCTCAAGAAGAAAAGCAGAGGAATATATTTCACAAGGCAAGGTTAAAATCAACGGCAGACCCTGCAAACTTGGCGACAAAGCTCTCCCCACCGACCTTATAACGGTGGACGGGAAAAAAATATATATTGCCAAAAAGCGTGAATTTTATTATATCATGCTTAACAAGCCTCGTGGCTATGTGACCACGGCAAAGGACGAACTTGGAAGAAAAAGCGTTATGGATTTGATTTCGGATATTGATGTAAGACTTTTCCCTGTTGGCAGACTGGACAGAAATTCTGAGGGATTATTGTTGTTCACAAATGACGGCAAATTTGCCAACGACCTTACCCACCCATCAAGACATGTTACAAAAACCTATCGTGTTACCGTAACTTCAAGGGTCAATGATGAACAGCTTGTAGAGCTTTCAACAGGAATTGAACTGGACGGTAAAAAAACTTCGCCTGCCACCATAAATGTACTTACCAATGACCCAAACCGTGCTGTTCTGCAATTTATTATTCATGAGGGCAGAAACAGACAGGTAAGGCGTATGTGTGAGGCTGTGGGGTTGGAGGTTGCAAGACTTAAGCGTACTTCAGTAGGTCCTTTAAAACTGGGAATGTTAAAACCCGGTACATGGAGAGAACTTACCCCCGCTGAACTTCAGGCAATCCGAAATGCCATTATAAAGAAAAAATAATTTAACTAAAATTGACCATACCATAAAAAGCTTTGTTCCCCCGCCATAGGCGGGGGAACAATTAATAACAATCACTTTTTATAAATTAACTATAAAATCTGTTTCAGCAACAGCAATCGAAACCGAACTGTCATCAACCTTTCTAAGCACCAGATGCCCTCCCTTTGCTCCACACACCGCAAGGCTTTCGCAACTGTTGGTAAGTTTTTCGTTAAAATTAGAGGTGGTGGAATAAAGCTGTGCGGGTGGATAAAAATTAAGACGCAGTTTGTTCTTTTGGGTAAATTCATTAAGCCCATGTTCCCACGACTTGGAATCCATTGCACACACAAGATTAATGCACTTAAGATTAAGACCGTTGTTTTCCAATATTCTTTTTACCGTTCGGCTTATAAAATCGCTGGAAAGACCGCCGGCAACATTTATTCCCATAACAAGATTTTTAGGATGCAGGCAAACGTTTGTTTCATAGGGAAGTCTGCTAAACGAATGAGAAATACATATTCCGCATTTGGAAGCGTTGTCATCGTATTGAAAAGCATATTTCCAATTGCTTATATTTCCCATTATAATATAATCGGAAGTAAAGGAAAATTTTTCGCCCGCCAAAAGGGCTGTGGTAAAGGCTCTTGCTGAGCCTAAATCGCTTATATACAGATTGCTTTTTTCTGCCCAGTCCTCCACCGAAAAACAATCCTTGTTGTCGCTGGGAGTAGTCAATATCGGTTGGGCGTTTATAAGCGATGCTATTCTTTGGGTCAACAGGTTGACACCGCTTGTCTTTCCGCCAAGCAGGGCAATACAAAATCGTCCTTCTTCATCAATAACGACAACCGCAGGCGGATTTTGACATTCTTTTATATAGTCGGAAATTGCCATAACAGCGTTTGGGCAATCGCATATAAATATAACAGTATCTGAAATCGGAAGAAATCTTCGGGCAAATTCTTTAAGGCTGTTTACCACCCTGTATTCACGGGGAATTTTGTTTATTTCGCCTAATTCGTGTGCAAGATACTTGAATATTTCTCCGCCCAGCTTTTGGGAGATAATTCCCCCTAATCTTATTCCCTTTTCAGAAACAGCACATAGGTTTATCATAACTCAATCCCCCTTATATTAATAATATTATTTTTTATTATAAAATTCCTCAACATCTGGAACATCAATACTATCCATCATTCCGGTGTCCTGCTGGTTTGCATAACCCTGCTGTGCATAGGTATCAAGATTTGGATTAAATGAAACGTCAGATTTTAAAGCTTGTGGCATAGACAAGCCACTATATTCATAAAGGGTATGCACAAAGTCTTTAGACACCGACATATAATTAAATAAATTTTTGCACAAATATCTTTTATCCTTTTTGCTGTAATAAAAATGGTCAAGACTGATATAATTTTCCTCAAAATTACTACTATGAAACAATGTAATATTTAAATATGGATTTTGGCTAACCTGTGTATCATAAAATCTGCCAAGCGAGAATAATATATTAGGATTATCTTCCATATCCGCCTTAAGATTTTTATTATCAATTGCTGTGTTGTATCTGAAGCCGTCCGAAACAATTTTTTCAGCCCAATTATCCTCACTTTCGATAAATGGCAGGTCGCTTTTTTGTTTAGTAAAGGCTATTGCAGGAATCCATATACAAAGCAGTTCGCCAAGCCACACAAGCCATAACATTATTCCCTTTACATTTTCTTTTTGTTCGTTTTGCCAAGAATAAGAACGTCCCATTGACCATCTGCCCACCGAGTTTATATCAATTATATCGCTTACAAGTCTTGAGGGGTGAAAAATTATGCTTGCCAGTGACGCTGATTTAAAATCTTCTGGATAATATTTTTTATAAAATTCTTTTGCCGAAATGTCTATATCTTCTTTTATTTGATTGAATTTTTTTTCTGCTTTTTTGAAATCCTTGCCCAGCAATTCATCATAATTTTGATACTCATACATGGTTTGATTTTTAAGTTCTGCTATCTCCTCAGCAGAAAAATAATCGCTTAAATTTCCTCCGCCCTGCCCTGCAAGTTGATTTAAATATTCATAAGCATTTTGAGAATATTCTTTTTCAAGCTGAGAATAATTTTCAAAATCTTCAAAATCGGCAAGGTCAAAATATTCAGATGCACTTTGTTTGTCAAGTTCCTTAAAAAACTTGTTGTAGTCATAAAAATCATAAAATGCCCATTTAAAATAGGTACTAAGTAAAAGACCAACCACCACCGCAAATATAGTTATTGGTGTGGAACGCATTTTAAAAACCTTAACAATTTTGCCTGCAATAAATCCAAGTAGTAAACCAAAACATATTGCCAATAATATATTAAGGTAAATAACAGGACATATCCCGACAATTAAAATATAAATCATGCTGAGCAAAATTCCCGCTACCGAAACGCTAAGTCCTGTTAAAAGAAATCCTGCAAAAGAAAAGTTGTTAGATTGTTTATAATATTTATTCATGTTTTTTCTCCCATATAAAATTTAATAAAAAAGCCTCATTAACTGAGGCTTTCTATATTTATTAAGTTTGTTTTATAGATTATGAAAGACTTCCGCCGTATACATAACCCTGTGTGCCTTCCCAGTCAACATAATACCAATCACCGTCCTGAGAAATTACAGTAACCTCCTTGCCGATTGAAAGGCAGATGATAGAATCATAATCCGTTCCCGGACCTTCACGCAAATATACATAGCTGTTTACAGTCATTGTCTGTCCGTCCTCTGGAACTTCGGTTTCGCTCTGCGAAGCAGAAACTACAGAAGAAGAATCCACATAAGAAACATCTCCGGTTGTGCTGTCAGGTGAAACTACAATTCCGCTGTCGGTTGCGGAAGAAGAATCGGAAGATGTCGAATCAGCGGTGCTGGATTCGGCAACAGAAGAACTTTCAGCCACCGAGCTGCTTTGTTCGGCATTAGAAGAAGAAGCGACAACATCAGGCTGTGAAACATCATTGGAAGAAACAGCAACGGAAGAAGCCGAATCCTGCTCGGTAGAAAGGATAGATTCAAGTTCAGAAGAATCCGGAAGAGTTTGAGTTGCTGTGTCAATTTTAATCTTGTCGTTTTCGCCGTTGCGGATTGTATGTTGGAAAACAAAAATAGTGATAAGACCAACAAGAATAATTGCAACTGCCGCTATAATTATGTAGGTCATAACCTTAGACACCTTGTCAATCTCCTTAGCGTTTGCCTCCGAAGCACTTACAGGTTCTTCAGGCACAAATTCCTCTTGTTCATATTCTTCATCATCGGAGGGGACTCCTACTTCCCAATCCTGCTCATCAAAGTTATCATTTTTTTGATTATTGTCTTTGTTATTTGCCATAGTATCTTTTCCTTTCTATTTAAATATAATTAGAATATAGATATATTATAACAGATTTCAATTTTTTTTGCAACCTCTATTTTCACTTTAAAACAAATTTCATATGATTGCACAAGATTATTTTTGATTTCGGCAAAATATCTATTAATTTTATATAATTTGACATTATTCGACATCATCTAAATTATTCCAAATTATTAATATTGTTTAACAATGTTTAATATTATTTAAAATTATCAAAAAGTTTACAAAAAATTAACCAGTCAGACTTAAATTAGCTATACATATATGCTATAATCATTTTGTAATACATCTAAATGCGTTTTAGCGGTTTAAGTAGCGTGTGTTTTTGGTTTAAGAGAGATGTCGGTTGGTGTGAGGCATTAGGGAATATGCGTGAAGTTACCACCGTGAGCAGGCTGATTGAACATTTTAGTTTTAAAATAATTAGGTCGGTTCGGGTCGCTCCGTTAAAAGTTTGAAATGAGGTCGGCTTTGCCGATAAACCAAGGTGGTACAGCGAATTTTCGCCCTTCGGATTTTTTTCCGAAGGGCTTTTGTTTTTTAAATTTTTAATGTTGGGAGGTAAAAAAATGAAAATTCTTGTGACGTGAGGAACGGTTTTTGTCAGCCGTTTTGTGGCAGAATATTTTGTGAAAAAGGGTCATGAAGTTTATGTTTTAAACAGAAATACTCGATTTCAATCAAAAGGTGTTAAGCTAATAAATAAAGATAGGCATAATTTGGGTGAAACACTAAAAGATTATAGCTTTGATTTGGTTGTTGATGTAACAGCCTATAATGAAACAGATATTTGCGACCTGCTTGACGCAATTGGAAGTTTTAAAAATTATGTGTTTATTAGCTCCTCTGCGGTTTACCCTCAAACACTCACATCTCCCTTTAACGAAAGTCAACCGGTTGGGGAAAATATTTATTGGGGCGATTATGGCACAAACAAAATCAAGGCTGAAAAATCTTTGATTGAAAGAATTCCAAATGCTTATATTCTGCGTCCGCCTTATTTATATGGAGCAATGAATAATCTTTATCGTGAAGCATTTGTGTTTGAATGTGCCGAAAAAGACCTACCGTTCCATCTGCCACAGGACACCAATCTGTCTTTGCAGTTTTTCGATATTGAGGATTTGTGCAGGTTTATTGAAATAATAATTAAGCTTAAACCTCAAAATCATATTTTCAATGTTGGAAATAGTGAAACCATTGACATAAAAGAATGGGTATACCTTTGTTATAAGATTTTAGACAAAGAACCAACTATAAAATATGTGCCAAAAGAAATAGAACTTCGTGAATATTTTCCCTTTAAAAATTATAACTATAAACTTGATGTGACACAAATGTTAAAGCTTATGCCTGAAACCAAATCAATTGAGCAGGGGCTTTCTGAATCCTATTTATGGTATAAAGATAATAGAGATAAGGTTAATAGAAAGAATTATCTTGAATATATAAACAATAATTTTTAGTAATGGTGATATGTTATATGACAGATTTTGAAAATATACTTCATGAAAAAGTTAATATATTTAGGACGTTTGCAAAGGAAAACTATCCCGATAAAACGGAGGATAATGACAATGGAGAATGGGGAATAGGCACGGAATTTTATGATATGTTTGATAGTGCTTGTGATGTTATAAAAAATTTAGACCCACATATGACAAACATTCAAACTAAAGACGACCTGCTTTATGCAATTGCAAGAGATAATGAGGGAGAAGTTTTAATTGAATATTTAAAAGATTATCCAAATTGGTTTAAAGTTTTGTGCAGAAAAGTTCTTTGCACAAACTACACAAATGCAAAATGGCAGTTTGCAAAACAGTTACCAAAATATCAGGCAGATGATAATCTTAAAGATTTGATATTTGATTTTTTGCAGGTTGAGGACGAATACACACAAAGAATGTCTTTACAGGCATTAGCTGAAATATATCCCGACAAGGCTGAAGAATATGCTGTATATTTTTGGGAGAGAGATAAATTCAAAGACAATGCTTATTGTGAGGAATATCAAAAAATTATGGTGCTACACGTTTTAAAAGATATAAACTCAAGTAAACTTGAACATTATTTAGATTTGGCACTGAAAAGCGATTTTTATTATCTTAGGCAAAATGCAAAAGATATTTTGGATAGTATAAAGTAATTAAAAATATAAGCAATTTTTATTGTTTTTATTATGTATAAATTAAATTTTGGAGGATTAAAAAAATGACGGTTTTTGAAGAACTTAAAAGACGTGGACTTTTGGCTCAGCTTACTGACGAAAAAGAAATTGAGGAGCTTATCAATGCAGGTAAAGCAACTTTTTATATTGGTTTTGACCCAACAGCGGATAGCTTGCACGTTGGACATTTTATGGCACTTTGCCTTATGAAAAGACTTCAAATGGCAGGCAATAAGCCTATTGTTCTTATCGGCGGAGGCACAGCTATGATTGGCGACCCCTCGGGCAAGACTGATATGCGAAAGATGATGACCAAAGAAACAATTGCACATAATGTTGAGTGTTTTAAAAAGCAGATGAGCAATTTTATTGACTTTTCGGACGACAAAGCAATTATTATAAACAATGCGGATTGGCTTTTGGGGCTTAACTATGTTGACGTTTTGCGTGATGTTGGAGCTTGCTTTTCTGTAAATAAAATGCTGACTTTTGAGTGCTATAAGCAAAGAATGGAAAGAGGACTTACTTTCCTTGAATTTAATTACATGATTATGCAGTCGTATGATTTTTACAGACTGTTTCAGGATTACAATTGCAATATGCAGTTTGGCGGAGATGACCAATGGGCAAATATGCTTGGCGGTACTGAACTTATCAGAAAAAAACTTGGTAAGGACGCATATGCAATGACAATAACCCTGCTTCTTAATTCTGAGGGCAAGAAGATGGGCAAGACCGAAAAGGGAGCAGTTTGGCTTGACCCCGAAAAAACCTCTCCTTATGACTTTTTCCAATATTGGAGAAATGTTGCAGACGCTGACGTTATCAAATGCCTTAAAATGCTCACTTTTGTTCCAATTGAAGAAATTGAAGAAATGGAAAGAACTCTTGAGGGAGCAGGCTTTAACAAGGCAAAAGAACTTCTTGCCTATGAGCTTACAAAGCTTGTTCATGGCACTGAGGAGGCAGACAAGGCTCTTGCATCGGCAAAAGCACTTTTTGGAGCTGGAAAAGATGATGAGAATATGCCAACCACGAGTGTTGGCGAAAACGAAATGAACATTCTTGATTTGATTGTTGCTTGTTCGCTTGCACCATCCAAAAGCGAGGCAAGACGTCTTGTAACCCAAAACGGAATTGCCGTTGATGATGTGAAAGTAACCGACCCAAAAGCTATAATTACAATTGGTGACGGCGTTACAATCAAAAAGGGCAAAAAAGTATTCCATAAGGCTGTAAAATAATAAAATATTCAAAAGGATTATTTATATGAGTATTTCTGAAGCTGTTGCAAAGCGTATTGTTGACCTGTGCATTGAAAAAAACATAACAGTAAATAAATTATCCACAATCTCCGCTGTTACTCAATCCACAGTAAATGATATAGTAAATCACAAGTCAAAAAATATCGGTATCGTTACTATCAAGAAACTTTGTGACGGTTTGGATATTACAATAACTGACTTTTTTGACACAGAAAATTTTAAAAGTCTTGAACAAGAAATATATTAAATTAAAAAAAGGCTTAAAGGGAAATTTCCCTTTAAGCCTTTAATTATAGCATTATTCAGCCATTTCTAATTTTTTTCTCAAATCCTGCAAGGTTTTAGAATCGTCCAAATTCATCTTTTGGTCGGTTGGAATAACATTTGCGGTTTTGCTTGCAACATTATATTTCATAAGTCCCAATTCTTCAAGAATATCCACAATAAACCTTATTTTAGCGAAATTCATTGAATCGGCAAGCTGGGGAATGTGGCTTAATCTTATGTAAATATTGTCAATATCCGCACAAGGAAGTTTCTGACACATGGTGTAAAAATTAGCTATATCCTGTCTTGTCGGGGTGATACGTTCAAGCAGTTGTTTTGATACTTGTTCCCCTCTCTTGTACTGCTCGTAACAATCAAGGGACGCAAAATATTTAGCCTGTGTTGATTTGGTAAGGCGATAATCTTTCGCCTTAACACTTATAGATTTATTGCCATTAAAAATATTAATTTCCATTGTAACAAGAAAATCAACTTTTTCTCCAACAAAAAAGCCTAATTGTGAGGGGGATTTTCCAAAAATCAAAATGCTAAATTTTTTGTTGCAATAAATAACATCAGCCTTTGAATGTTTGCCACCAGACAATGAAACAATGTTTGTCACCCTTGCACCAATTATAGCAAAAATCGGCTGTTCGTTCTGCTCGCCGAAAGGCTCAAGCTTTTCAAGACTTTCAACCTGCTGTATATCTATATCCGAACCCTCTAAAATTTTATCCGCTTTTATGGTGAATTTTGGCATTGTCGGATTGTTTTCAAAAGCATATTTATTTACACGCTGAATAAAAGCAGGAATATTTTTTTTAGCAATGGTAAGACCGCCAGCACATTCATGACCGCCGAATTTTTCCAGCAAATCTCCACAATATTCAAGACATTTAAACATATTAAAACTCTTGATACTTCTTGCCGAACCTCTTGCAAACTCATCATCTTCCGAAGAGATTATAATATTCGGTTTTCCAAAAAGCTCTAAAATATTGGAGGATACTATACCAATAACCCCATGATGCCAATTTTCTCCGCTTATCACTAACACTCTTTGATTTAAAATATTTCTATCCTCTTGAATTTGTGACACAATGTCATTAAATATTTTCTGCTGTGCAAGCTTGCGTTGGTTGTTAAGACTGTCAAGTTCGGAGGCAAGTTCAACCGATTTTTCGCAATCATCGGTTGTAAGCATTTGTGTCGCAGTAAGGGGCGAACCAAACCTACCCGAAGCATTTATTCTTGGAGCAAGTCCAAAACCAATATTTAAAGATGTTATATTTTGCAGATTTAGTCCTGCTTTTTCCGCAAGCTTATGAATACCAACATTCTCAGTGTTTTTAATATAAAACAAGCCTTTTTGAACAATAGTACGATTTTCGCCCTTAAGTGGCACAATGTCCGCAACCGTTCCAATAGCACAAACATCTGAATATTGCTCGGTTATAAAATTATAATCTCCGTCACTTAATGCAACAGCAAGTTTAAAAGCAATTCCCACCCCCGCAAGGTCTTTAAACTTACTTGGGCAGTCGGTTTGGTGTGCATCAACAACCGCCTCTGCCTGCGGAATTTCTTCAAGTGGCTGGTGGTGGTCGGTAATAACAAGTTTCATATCCTTTTCATAGATATATTTTGCCTCATCAATAGCTGTTATACCATTATCCACTGTTATTATAAGCTTTGTTCCCATTTCAGCTATATCATCAATAGCATTTTTATTAAGTCCATAGCCTGCCGACCTTTCGGGAATATAATAGATAACATCTGCTCCGAGCGACTGCAAAAACATATAAAGCAAAGAAGTTGAGGTTACACCATCACAATCATAATCGCCATATATACAAATTTTTTCGCCTGCCGTAATCGCCTCATTAATGCAATTTACAGCCTTTTGCATATCCTTAAGTTCAAAAGGGCTACTAAGCTCATCAGCCTGAAAAAAATCTACAATATCCTCATAGCTCATTCCACGTCCTACCATAATCTCCAGAACAATTTTAGATAAATCGCATTTTTGAATATAATCATTTACAGTTTGTTTTTGTTCATCTGATAACGGCTTTATTCTCCAGTTGTTCATAAATTTTCCTTTCTTTTGAAAATTATTCCCCCACCAAATGGCAGGGGAAAATATTTTGTTTTATTTATTCAACGGTTTTAACACGGATAAGGTTTGTGTTTCCAGAAATTCCAAGTGGAATACCTGCGGTTATAATAACAAGGTCGCCCTTTTTAAGATAACCCATTTTACAGGAAACATCAATAGCGTGTTGAATAAGTTCATCTGAATTATCCTTTTCCTCAATAACTCCAGGAAGAACGCCCCAACTCATGTTCATCTGACGGCAGATTTTTTCATTTGGAGTAAGAGTTATGATAGGGCATTTAGGGCGATATTTTGAAATCATTCTGCCCGTACCGCCGGTTTTGGAAACGGTAAGAATTGCCGCAGCGTCAAGGTCGTGGGCGGTGGTAACGGTAGCGTGAGAAATAGCCTCGGTTATAGAAGTATTCTTTGTGCGTTCACGCTTATAAAATCTTCCTTCATAGTCAATATTGCTTTCGGTACATTCGGCAATCTTAGCCATTGTCTTTACAGCTTCAACAGGGAATTTTCCTGCAGCGGTTTCGCCCGAAAGCATTATAGCAGAAGTTCCATCATAAATAGCGTTTGCAACGTCGGTGATTTCGGCTCTTGTAGGTCGTGGGCTGGAAATCATGGATTCAAGCATCTGGGTTGCGGTGATAACCTGCTTTTCTGAATTATAGGTTTTTTTGATAAGCGTTTTTTGAATTGCAGGAATCTGTTCAAAAGGAATTTCAACACCCATATCTCCACGGGCAACCATTATTCCGTCAGCAGCCTCAAGAATTTCATCAATATTATTAACTCCGTCCATATTTTCAATCTTTGCAATAATCTTTACATTAAACCAGCCAAGACTTTCTGTGAACTTTCTGAGATATATAATATCCGCACCGCTACGAACAAAAGATGCTGCAATAAAATCATAGTTCATTTTAGCACCAAATTCAAGGTCACGCATATCAGTATCGCTAATATAAGGCATTGAAAGACGTACTCCAGGAACATTAACCCCCTTGTGGTCAGAAATAAGCCCACCATGAATTACTTTACAGGTAATGTCGGTGTCGGTAAGAGATTTTACAGTCATTTCAATCGCACCGTCATTTATAAGTATTCTTGAGCCAATCTCAACATCTTGAGGGAGTTTGTCAAAAGTGATGGAACAAATATCTTTTGTTCCATCAACTTCTCTGGTTGTAAGTGTAAAATCTGCTCCATCCTCAATCATAACCGGCTTGTGGTCTTTTAAATCACGCAATCTTATTTCAGGACCTTTTGTATCAAGCATTGTGGCAATGGGAAGTCCCAGTTCTTTGCTAAGTCGCTTAACCTGCTCAAATTTTCTTGTTTTGTCTTCATAATCACCATGGGAGAAGTTGAATCTTGCAACGTTCATTCCAGCTTTCATCATCTCACGCAGAATATTGTCATCATCGGTCACAGGACCCATTGTACAGATAATTTTTGTCTTTCTCATAATATTTGCCTCCGAATTTATTAAAACTATATTAAAATTTTTTCTGATTTTATTATATCACATACTAAGAATTTTGTCAAGTAAAGTCTTTGTAAAATTTGCAGAAATTAAATTTATAGCAAAATATTTTTTTATTTATAATATTTCCCCGCTACGGCGGGGAAATATATATAAAATTTTTTAAATATAAAACTAAGCATTGGTTTTATCCATGTCTGTAAAGTAAACTTCATACCAAACAAGGAACATAAACACCGTCCATATTTTACGGCTGTAATCATATTTTCCTGCTCGGTGGTCGTCAAGCAACGATACTATTTTTGCGGTGTTAAAATATTTCTTTGCAACATCGCTTGTAAAATATTTTTTGACAAGATTATAATACTTATCCTCCTTAAGCCAAACACGAATTGGCACAGGAAAACCAAGCTTTTTCTTGTTTGCAGTTATTGGAGGGCAAGCCTCAAGGGCGGCTTTTCTCATTGCATATTTGGTATTTTCATCACACACACGATATTTTGACGGAATTTTTTCCGCCATTTCCATAACCTTTCGGTCAAGGAAAGGTACACGCAATTCAAGTGAATGTGCCATACTCATCTTATCGGCTTTAAGCAGAATATCTCCTGCCATCCACATATGTAAATCAAGAAACTGCATTTTAGTAACATTGTCTTTATCCTGAACCATATCATAGAAAGGTTTTGTAATTTCTTTTGCCATTGGTGCTTTGGTTTTAATCTTGAGAATATCTTTTCTTTCTTCTTCATTGAAAATATAAGCGTTTCCAATAAAGCGTTCTTCCAAATCCATGCTTCTTCTTATAAGAAAGTTTACACCATGTTTTTTAGGAAGTTTTTTTGCCACCGCTCCAATTCCTTTTCTTATTGGCTTTGGAATATGATTATACCAATCCACATCATCGGGTTCTTTATAGATATTATAGCCACCGAAAATTTCGTCCGCACCCTCTCCGCTAAGCACAACCTTAAGTTGTTGAGAGGCTATCTGGCAGACAAAGAACAGAGCAATTGCGGCGGGGTCGGCAAGGGGTTCGTCCATATGGTACTGAATTTTCTTAAGATTTCCCCAATATTCCTCTGGCTTTACTACTTTGGAGAAATTCTCCTTGTGAATATATTTTGAAAATTCTTTAGCATAGCCAATTTCATTGTATTTTTCATCTTCGCCAAAACCGACCGTGAAAGTCTTGTCAACATCGGCAACCGCTGCAACATAGCTTGAATCAACACCACTTGAAAGGAAAGAACCAACCTCAACATCGGCAATCTTGTGAGCCTGAACCGAATCTTTAAAAGTATCGCTTATTGTTTTTACCCAGTCGTCCAAATCGGGTTTGTTATCCTCCTCAAAATTCACCTGCCAGTAGCGTTCAATTTTAATTTTGCCGTTTTTAAAAGTAAAGCAATGTGCAGGAGGGAGCTTATAAACGTGTTTAAAGAAAGTTTCTTTTGTTGGCGAATACTGGAAGGTCAAATAATTTTCAAGAGCTGTTTCGTTAAGTTCTTTAACAAATGCAGGGTGTTTTAAAAACGCCTTGGATTCGCTACCCCACATAAAAGTTTCGCCGAATTTAGCATAATAAAGTGGCTTTATTCCAAAATAATCCCTTGCACCGAAAATTTTATCCTTCTTTTTGTCCCATATAACAAAAGCGAACATACCACGAAGTTTGTTTAAAATTTCTTTGCCCCATTCTTCATAGCCACGGAGAATAACCTCAGAATCGCCCTGTGATTTAAACTTATAGCCTTTTTTAATCAACTGTTCTCTTATTTCTTGAAAGTTATAAATTTCGCCATTGAAAGTCAAAATAATAGAATCATCCTCATTGTGGAACGGCTGGTCGCCGTTTTCCGAAAGGTCGATAATAGAAAGACGGCGAAAGCCCATTGCCACACTTTCATCAACAAACTTGCCCTCCGAGTCAGGACCTCTATGTTTTATAGTATCCATCATTTCGCCAAGAACGGTTGACGCATTGTTTATATGATTAGTAAAACCTACAAATCCGCACATAATCTTACCTCATTTCATATGTTTTAAACATAGCAATAATTTAATAATATTATATTGCTATTAAAAAATTCTGCCGTTTTCCTGCTTGTAGCAATCGCACCAATTGCTTATTAAAAATTGCAATAAATTAACATAGCTATTATAGAAAACAAGCATTATTAATTGTTAATTATAATTACATAATATAGTATATCATATTATTTTAATAATGTCAAGCAAATAATTCATAGGAAGCAAAAATATGTATTTTAATCAAAAAAACTACCATTACTTATTTTATTTTATAAAAATTTATAACTTGCTATAATCATTTATATTATAAAAAATCTATAAAAATAATCAAACTATTTTTTTATATAAAAAAAGTAAAAACAGATGTGTTGAAAGAATTAAAACAAATTTTATAGTCACAAGAAATATTTGTGACTTTAAAGACAGTTCTATAATTGCATTAAATTCGTAATAATTTTTGGAAAGAATATAAACTTTTACAAAAATCACAGCAAAACCCTTGACAAACCGACAAAATTTTGTTATAATTAAATTATATATTTAATTTTGGAGGAATGCTTTTTATGCAGCAAGAGTTTGTGTTAATTTTGGATTTTGGCGGACAGTATAATCAGCTTATTGCAAGACGTGTTCGTGAATGTAATGTATACTGTGAAGTTAAACCCTATAATAAAGTGACAATTGAGGAGATTGAAAAATTATCCCCTAAAGGTATTATTTTTACTGGTGGTCCTCAAAGTGTTTATGGAGAAGATGCACCCAGCGTTGACAAGAAAATTTTTGAAATGGGTATCCCTGTTCTTGGTATCTGCTATGGCTCTCAGCTTATGGCTTATTCCCTTGGCGGTGAGGTTGCAACCTGCAAAGTATCAGAATATGGCAAGACCGAAACAAACTATGACCTTTCCAACAAGCTTTTAAATGGTGTTGAAAATATGCCTGAAAAAGCTATAACTTGGATGAGTCACACCGATTATATTTCAAAACTTCCTAATGGTTTCAAGGCAATTGCTACAACCGAAAACTGCCCTGTTGCTGCAATGGCAAATGATGAAAAAAAATTATATGCCGTTCAGTTCCACCCCGAAGTAAACCACACCGAATATGGCGTTAATATTATTGAAAGTTTCTTGAAAAATATTTGCGGTTGTAAAGGCGACTGGACAATGCAAAATTATGCACAGATTGCTATAAAAGAAATCCGTGAAAAGGTTGGAGATGGAAAGGTTCTGCTTGCTCTTTCGGGCGGTGTAGACAGTTCGGTTCTTGCGGCACTTCTTTCAAAGGCTGTGGGAAACCAGCTTACCTGTATCTTTGTTGACCACGGCTTTATGCGTAAAAATGAAGGTGACGAGGTAGAGGAAGCTTTTAAAGATTGGGATATAAATTTTGTTCGTGTGGACGCAAAGGATAGATTTATGGACAAACTTAGAGGCGTAAGCGACCCCGAAACCAAAAGAAAAACAATCGGAGAAGAATTTATCCGTGTGTTTGAAGAAGAGGCTAAAAAAATTGGAAAAGTTGATTTTCTTGCACAGGGAACAATCTATCCTGATGTTATCGAATCTGGAAGTGGTGATGCTGCGGTTATAAAATCTCATCACAATGTTGGCGGACTTCCCGACTATGTGGACTTTAAAGAGATTATCGAACCTCTTAGAATGTTGTTTAAGGACGAAACAAGAAAGCTCGGTCAGGAACTTGGACTTTCTCCAACCCTTGTTTGGCGTCAGCCGTTCCCGGGTCCAGGGCTTGCAATAAGAATTATTGGTGAAATCACTGATGAGAAACTTGAAATTCTTCAAGATGCCGATTGGATTTTCCGTGAAGAAATTGCAAAGGCAGGTCTTGACAGAGATATTCATCAGTATTTTGCGGTGCTTACCTCCATGCGTTCGGTTGGTGTAATGGGAGATTTCAGAACCTATGATTATACACTTGCCCTTAGAGGAGTTACCACAACCGACTTTATGACAGCGGATTTTGCCCGTATTCCTTATGAAGTTCTTGAAACCTGCTCGGCAAGAATTGTAAACGAGGTTAAAAATATCAATAGAGTTGTGTATGATATAACCACAAAGCCACCTGCAACTATTGAGTGGGAATAATATAGGATAGGGGGCAAAAATATTGTCCGAGATACAATTATTTTCAATAAGTAATGAAATAAAAGAATGTGTACCATCTAAAGTTATACTTGAAAAAGAACTTCAAAATCTTATTGAAAACAACATGGAAACTTTTTTTGGTGTACGTTTTTTAAAAAGCGAATATGCAATTACAAACGGAAGAATGGATAGTATCGGAATTGACGAAAATAACAATCCTGTAATTTTTGAATACAAACGCAGTCAAAGCGAAAATGTAATTAATCAAGGACTATTTTATCTTGATTGGTTATTAGACCATAAAGCTGACTTTAAATTATTGGTAATTGAAACATTGGGAAATGACGTTGCTGAAACAATTGAATGGTCAGCACCTTGCGTTATATGTATTGCAAACAGCTTTACAAAATATGATGTTCATGCAGTTAATCAAATGCAGAGAAACATTAAATTGGTTAGTTATCGCAAATATGATAATGATTTAATTTTATTTGAACATTTAAATGTGCCAGTAGTTGCACCAATCACCAGAGAAAGCTATAATTCTAATAATACTAATAGAAATGACAACAGAAAAACCCATTTGGAAAAGTTATCGGATAGCTCTGATAAAATGAAAAACCTATATTATTCAATATGCAATTTCATTGAATCTTTGAGTGACGATATTACATCTAACCAGGCAAAGTTCTATTTAGCGTATAAAAAAGTCCAAAATATAATATGTATAGAAATTTACACCAAGCGTATTCTATTGACTTTAAAACTTAATCCAGATAAAATTGAACTGGAAGAAGGATTTTCAAAAAATGTACGTGGAATTAGTCATTACGGAACGGGAGATTTGCAATTAACAATCAGAACTGCTGAAGATTTTGAAAAAGCAAAACCATTACTTCAAAGAGCATATGACGAAAAATAATATTGAAAAAACGAGGTGTATTATGTTTAATAATGCTCACAATGGAAGTGTTCGCATTGGAAATTCCCAAATGGATTATATTTCTTTTGGTAATGGGGATAAAAATCTTGTTATGCTCCCCGGTTTAGGAGATGGGCTATCTACTGTAAAGGGAATGGCAGTTGTTTTTTCAATAATGTACAAAATATATGCAAAAAAATTTACAGTCTATGTTTTTAGTCGAAAGGATAATCTGCCAGAGGGATATTCTACAAGAGAAATGGCAAAAGACCAAGCAGAGGCTATGAAAAGTTTAGGTATCTCAAATGCAAATGTTTTGGGAATTTCTCAAGGTGGAATGATAGCACAATATTTGGCGATTGATTATCCAAATTTAGTAGATAAACTTATATTGGCAGTAACAAGTTCAAAACCAAATCAATTAATAGAACAAGCTATTGATGTTTGGACTAAAATGGCAACACAAGGAAATTACAGAAATTTAATGATAGACACAGCCGAGAAATCCTATTCAGAAAGTTACCTAAAAAAATATCGGCTGATGTATCCATTTATTAAAAAAACAAAAAAGCCAAAAAGTTTTAAGCGATTTCTAATACAAGCCAATTCTTGTGTTAAGCACAATGCTTATAATGAACTTTATAAAATAAACTGCCCAACACTCGTTATTGGTGGGGATTGTGACAAAATTGTAGGAGTAGCCTCCACTACTGCAATAGCGGATAAAATTAAGGATAGCAGTTTGTTTATTTATAATGGACTTGGTCATGCACTATACGAAGAAGCAAAAGACTTTAATAAACGAGTTTTGGATTTTTTGGTAAAATAATAATTATGAATTGCTTGAAACCTGCTCGGTAGGAATTATAAACGAAGTTAAAAATATAAATACCATAAAACCACCTGCAACTATCGAGTGGGAATAATATTTAATATAAATGTGTAAAAAGGCTGTTCCAAATTTTCATTTTGGAACAGCCTTTAAAAATAATTAATCTTTAATGAAACTTTTTAAATCTTCGTTCGTATCATTCGTAGGCATTAGCATCATATCATCTAAACAAGCATAATAAATTGAATCATCTATATCTTGTTTTATCATAACACCATATTCTGATTTTTTATTAGTAATATATCTACGAGAATAGATTTTTGTCAATGTAGAATAAAATTCAAACACTTGTGAAAATAAAGACTTATTAGAAAAAAGCTTATCTAATTTCGAATTTATTTCATCAAATGTTTTATTCTTAAACGAATAACCCATAAAGGTAAGTAAATAATAAGGAATAGGATGCCTTTTATCATTTTTTTTCTTTTCTTGATCAGCTTTTAAATATGTAAAGAAAATTTTTATCATGTTGTCAATCGTAAAATAATTATCTATATTTAATGAAAAACTTTCATAAATTTGACTATTTGGTTTTAAAACTTCGCAACCTTTTTTGTATGTATTAACATCACTTCTAATAAACGCCAGTAATACTTTAAGAAGCTTTTCTAAAGGAATTTGTGTGGAATTAAAATTTTTATATTCAACATCAAAAAATTTAAATAAATCTTTATTCTTATCATTAATAACAGATTTCTTAGTTAAATCTTTAAATTCTGTTTGGAATTTATTTTTATCGCTTGGTTTAACAAGCAATAACAGCCCTCTTTTCTTAAACTCATCCTGAAAATTTAAAAAATAATGTTTTTTTGATGCAAAAGCCTTATCATTTATGGCATTTTGACTATTAGTATATCTTACAATATTTACATCTAAATTAGCATGATTCTTTTTCGTTTTTTCATCAAATACAAAAATTTTCACTAAAACAAAAGTTTTTTCAAATTCAGTTTGAATTTTTTCCGGAGAATAATGCGACAACACTTCAGCAATAGAATTAACCGTTTGGCAACCATTAACTATTTGTGGATTTTTTAACTCAAAACCATATATATTTTTGAGATTTTCTCCAACCTCTGATCCCTTAAGAGTTTTACATTCTTCGCATATAATTGTAACACCATTATTATAGTAGAAAAAATTAGCTCTATCATCATCATCTTTTAATGTTCTAATTATTCCATTATTTATGCCTTTAGTTCCTAAATATTCTCGAATGTTTTCTTCAAATAATTCATAATTTGTATCTATTGCACTTTTATACATATCATACAAATCTGAAACATTAACTAATACATATCTTAAGTCAATCATCCACGAGAGTTCATACTCTTCGGGGCGGACATCAAGAGAAGTTCCAGATCTTCTTGTTGTAAGTTTTGCAGAAAAGTTCTTTTTTTCTGTAAACCTTTCTCCAAAATAAGTCATTTTAATATCACTTAGTGTTAAATATTTAGCATAAATGCCTGCTTCAATTTTAGTGTTGTCATTTTTATCAAATTTAAATTCATTAATTAATGTATTAATATCTTCGCTTTTATATTCATTAGTAACATAAAAATATAAATATATTTTGTAATCACTATCAGTTATTGCTCGATTAAAAATTTTTTGCAATTCCAAAGATTTTTTATATTGATTCTTAAGAAGCAACCTTATTGGTGTATATAAAAAATCCGAAACACATTCCCTTGAAACAGGAGTTTCATCTGAATAATATTTATTTTGAATTAAAAAAAGTTCTTTATTATCTTCATAATGAACAAAGCAATCAACTCCCTTATCATTAATATCTGTAATATTATTAGGTATTACTTCTTCATCTAAGTTATAAAGGTGATTAAGAATCCAGTAATTAAAAGCATATTCATCATTTGCTATTTTTTCATCAACATTTGAAAATTGTTGCTGAATTAAAGCAATGTCATCTGATATTTGTTTTTTAAAGCAACTATTTTCCATAAATGATACACCTCCTTTAATTTTTATACTTCAAATTATACATGAAATAAAAATATAAATTGTTTATATTTTATAAACAATTTGTAAATTTAGCGTTTTTTAAATAAAATTATATTAAAAAAAGCAAAAAATACATTTAAATTAATAATGACAAAAAAATAAAATATCTCCCGCCAAAAGCGAGAGATATAATTTATTTTATTATCTGATTTGACCATTACCATTAATAAGAAATTTGGTGGTTGTAAGTTCTTTAAGACCCATTGGTCCTCTTGCATGGAGTTTTTGAGTGGAAATTCCCACCTCTGCACCAAGTCCAAATTCCTCACCATCGGTAAATCTGGTGGAGCAGTTGACATAAACCGCCGCACTATCAACCTGATTTTGGAAAGCTTGTGCATTGATAAGGCTGTTGGTTACGATACATTCGGAATGACCTGTTGAATATTCGGCAATATGTTCAATAGCCTCGGTGACATCACTTACAACCCTTATAGAAATTATATAGTCCAAAAATTCGGTTGCATAATCCTGAGTTGTAGCGGGAACAACGCAATCCCCCAAAATATGTTGAGTTATAGAGCAACCACGAATTTCAACTTTGTGCTGGTCAAGACGCTTTTTAAGCATTGGCAAAAAGTCCTCGGCAATTTCTTCATGCACAAGGCAGGTTTCAACTGCATTGCATACAGACGGACGCTGAGTTTTGCCGTTGTCAACTATATTCACCGCCATTTCCAAATCTGCCGTATTATCAACATAAACATGACAGTTGCCCGTTCCGGTTTCAATTACAGGTACAGTAGCGTTGGCAACAACCGATTTTATAAGTCCTGCCCCGCCCCTTGGAATAAGCAAATCAAGATAATCGTTTGCTTTCATCATAAGGGTTGCGGTTTCTCTTGAAATATCCTCCACAAGCTGAATAATATCAGGATTAAATCCGCAACTGCTTACCGCCTTTCGCATTATATCCGCAAGACACTTGTTGGAATAAAAAGCCTCTTTTCCTCCCCTTAAAATAACACAATTGGAGGACTTAAGGCAAAGAATAGCAGCATCAACCGTAACATTCGGGCGAGCCTCATAAATAATACCAACTACACCCATTGGCACTCTTACCCTTGTAATTTTCATGCCATTGGGGCGGGTGCTTCCCTCAACAACCTCACCAATAGGGTCGGCAAGCTTTGAAAGATTGATACAAGCGTTTGCTATTCCTTCAATTCTTTTTTTGTCAAGAGTAAGGCGGTCGATAAGCGATTCGCTCATATTGTTGGCTCTACCTCTTTTAATATCCTCTTTGTTTGCGTCAATTATATCGTTTGTGTTTAATAAAATCTGCCTTGAGATTTCTTCAAGCATACGATTTTTTTCATTTGTAGAAGCAAAGGCAATAGAATTTTTTGCCTGTTTTGCTTTAATTCCAAGCTGTTCAATATAGCTCATAAAAACACACCTTTCTTATATATTAATTATTTTTTAGCGAATATATGCGTTCCAATCTGCTCACCCTCAAAAAGATTATACAGTTTTCGAGGGTCTTTACCGTTCATAATAACCATATCAATTCCATGATTACAGGTTATTTCGGCAGCGTTTATTTTGGTTTTCATTCCGCCACTGCCAAGGCTTGAACCTGCTCCACCAGCAATGCTTTTTATTTTGTCGGTAACACCACACACTTCGGGGATAAACTTTGCATCTGGATTAGTTCGTGGGTCATCGGTAAAAAGTCCGTCAATATCCGAAAGAATAACCAACAAATCCGCACCAACTATTGCCGAAACATTCGCCGCAAGGGTATCGTTTTCGCCCATTTCAAGCTCCAGTTCGTCAATTGCCACCGTGTCATTTTCATTTACAATAGGAATAACCCCAAGTTCCAAAAGACGGCTTAAAGCGTTTATAACAACCTCCTGCCTGTCGGGGAGCATTATATATTTGGTAAGCAATATTTGGGCAATATTAACGCTATAAGTAGAAAACATCTGGTCATAAAGATACATGAGTTCACATTGACCGACAGCGGCACAAGCCTGTTTTGTGGGGGTGTCTTTGGGTCGAGCGGGAAGCCCAAGTTTCCCCATTCCAAGACCAATTGAACCGCTTGAAACAAGAATAATTTCATAGCCTGCATTTTTCAAATCGGCAATGGTTTTACAAAGCAGTTCCATTCTTCTTATGTTAAGTAAACCTGTTTTGTGGGTAAGTGTTGAAGTGCCAACCTTTATTACAACCCGCTTTATATTAGTAAAATCCATTTTTTCTACTCCTTATCACCGTTATTATCTTCAGTTTCTGCAACAATCGCCTGCTGAACATTTTCAGTGCTTTGAATAGCATCAGTTTTTTTAGTTTTATAAACAATCCAGCGTATAAAGGCAACCAGCAATATAAACACCTCGCATATTGCAAGGGTGGTTATAGTAACGGGTTCAGCGTTAATTTGGGTTATAAAAGTAAGGTCGATTCCAATCATATAAAGCAGACTGTTTTTATTGCCCTTAAGTTTATACTGCAAAATATACACAATCGTTGCAATAATACAAAAAATAAGATGTATATTGAATTTAAACGGGGTATAAAGTGCTTCAATCGGGGTTAGTTTATCAAGAATTTCAAACATTTTTAATAATTCCTTCTTTCAACAAAATACTATACTTTATTATATCACATATTCTTAGCATTGTCAAGCGTGCCAAAAAAAATTTTAACCATTTATTTTTCTTCTTTCTTGAAGGATATTTTACAGCAACACCGCTTGCATATTATAATTATAAAAAAATATTTTTAAAGACTATTTACATTTTGCGAAAAATGTGTTATAATAAAAGTAGTATGTGTATTTTTGAGAAAATACAAATTTTTTATTGATTTGAGGTGTTTTTAAATTGGTTTTTTCCGACCTGTATTTTTTATATTTCTTTCTTCCGCTCTGCCTTTGCCTTTATTTTATCACCAAAAAACCTGCCATAAGAAATTTGGTACTTATTGCTTTTTCCTTATATTTTTATTCATGGGGCGAACCAATATGGGTGGTTTTGCTTATCATAAGCTCGGTTATCGACTATATCAACGGACTTGTTATAGACAAGTTCCGAGGAAAACCACAAGCGAAAGTCGCCGTTATATGGTCGCTAATTGCAAACCTTGGTATTTTATTTTTCTTTAAATATAGTGGATTTTTTATAGAAAATATTAATAATATTTTTAGTTTATCTTTAGATGTTCCAAAATTTAATATCCCGATTGGCATTAGCTTTTACACCTTTCAAACTATTTCTTATACTATTGACTGCTATTGGGGCAAGGTTAAAACTCAAAAAAATTTCTTTAGATTTTTAATGTATGTGTCGCTGTTTCCACAATTGGTTGCAGGTCCTATTGTGCGTTATCAGACAATTGCAGAAGAAATTGACAACCGCTCCACTTCAATTGAAGATATAAGCTATGGTTTTTCCAGAATAATAACCGGACTTGCCAAAAAGGTTGTTATCGCCGATAACATCTCGCCGATTATACTTTCACTTTTTGGCGACAAAAAAGATGGTTATGTTAACCTGTTTTCGGAAAACACCGCTTGTGTTGGTGGAATGTGGCTGGGGGCAATGCTTGTAGGACTGGAATATTATTTTGATTTTTCCGGCTATTCGGATATGGCAATAGGTCTTGGGCGAATTTTCGGCTTTCACTTTAACGAAAATTTCAACTACCCTTTTGTTTGCAAAACCATTCAGGAATTTTGGCAGAGATGGCATATTTCACTTGGCGAATTTTTTAGGGATTATCTGCTTTATATCCCGATTTTTGGCAAAAGACGAAAATATTTCAGCTTGTTTTTAGTTTGGTTCTGCACAGGATTTTGGCATGGTGCAAGCTGGAACTTTATCATATGGGGACTTTATTATGGCATTTTTATATTTATTGAACAGCTACTCGGCAAGAAAAAATTAAAAAAAGTCCCACAATTTATTTTACAGATTTACACTAAATTTGTAATTATATTCGGCTTTGGAATATTCTATTTTGAAAATTCAAAGGCTCTTGGATATTTTATAAAATCAGCCTTTGGAACAACAGGTTTAAAATTATTAAATATATCACTAAAAAATATATTCTTTAATAACATCTGGCTTATCCTTGTGGCACTGCTACTAAGTCTACCAATAATTCCAACAATAAGAAAAACTATGCTTTCCCGCAAAGACACGGCTTTTGTTTACAGAACCTCGGCGATTGTTTGCAATTTTGCTTTGCTTATATTATCATCGGTTCTGCTTATTGCAAAGGAAAACCACCCGTTTTTATATTATAATTTTTAGAGGAAATGAAAATGAATAATAAACAAAAAAGTATGGAGGTCAAAGGCTTCAGGGTTATAGACGACCCTCGAAAGTCAAAATCAAAAAATAACTCAAAATCCCTTGAGGTTACAAAAATAAGAGTTTTAAAAGAACCAGCACCGCAAGAACCCACCCCAAAACCTGAACTTCCTAAAATAGTGCGTCCTAAAGGAACATGGGACGATATTACACCCGAAGATATGGCAGACGCTTTAATGGTGGACGCATTGGGCGGTTCGATGATAAAAAAGCATGGGAAATGGGTATCCTATGAAAAAAATCAATCCAACATACGTGAAACTACTATTATAATCGGAAACCCTACTCAACAGGAAATGCAGGAACAGGCTTTTGACGGCGATACCGAACAAACGCCAACCTTTGAGGAAGAATATATTTTCGAGCGACTTAATCCAATTGAAAATGCTGAAAATATTAAACCAGAAACTCCCGAATATGTTCAATATAATAATAATTTAAATAATCTAAATAATTTTGAGATAAGCCAAAATCCTCAAGAATATCAAGAACCAAGCCCACCTATATATATAGGAAAGCACGTTCGCAAGCCTAACGAGCAGTCAGACAACGATAACACCAAAGAAAATGAGGATAATTTTGACGATATATGGGGAAGTAGCGAGCTTCCCAAAAAGTCTAAGCAATCTGACCAAACAGAAAAATCTAAGCCAAAAGAAAAGATTAAAAAATCCCGACTGTCTGCCGAAAAGAAATTTGCAATTGCAAATGTTATAGGTCTGGGGATTTTCGGATTTGCCGTTTGTCTTTGCCTTTTGGTTTTGCCCCGTGAACAAGGATTTATTAAAACTGAAAATAGAAATTATACCGAAAAACCAACCTTTTCAATATCCTCATGGTTTGACAAAAGCTATTCGGCACAGATGGATAAATATTATACGGATACCGTCCCACACAAAGAATTTTTTAAACAGGCTGGAAACAAATTCTGTTCGCTTTTCGGGTTTTCGCCCGATAAGGTTGAAATTGTAGCACCAATCAAGCAGGAAACAAGCAGTTTAAAACAAGACAATTCTTCACAGATTATCTCACAGCCCGAAAACAGCTCTGAAAGTAGCATTGAAAGTAGTAACACTGAAAGCAATATTGAAAGCAGTAGTGAATTTTCTTTGCCCGACCCCGCAGAGGTCACAATGAACAGCGGAATAATGGTGGTCGGAGATGATGAGAATGTAAGGGCAATGGAAATTTACGGCGGTGGAATGGAATATGGGCTTAAATATGCCGAATATCTTAACAAGTATAAAGAGCAACTTGGAGCAAATATTAATGTATATAATATGTGTTGCCCTACCGCTTGTGCCTACTACACCCCACAAAACTATAAAGACCAGATAGCCGACACCAAAAGCCATATTGACAATATAAGCAAAAACTTAAGTGGTGTTTTAAATGTTGATGCCTATTCGGCTCTTGCACAACACACGGACGAATATATTTATTCACGAACCGACCATCACTGGCAACCGCTTGGTGCTTACTATGCCGCACAGGAATTTGCAAAGGTTGCAGGGGTTGATTTTTCAGAGCTTAATAATAAAAACTATGAAACAAAGGTAAAAGAGGGATTTACCGGCACACTTTACGGTTTTTGTCAAAACGAACTGCTTAAAAAATATCCCGACACATTCACCTATTATGAACCCAAAAGCGAATATCAGACAACCTATTACAGCACAAGTTTTACCAACCCGCAAAAAAGCGTTCTGTTTTTTGAAAACGCACAGTCGATAAACACATATAGCACATTTCTTGGCAAAGACGAGGAAATAGCACAGATTGATAATTTGGAAAACAAAAATTCGAGAACCCTTGTTATTTTCAAAGACAGTTTCGGCAACGCTTTAGTACCATTTCTTGTAAACTCTTTTGAGCATATTTATGTATGTGATATAAGATATTTTAATATAAATGCAATTGATTTTATAAATGAGGTGAAAGCAACCGACCTGCTTTTTGCGGTTAGTATGTTTAGCTGTTCGGGCGAAAAGATAAACTATATTGAAAACAATCGTTTGCATTAAAATACTTTAATTTGCATTATGTTTTCCTCACCACAGGTGGGAAAAACAAGAATATTATTAGAAAGGCAAAAACTATGACGGACAAAATTATATTTGAAAGAAAAGTTAACTACTATGAAACCGACAAAATGGGAATTGTTCACCACTCCAACTATATAAGATATATGGAGGAGGCAAGAATTGATTTTCTGGAAAAGGCGGGAATAAGCTATATTGGAATGGAGCAAATGGGAATACAAATTCCCGTGCTTTCGGTCACAGCAGAATATAAAATTCCGCTTAAATTCGGCGATGTATTTAAAATTGAATGTAGCGTTAAAAAATTCAATGGGGTAAAGTTTGAAATAGCCTATAAATTCTATAAAGACGATGTTTTGACTTCAACCGCCGAAAGTTCCCATTGTTTTGTGGGAGAGGGTTTTAAGCCGATAAGAATAAAAAAATATAATCCTGCTGTTTATGATAAATTTATAGAATATATGGAGGAAAAATAATGAGCGGTATATTATATGTTGTGGGAACACCTATCGGCAATTTAGGAGATTTTTCGGCAAGGGCAATTGAAACGCTTGAAACTGTCGATTTTATTTGTGCAGAGGACACAAGGGTAACCGTTAAACTGCTTAACCATTTTGGAATAAAAAAACCACTTTTAAGCTATCACGAACACAACGCCGTTTCCAGTTCGGGAAATATAGTAAAAAGATTGCAGGCGGGCGAAAATTGTGCAATTGTTACCGATGCGGGTATGCCATGTATCAGCGACCCAGGGCAACAGCTTGTTGAGGTTTGCTGTGAACTTGGAGTAGGAATAAAGGTTGTTCCGGGTGCAACCGCCGCCCTTTCAGCTCTTGCAATAAGTGGACTGGACACCTCAAGATTTTCCTTTGAGGGATTTTTATCTGTAACCAGAAAATCAAGAATTGAGCATTTAACAAGTGTCGCAAATTATCCTAACACCATGATTTTTTATGAAGCACCCCACAAGCTTTTAAACACCCTAAAGGATATGCTTGAATATTTTGGCGACCGAAAAATTTCCCTTTGTCGTGAACTTACCAAAATTCATGAAGAAGTTTTCCGCACAACCATTTCACAGGCTTTTGAATATTATTCGGAAAACAATCCCAAAGGGGAATTTGTGCTTATTATAGAGGGAAATAAAAAACAAGCAGAACAAGAATATACCCTTGAAAAAGCAATCGACTATGCAAAAAAACTTGTTGCAGAGGGGCAAAAGAAAACCCATGCGGCGAAAATGGCAAGCGAAGTTTCGGGATTTTCCAAAAGCGAAATATATTCGGCTCTTTTGGAGGACTAAACATGGAAATTATATTGCTTGAAAAAAATTCTCCAGAAAACCTAAAAAACCTATCGGCTAAGCTATCGGCTGAATGTTTTGGGGAGCTTTACGGCAGAAATTATATAGATACGGCTCTTGAAAACCCCTGCTATAAAATTTATATTGCTATCCAAAATAATAATATTATTTTAGGCTACATAACAATTATTTCAGCGGTGGAAGGCGAATGTGAAATTGAACATATTGCCGTAAAAAAAAGCGAGCGTAACAAGGGAGTGGGTAAAAAACTTATGTCGCTTACGGACAATTATAAAAAAATTTTTTTGGAAGTAAGAGAGGGCAACCAAAATGCCATAATCCTTTATGAAAAATGCGGATTTATAAAAACAAGAGTAAGAAAAAACTATTATAAATCTCCCACGGAAAATGCAATAGAATATTACAAAGAAAATTAATTATCAAATTTTATATTAAAATATTAAGAATAGTAGGTGATTGGTTGAACCAATATAATGATTTTAGCTTTGAAAGTCTTAGCGAGGATATAAAAATATGTATTTCAGATGAGCATAGATTTGGTACTGATGCTTTTTTGCTTGCAAACTTTTCTGCCCCACGCCACAAAGATTTAGTTTGCGATTTCTGCACGGGAAGTGGAATTATAGCACTACTTATGCAAAGGGATTTTCAACCCCTACATATAGATACGGTGGAAATTCAAGAAAAAGCTTTTGAGCAGATTAAACTTTCTATTGAAAAATCGAGAATTTTAAACATCACTCCTTTTTTGTGCGACCTTAAAGAGTATACAGCAAAGCAACCGCTTGACCTTATAACCTGCAATCCTCCCTATAAAATAAGCGGAACAGGCGAAAAAAACAATAGTCATGAGGTCAGTATTGCAAGGCATGAAATGCTCTGTACTATTGATGATGTGTGCAGGTCGGCAAGCAAAAATTTAAAATTTGGTGGTAGACTTTGCGTTTGCAACCGCCCCGAAAGGCTGAGTGATATTTTTGTGGCTATGAAAGCAAACGGAATTGAACCCAAAAGGCTTAGAACAGTGCATAAAAACCCAAATTGTCAACCGTGGTTGGTGCTTGTGGAGGGTAAAAGAGGAGCAAAACCATTTTTACAGATTGAAAAGCCTTTGTTTATTCAAGACCAAAACGGCGAATATTCGCAAGAAATGAAAAAGATATACAAACTAAATCAGGAGTGAAAATAATATGAATTTATTGGCAATAGACGGAAATAGCATATTAAACCGTGCATTTTACGGAATTAAGGCTCTTTCCAATTCAAGCGGACAAGCAACCAACGCAATAACAGGATTTTTTAACATTTATCTTAAGGAAACAGCACAGGTAAAACCTGATTATATTGCGGTTGCTTTTGACCGTAGCGAAAAAACTTTTAGACACAAAGAGGTCGCAAGCTATAAGGCAAACCGCCACGGTATGCCGGACGAACTGGCAAGCCAACTTCCCATTGTCAAAGAAATTTTAGGATATATGGGAATAAAGATTGTTGAATGTGCAGGCTATGAGGCAGATGATATTATAGGCACGCTTGCAAACGCTTTTGAAAAACAGGGTGTGCAAACCCATGCTTTAACCGGCGATAGGGATTATCTTCAGCTGGTGGACGAAAACGTTTGGGTAAGGCTTGCCAAAAACAAAGGCACAGAAATTTATAACACAGCAAGAATACAGGAAGAATATGGTCTTGAACCAAAAGATTTAATTGAACTTAAAGCACTTATGGGCGACAGCTCCGACAATATATCCGGAGTAAAGGGAATTGGCGAAAAGACGGCACTAAAACTTGTGCAGGAATTTAAAACACTTGAAAATCTTTATGAAAATCTTGAACAATCAAAGCTTACAAAATCTGTAAAGCAAAAGCTTACGGACGGCAAAGAGGACGCTTTTCAAAGTCGTTGGCTTGGAACTATTGTTAAAGATGCCCCAATAGATACAAATATAAACAGCTATATCAAAACCCCACAGGATAATGAAAAACTTTCTAAAATTCTTGTTTCGCTGGAATGTTTTAAACTTAGGGAAAAGCTGGTAGAAAATAACAACACTAAAAAAACACAAGTTTCAGCCAACACTGATGATGGTCAAATAACCTTTGAGCAGGTTATAAACCAAATCCCCAAAAAACAAGAAGTTGAATTTTCCGAAGATGCAAAAAATATAAACTTTGAACAATCGATTTATTTTATATTAAACGGTGACCATCTTTATCTTGAAAATGACCAAAAATATTATGTGATAAAAGATGAAAATACAATAAAAACTATTCTTTCAAGCAAAAGCAAAAAATATACTTTTGAGGGCAAAACCGCATATAAATATGCTATGTCAAAAGGTGGAACGCTTGAAAATCTTGTGTTTTCTGCCGACCTTGCCGGATATCTTTTAAGCTCGCAATCTACAAATTATTCTATTGAGGGACTTTGCCTTAAATACAACTGTTCCTATTGGATTGACAGCGAAGAATATGCAGATATTTTATCACTAAAAGAACTTTGCAATGCGTTGTATAAAGAACTGGAAAAAAACGATTGCCTTAAGGTTTTTGAAGAAATTGAAATGCCTCTTTGCAAGGTGCTTGCCTCTATGGAATTGGTCGGTGTGCAGGTGGATATAGACGGAGTTAAACAATTCGGTGAAAACCTTTCGGTCAGCATTGACAAGCTTGCAAATCAGATTTATACGCTTGCCGGCAAGGAATTTAAAATACTTTCTCCCAAACAGCTTGGAATTGTGCTTTTTGAAGAACTTGGGCTTCCCTCCAAAAAGAAAACCAAAACCGGCTATTCCACTGATGTGGAGGTTTTGGAAGAACTTAAGTATCATCACGAAATTGTTCCGTTGGTGCTGGAATACAGAACCCTATGCAAACTTAATTCAACCTATGTTGAGGGGCTTTTAAAGCAGGTTGGAAAGGACGGCAGGGTTCATAGCATATTCAGGCAGACCGAAACCCGAACCGGAAGAATATCCTCCGCCGAACCTAATATGCAGAATATCCCCGTCCGAAAGCCAATAGGCAAACAGATGAGAAAATTTTTTGTGGCAAAACAAGGCTATAAAATCGTGGACGCCGACTATTCGCAGATTGAACTCAGGGTGCTTGCCCAAATGTGCGATGACGAAAATATGCAGGAACTGTTCAAAAGCGATAACGATATACACACAGCAACGGCTGCAAGCGTGTTTGGAGTCCCTCAGGATTTTGTAACCGAAGATATGCGAAGAAACGCAAAGGCAGTTAATTTTGGCATTGTTTATGGTATTGGTGCTTATTCACTCTCCAAAGATATTGGGGTAAAAGTTGAGCAGGCAAAAGAATTTATAGAAAATTATTATGCCAAATTCCCAAAGGTAAAACAGTTTATGGAGAATATAGTTGCAAACGCAATGCAGGACGGATATGTAACCACCGCTTTTGGCAGAAAACGCTATATTCCCGAACTGTTTTCAGGAAACAAAAACACTCAAGCTTTTGGCAAGCGTGCTGCTATGAATGCCCCTATTCAAGGCACAGCGGCAGATATAATAAAAATTGCAATGATTAAAGTGTTTAATACGCTTAAGGAAAAACTCCCCGATGCAAGGCTTATTTTACAGGTACATGACGAACTTATAATTGAAGTGCCAAAGGAAAACGCAAAACAGGCGGAAGAAATTTTAAAATTTGAAATGGAAAATGCCGTGCAAACCGAGGTAAAATTAGAAGTAGATGCACACACAGGCGACAGCTGGTTTGATGCAAAAAAATAAATTTTAGCTTTTATTATTTATTACTAATTGTATTCCCCGCCATAGGCGGAGAATACAAAAGTATTTTTAATTTACTGCATTGGTAATTTTGCCACCTGCAAAGTCTAAAGCATTTTTAAGGGTTATGTCGCTTATTGCTTCAAGAGCTTCACTGGTGAAAAATCCTTGATGAGAGGTGACAACAACATTAGGAAAGGAAAGCAATCTTGCTATGGTAGAATTTTGAAGAATACTGTCCGACAAATCTTCATAAACGCTTTCGTTTTCTTCTTCATATACATCAAGACCAACCGCAAAGAATTTTTCTTCCCTTATTCCTGCTATTAAATCATCGGTATCCACAAGACCGCCTCTTGAAGTGTTTACAAGCACAACCCCATCTTTCATCTTCTCTATTGTATCCTTGCAAATAATGTGATAGGTTTTTTCGGTCAGCGGACAATGCAACGAAATAAGGTCACTTTGACTAAGCAAAGTTTCTAAATCCACATATTCTATTATTTTACTTTCGGTTTTATATTCATCATAGCCAAGCACTCTCATTCCAAAGCCACGGCAAATTTCAGCCATTGCCCTGCCAATCTGCCCAGTACCTACTATTCCTGCCGTTTTGCCGTAAAAGTTAACCCCCATAAGACCCGAAAGAGCAAAGTCGTTTTCACGGCACTTTATATATGCCTTGTGTATTCGGCGGTTGGCGATAAGAGCAAGAGCCATGGCGTGTTCAGCAACCGCCTGAGGAGAATAGCGTGGTACATGAACCACCGTTATTCCTGCCTGCTTTGCTTTTTCCAAATCAACATTGTTAAATCCCGAACAACGCATTAATATCAGCTTTACTCCGACTTTTTGCAGAATTTCAATCGTTTGTTCGCCAATATCCGAATTTACAAAAGCACATATTGCCTTATATCCAGCTGCAAGCGTTGCTGTCTGAGGACTGAGGTTTGCCTCTATAAAGGTTATATTAAGCTGTGGATATTCCGGAAGCTTCTTTTCAAAAAATTCACGGTCATATTTTTTTGTTCCAAAAAACAATATATTCATTCTGTTTACTCCTTAAAATATTTAAAATATATTACTATTTTATCATCATTTATGCCGTTTATACATTAAATTAAGTTATTTTAAGAGGTGGAACATTTTCTATTGCTTGACCGTCTTGGGCAATCGGCTATATTAAATCTGCCCGACAAAAATTTTAAAAATAAATAATTAACAGTTTTCAACGGCGGTTTTAGTATAAAATCAACAAACTTTTAAAAAATTGTAAAATGCTATTGCATTATAATAGAATTAGTGCTATAATAACATTAACACTTATAATAATGTTGGAAAATTAAATACATCAAACAAAGGAGTGATATTTTTTTATGGCAAAAAAAAAGAACAAAAGAATTGTTAGTTTGGAAAACAACAAAGAATTTAAAAAATTCGCAGAAAGTGAAGATTTTAACTATCAGTTTTTGAAAATTCTTATAGAAGAAAGAGATGAAATGATTATGTTCGACTCTTTTTGTAATCCTTGCCCCGTACCGGTTTTCGGAGATAATATAAGAGCAGGACTTTATGTGCCGGAAATAAATTTCAAACTCTTATCCGATGGTGCAATCAGTTTTTATAGAAAAAATAAATTTCCGAATTAGAACAGGAGGATTTTTTTATGTGTAAAAAATCAGACCAACCCCTACCGAACATTTACATTAAACCAAAAATCCCTCAGGTGGATTATAGTATTGAAAGAATACTCAAGATTATAACCGAAAGCGAAAAAAACTATGACACCCCTAAAATCGTTGCTGCCTATAATCTTGCAAACAAATGTCATGACGGACAGAAGCGTGAATCGGGAGAAAAATATATCATTCACCCTCTTGCGGTTGCCAACATACTGCTGGATTTGGGAATGGATACCGACACGCTTTGTGCCGCACTTTTGCATGATGTAGTTGAGGATACCAATTGTACACTTGGCAAAATAAGAAACGATTTCGGAACCGATGTTGCAAACCTTGTAGATGGCGTTACAAAAGTTACCTCTCAAATTCAAGATTTCCCAAACAATAAAGATATGTCCGACACAAGCAAAGAGATTAAAAAAGCTACCAGCCTGCGTAAAATCCTTTTTGCAATGGCAGAGGATTTTCGTGTTATAATAATAAAGCTTGCTGACCGGGTGCATAATATGAGAACTCTTAATTTTTGTAGCGACGACAAACGAAGAAGAATTGCTTTTGAAACACTTACAATTTATGCTCCCATTGCCGACCAGTTGGGAATAAACACTTTTAAAAACGAACTACAAGATTTATCCATTTATTACCTTGACCCTTATGGCTATCAAGAGATTGAAGAACAGATTTTTTCCAACCAAAAACAACGTCAATCGGTCATTGATAATATTATAGATGAACTTACAAAACGTTTTAAAAATGTTTTTAAAAAGCCTCCAGTTATTTCTGGCAGAGTAAAGAGCGTTTACAGCTTATACAACAAAATATACAAACATGACAAAGAATTTGAACAGGTGTTTGATACCTACGCTGTTAGGATTATTGTGGATTCAATTTCAGAATGTTATCATTCTTTAGGAATAGTCCATGAAATGTTCACTGTACTTCCAGAACGCTTTAAAGATTATATTTCAGCCCCAAAAGAAAATGGTTATCGTTCAATTCACACAACCGTTATTGGACATCAAGGGATTACATTTGAAGTTCAGATTAGAACCCACGAAATGCACGAGGACGCAGAGTACGGAATTGCCGCTCACTGGAAATATAAAGAAAATAATTTTAGAAAAGATGATTTGGATTCAAGATTGAATTGGGCAAGACGTATTATTGAATCTCAACAGGAGTCAAATGACGTTGAAGAAATTTTTAATGCAATAAAAAGCGATGTTGCCGCCGAAATGGTTGTTGCTTATACACCCTCTGGCGAAACTATATCACTCCCAAATGGTGCAACCCCAATAGATTTTGCTTATCGTATTCACACACAGGTTGGTCACAACATGATAGGAGCAAAAATAAACGGCAAAATGGTTTCGTTCGACCATGAAATACAAACGGGAAATATTGTGGAAATTATTACAACCAATGCCGAAAATCATGGTCCTTCCCGTTCGTGGATGAACATTTGTAAAACCACCGCCGCCAAATCTAAAATACGTTCTTGGTTTAAAAAAGAAAAACGTGAGGAAAATATATTTGAAGGAAAATCCGCCCTTGAAAGAGAGTTTCGCAGAAATAATATAAGAATACCCGAAAATGAACTCGCAACTTTTCTTGAACCGATTATGAAAAGACATTCCTGCAACACCTTTGAAGATTTGTTTGCTGCTATCGGATATGGCGGTATTTTAATCTCCAAAATAATGCCAAGAATAAAAAATGAATATCTTAAACAATTTGTTAAAGACACCGCCGAAAATGAAAAGGCTACTATTTCTACTACAAACAATCAAACTTCCCAATCGGGAGTTATTGTGGACGGCAATATTGACAACTGTCTTATTAAATTTGCTCAATGTTGCACCCCACTTCCCGGCGACCCAATCATTGGTTTTATCACCAAAGGTCACGGAATTTCTATTCACAAGCTAAATTGTACCAACTATATTAATCAATCCAAAAACGAAGCGGACAAAGCAAGATGGATTCCCTGCCAATGGGCAGAACATCGCAGCAGCGGATATTTTAAGGCAACCATTGTTATTATTGCAATCGACCGAATCGGACTACTTGCAGATGTAACCTCGGTGCTTTCGGCAATTCATATTCTTATTCATGAGTCATCGTCAAGGAATTTAAAAAATGGCAACGCCTGCGTTACCGTAACAATAAGCGTTGCTGATACCGCCCAGCTTAAAACGGTGGTTGACAAGCTTTCCAAGGTTAAGAGTGTTATAAGCGTTGACCGCCCAAACACCTATAATCGTGACAATACTTCTAAAAAATAATTTCTTAGTTTCCCCGCCGTAAGCGGGGAAATAAAATAATAATAATAATAATAAAGGAGCAAATAAACCATGACTATACACAAACTTAAACCGCTTAGTATGTGCGACACAAACAGCTATATTGTAGGTAGTTCTCAAAACAATGCGGTTCTTATTGACGCCCCCGCCGATAGTGATTATATTCTTGAAACAATTAAAACCTACAACCTTACACTTAAAAAAATCCTGCTCACCCACGGACATTTTGACCATGTTGGAGCGGTTGCCGACCTTGTGGATAAAATCAATTGTGAGGTTTATATTCATATGAACGATTTAGGGAAACTTACCAATGATGAGTTTTTGCTCACCAATCTTTTTCATGCAAAAGGGGTAAGAAAATTTGCTGACGCCAAACCACTTATTGACGGCGATATTATAAAGCAAGATGAACTTGAATTTAAGGTAATCCACACCCCCGGACACACAAGCGGAAGCGTTTGCTATGCGGTTGAAAACAATCTTTTTACAGGAGATACCCTTTTCTATCGTTCGATGGGCAGAACAGATATGCCTGATGGAGATGATATTCAAATGCTTAAATCGCTTAGAAAGCTTAGTAATATTGAAGAAAATTATATTGTCTACCCGGGACATATGAAAAACTCTACCCTTGAAGATGAAAAGAAATATAATCCCTGCATTACAACCCTTGCTAATAGAGGATTTTAACAATATGGATTTTACTATTTATTATATAGGGCAGGAATTTAAATATCAGATTGAAAGCACTGTAAAGCTTTTTTATCCCGCACAGACTTTCAAACATGAATTTCTTGAAAAAAAGCCGTCTGAGCCAATTGAGGGCAATTATATACTCACAGGTATAAAGCAGGATAAAATTATAGCTGAAATAAAAGCAGAAGAAAAATTTTTAGATAAATCGCAAATTGCTGAAAAGTCTTGGGATGAAAAAAATTTGTGTATGTCAATCTGTCGACTTGTTTTTAAACTGCTTGAAGAATTTACAGAAAAAACCCCCTCTTGGGGAATACTTACCGGAGTGCGACCTGTAAAACAACTTGGAACTATTCTAAAACAGGTTGATTATAATAAAACCAAAGCTGATGAAATTTTGAAAAATAAATATTTCTGCATCGCTGAAAAAAGAGAACTTGCTTTTAAAGTGCATGACGTTCAGGAAAACATTCTTAAAACATTGGACAAAAATAAATTTTCTCTTTATGTTTCCATACCCTTTTGCCCCACAAGATGTGCCTATTGCTCCTTTGCCTCCCAGCAGATACAGCACAAAGGCACAAACGCAAATCTAATAAACGAATATGTGGATAATTTATGCAAGGAAATTGAGTATACTGGAAAACTTATTGCAGATACGGATAAAAAAATAGATACTGTATATTTTGGTGGCGGAACACCTACAAGCATTACATGGCAACAGCTTGAAAAGATAATGCAAACGGTGGCAAAAAGTTTTGATTTATCCAAAATGCGGGAATATACTGTGGAGGCAGGCAGACCTGACACAGTGACCAAAGAAAAACTTGAGGTTATAAAACAGTATGGTGCAAAAAGAATTTCTATAAACCCGCAAACGTTAAATCAACAGGTTTTGGACGCAATCGGCAGAAAACACACGGTTGAAGATTTTTTTAATGCCTTTTCGCTTGCAAGACAGGTTGGTTTTGATAGCATAAATTGTGATATTATCGCAGGACTTACCGGCGACACAAACCAAAGCTTTTTTGACACCATAGACGGAATTTTAAAGCTTGACCCCGAAAATATAACAGTTCATACACTTAGCATTAAGCGAGCCTCTAATCTTAATGCGGAAAAAAATTCGGCACAACAAGCAGTTAAAACCCACACCGCCGATATGATAGATTATTCCCAAAAAAGACTACTTGAAAGCAATTACCTGCCTTATTATTTATATCGTCAAAAAAATATGCTGGACAATCTTGAAAATGTAGGTTGGTGCAAAAAAGGGTTTGAAAGCCTTTACAATATTTTTATTATGGAGGAAATCCAAACTATCATTGCAATGGGTGCAGGGGCATCAAGCAAAATTGTAAAAGATGGAAATATCGAAAGAATATTTAACTATAAAATTCCGCTGGAATACAACAAGCATTTTGATGAGGTGCTTAATCGCAAAAATCAGATTTTGCAATTGCTATAATTACTACAAAAAGCCGTTGGAAATAACTCCAACGGCTTTTTTATTAATTATTAATTGTATTTAACCTGCTCAACAGTATAACCGTTCTGCTCAAGCAAACTTACAATACCCTTATCACCGAGAAAATGTGCAAGACCTACCGCATAGAAAACATCATCACTACCCGACATAAATTCTTCCACCTTCTGTTCCATTTTGGTGTTGCGGTCATAATACATGGCATTTGTGTACTGTTCAAAAGCCTTTTTTTCGCTATCGCTCAAACTGTCATAATCCTCTCCCTCAAGGTCGGCTTTGGGGTCGCAAAGTTCAGTTGCCTTTTCCAAGTCGCCCTCACACCAAACATCATAAAGCGTTTGCATTTGCTCATCAAGTTTATCAGAGTTTTCAACAGTATATCCAGAAAGCATAATATTATAAACATCATCAGAAAAACCGAAAAGCATTTTATACTGTTCTTCTATGCCCTCAATCTCAACAACGTTCTTGTCTTTATTGTGTGCATTTTGAAGTAAATACATATCTATTCCCTTGGTTGAATCAAGCTTTATCTGCTCGATTGAAGCATTGCTTGCCAAACTAAAAAACATAGCAGGCTTGTAAAGTTCATACTGTTCATTATACAAATTATTTGCCTTAAGATATTCAACAACGTTTGTATAAACTTCGCTGTCCAAATGGTCTTTAACGGTTGTGCCGTCATTATAAACCATAATATCCGCAAGGTTCATTTGTGCGGAAACCATCGCCATTGTATCAGAAATATCCGCCTCAACCGCAAGGGTGTTGCAACTGTCAAAAGCGTTGTTTATCTCATCAGGAAGTGGATAAACTTCCTCTTTTAAAGCGTGCATTGTGCCAAGAAGATAAACGGTGTTATCCTCGTCCGAAACCTTCCAAAATAATGGGGTTGTTTCTTTGTGAGGCATATTTTGTTCGGTGGTTGTTTCGCTGTCAATTTTAGTAACAGAAGATTCAGCAATTTCAACATTAATTTCTTCAGCTTTACTTTCTTCCACCGCAGAATTATTTGAATTTGGAGCTGTTATTATATTATTGTCATTTTCTTGTGTGCCTGTGCAACCAAACATCATAACAGACATTCCTGCAAGCAGGATTGAGAGAATTTTTTTTGAATTTTTCATAGTATAAAACCTTTCTTTAATATATTCGCCTTTTGTCAGAGAAAATAGCCTTTTCTCTGACATACAGCGGAAATAGTAATCAAATGTTTTAAGATTGTTTAGTTTGCCTTTTTATTTTTTCTGCGTTTCTTTTTGCCGTCAAAGCTTATAGACATAATAAACATTTTATCCGACATGATAATTCTTGTGGCAATAATTATACAAATAACAAGAATTACCGTTTGATAGATAACGCCGAACCAATACAGCGGCATATTTCCAAGAAGTATATTCTGGTTTGCCATAAATGTATGAGTAAATGGAATTGCATAAATAATTGTTTTTATAACAACCGGCAAACTATTAAGGTCAACCATCATGGAAATAAAGTATGGTATCATAAGCAAAATCATTATTGGCATAATAAGTCCTTGTGCTGCCTTTGTATCCTTTGCAAGCACACCAAGAACAATGGAAACAGAAAGTGCAATAAGTATTGAAAGAAGCATTTGTACTCCCATCATAACATAACCCGAAACACTAAGTTTTAATCCAAGTTCGCCTATAATATATTGAAGTCCCTCATCAGATGCAATTGAATCCATAAGACTTTTCATCATATTGTTCATTCCAAACATATAAACAATACAGTTGAGCAGGCTCATAACCGCTGCCGCAAGCATTTTTGCACCAACAACTGCTCCTCTTGAAACGGGTGTTGAAAGAAGTGTTTCAAGGGTTTTGTCGATTTTTTCAGTAGATATTGCTGCCATAACAAGCTGGGAAGCATAGGTTACCATTAAAAATACTATGATTGGAACAAAAACCGACTGCATGGTGACAAGCGAAACAAGTGTTGTTATGTTTATCTGGGCAATTTTGTGACCTACAACTGTATATTCGTCCACCTTAACGGGATTTTGAATTACATCAATTTCATTTTGCGTTAGCTTTCCACTTGCTTGTTTGTCTGCAAATATAGCAGATTTGACAGCTTCGGAAATAGTATTTACTGCAACTGTTGAACCAACATTTGCGTTTGCCAATGTGGAAAGCGACTTAAGACGACTTATATATTTAATTCCTGAAGGCTTAGAATCTTTTATATTCTGAGTGAAACCCTTTGGAATAATAACAACTTCATCTTTGCCAAGTCTATCCAGTTCATCAATATATTTATCGCTTTGAATATCCACCTTTTCTACCTTACAGCCACTTGCTTCCATAAGCTTTATGGCAGATTTGGTAAAGTCTGTATTGTCCATATCGCAAAGGGTTATGCTACTGCTTTTTTCAATAGATTCATCAATGCTATTTTCCATAACATTTCCACAAATAGAAAAAATAACTGCTATAAATATAATTACTATAATATTTTGGAATGTGCAAAGTTCTGAGAGTTCTTTTTTGAACAAAACACCAAATCTATTCAAGCCCATTCACCACCTTTTCAAACACTTCTTCCAGATTGTCGCAACCATGTTTTTGTTTTATTTCGCTGACAGTCCCCTGCTCCAAAATATGCCCTTTTGCAATAATCCCCACACGGTCGCAAACAAATTCAATCTCCAGCATATTGTGGGAGCTGAGCAGAAAGCTTATTCCCTCGCCGGCAAGCTTTTTAATCATACGGCGGATTTCAAGTGCGTTAAGCACATCAAGTCCGCTTGTAGGCTCATCAAGAATTGCAAGTGACGGACGGGACATAATCGCTCTTGCAAGCAGGAGTTTTCTTATCATACCTCTTGAATAGCTACCGATTTTATCCTCAAGCCGTTCGCCAAGTCCACAAATTTGTTTTGCAAACTCAACATAAGAATCCGCCTGTTCTTTGTTTTCAGCAACAAGCTGTGCCATAAAGTTAAGATATTTTTCGCCGGTCATAGCTTTGTATGCTCCCGCCTCATCAGGAAGATATGTAATTCTTTTTCTTATTTCATCAGGTTTTTTAACAATACTGAAACCGTCCACAAAAGCGTCCCCCTCAGTGGGTTTAAGCAGGGTGGCAATCATTCGGATTGTGGTGGTTTTTCCTGCACCGTTAGGGCCAAGGAGAGCGTATATTTCGCCCTTTTTAATCTCAAAGCTTACGTCCTGTGTAGCATACACATCGGACTTATACTTTTTGGCAAGCCCCTTTACCTCCAATACATTTTCGTTCATTTTTTCTCCTTTCTTAAAATAGGTTTTTCATTTGCAAACAAACTAAACATTTAACAATGATTTTGTTTGTTTTTTTCTAATTGGTTGATTATATGAGTAACCAACCATAAATTAAGTATATCATAGTTTAATTATATTTGTCAAGTATTTTTATAAAAAAATTTTTTCGTTTATGCTTTTTGCACAATTTGCATATTATAGCTTTGATAATTATTATAATTTCACTAAAAAACACACTATTTTAGTATTATATAATCAGCAATTCTGCTCAAATAATTCTGCCTATTCCCCCTTTCTTAAGGCGGTTGTTACAAATTAATTATTGTTTTTTGACCTAATGTAAAAAATTAATTATAATCTTATTGACAAATCAAACGCATTGTGTTATAATTAGTATAGAATTGTTATTTCTTAAGATTTTCTTAAATTTTCTCTGTTTTTTCTTAAGAGTTTCTTAAACTTATTGACTTTATATTTTGCTGGGTTTATAATGTAATTACATTATTCAAGCTGTTGAAACAAAAAAACAATTTTTTTGCAAAGCTGGTTTATATGGAAATCAAAACTTCTTTAACCTCAGTTTTTTCAACAAGCTGTATAATATGAAACAGTTATATTATTATAATAATATTCGGCTGATTGTTACGGAGGAAAATAAAATGAAAATTTTTAAAAAAATTCTTTTGATTACATTGCTTCCAATTATTTTCGTTGCTATGATTTTTGCAGTTAAAATGTTTGGCACGGAAAAATCTATTGATGGAAAAGACCAAGAACATATTCAAAAATATATTGATGGAAAAGATGGCGAACATATTCAAAAATATATTGATGGTGCTTACTATTTTGACGGGATTGTCATTATAAACAAATCCTATCCAGCAAGTGAAAATTACGCACCAGAGCAAAGTCCCGTTGCCCAGAACGCTTTTGAAAAAATGAAAAACGCTGCCGCTAAGGACAGTATTTCGCTTAATATTGTTTCGGGCTATCGAACCTTTGACTATCAAAAACAACTTTATCAGAAATATGTGGAAAGGGACGGAAAACAGCTTGCGGATACCTATTCGGCACGTCCCGGTTACAGTGAACACCAAACAGGTCTTACATTTGATTTAAACAATGCCTCGGACGATTTTGCAGGCACAAAAGAGGCACAGTGGATTGCAGAAAACTGCTATAAATTTGGATTTATTGTAAGATATCCTGCCGATAAGGTGGATATAACCGGCTATGAATATGAACCGTGGCACGTTAGATATGTAGGAAAAGAGCTTGCAAAATACCTTTATGACAATAATCTTTGCCTTGAAGAATACTTTGGAATTGATTCATGTTATAAAGATTAACACATAAGGTAAGATTTTTCTATCAATGCTTTATTCTTTCGCCTGCGATTGGAAAAAACAATAAAAATTTTTATAATCAAGCCACAGAATACACACACTCAAAAAATAAAAGGTTAGCGACAGAAAGGAATTTTATTATGTTCCATGAAAAATCATGTGGTGCAATTGTCTGGAGAAAATATCATGGAAACACGGAAATTCTGATTGTAAAAAATCTTGGCAGTGAAAACTGGTCGTTTCCAAAAGGTCATGTTGAGCAAGGCGAAAGCGAAATTGACACAGCACTTAGAGAGGTGTTTGAAGAAACTGCTATTGAAATTATCATAGACCCTACTTTTCGTTCCACAGTTGTGTATTATCCCAGAAAAAACATTGAAAAAACCGTTGTTTATTTTACCGCAAGGGCAAAAAACACAAATATAATCCCACAAAAAGATGAAATTTCTGAGGCGAAATGGGTTGAAATTGGCAGGGTGTGCAGTGTGCTTTCCTATGAAAACGACAAAGCACTTATGGCAAAAGCAAAAAAACATATTGCAATATAAAATATGAGATTGGTCAATTTGCGTTGTAAAAAAATATATTTATAAAAATCACTTAAAAAATCTTGTGTGTTTCCCCGTCGTAGGCAGGGAAACACTACAAAAAAATAATATAAACAACTCTTTTGTCCACTTCCTAAAGTATACACAAAAAATAATTATAAAATAAATAGGAGAGAAAACCATGGATATTAAATCACAGGTACTTGAATTTCTGGAAAATCACCGTGGAGAAAGCTTTAGCGGTCAGAAGCTTGCGGACGAACTTCATGTTTCAAGGGCGGCTGTCTGGAAAGCCATAGACACAATACGCAAAGACGGTATTGAGGTGGAGGGTGCAACCAAAAGAGGGTATATTCTTGACCAGAACAGCAACACCCTTTCATCGGCAGGAATAAATACACTTATTAAACATAAAAACTTCTATCATATTGAGGTCTGCAAATCGGTTGACTCCACCAACACACAACTGAAAAAACTTGCACAAAACGGTGCAGCTCATGCCTGCGTTCTTATTGCCGCCGAACAGTCGGCAGGCAAAGGTAGGCTTGGAAAAAGCTTTTATTCACCCAAAGGCACGGGAATTTATTTATCGGTTATAATAAGAAAAAATATTGCTCCCGAAAATGCCCTGTTTATTACAACGGCGGCAGGGGTTGCCGTTTGTCGTGCTATCGAGCAGGTAAGCGGTGGAAAGGCACACCCAAAAATAAAATGGGTGAATGACGTTTATTGTGATGACAAGAAAGTTTGCGGTATTCTTACAGAAGCTTCTATAAGCTGCGAAAACAACACGCTTGAATATGCAGTACTTGGAATTGGAATAAATTTATTTACTCCAAACGACGGTTTCCCACAAGATATAGAAAATATTGCAGGTTGTGTATTTTCTGAAAATGAGGGGAATTTAAGAAATCGTATGTCCGCCTGCCTGCTTGACAATCTTGTGCCTATTCTTGACGACCCTGTTAAAACCGGTAAAGAATATATGAAGGAATATAAAAAAAGGTCAATGCTTATTGGCAAAATGGGCTTTATTATAAATGGCGAAAAAAATATTCCCTGCAAATTTATTGATATAGATGACAATGCCAAACTTAAGGTTGAACTTGAGGACGGCACAATAAAGCTTTTGTCATCAGGCGAAGTTAGTGTAAAGCTTAAAAATGCCTAAAAATAACCCCGTTTTAATTTCAATTAAACGGGGTTATTTTTTATATCATTTCATTTCGTAGCTTTTCAAGCACGGATTTTTCCAGCCTTGAAACCTGTGCTTGTGATATTCCTATTTCCTGAGCAACCTCCATTTGGGTTTTGCCCTGATAGTACCTTAAATTTATTATATTTCTCTCTCGCTTTTCAAGATTTTGCATTGCCTCACGAAGTGCCAGATTAGAAAGCCATTCGGTGTCGCTTGTATTGTCGCCCAGCTGGTCCATAATATAAATGGTATCCCCTGCGTCCGAAAAAACAGGTTCATAAAGCGAAAGCGGAACGCTCATTGCTTCCAGTGCTGTTACAATCTCACAACGTTTAACTCCAAGAGAATTTGCAATTTCATCAATTGTCGGCTCGGCTTTATTCTCGTTGGTAAGGCGTTCCCGCTCCTGCATTGCCTTATAGGCAAGGTCACGCATGGAACGGCTGACACGAACGGGAGAAGAATCTCTTAAAAATCTTCTAAGTTCGCCCATAATCATGGGAACAGCATAGGTGGAAAATTTAACATCAAGCGAAAGGTCGAAATTGTCAATCGCTTTTATAAGACCAATAACACCAACCTGAAACAGGTCATCGGGGCTATCGCATCTTGATAAAAATTTTTGTAAAACACTAAGCACCAATCTTAAATTACCGTTTATAAGTTCTTCCCTTGCCTGCATATCCCCTTTGGAAATCTGCTCAAGCAGTTCCCTTTTTTTACTTTCAGACAAAACAGGTAGGGAGGAAGTATTAACACCGCTTATTTCTACTTTATTATATTGCATAAAATCACCGCTTTTTTAAATTTTTTTATTTGGCTATGTAAATTTGTTTTTGGGTTACCTTTATGCAGAAATATTATTGACATAATCCGTGTGATTTATTCACTTAAATTTAAATGGTGGCAAAATAATTGTTTATGTTATTTTTGTAGTATTTTAAAATTAATTTTGTAAATATATTTTTTATAATCTTTTTGTGAATATTAACAAATTAGCACTAAAATATATATATAAAATATATAATATATATATTTTACTGAAAAATGCTTTATTTTTTTATATAAATATGTTATAATAATTATAAGCAATGTAATTTGCAGAATTTTAAATGTCAAGAGGTTTTTTTATTATGGAGTATATTTTTTCAGACAAAGTATCCGAGCTTAAAGCATCGGCAATCCGTGAGATTTTAAAGTACACAAGCGACCCACAAGTTATTTCTTTTGCAGCAGGAAATCCTGCTCCTGAATCTTTCCCAGTGGGAACAATAACCGAAATATCCAAGGAAATTTTTGAGGAAAACCCTATTCTTGCACTTCAATATTCTATTACAGAGGGTTACACTCCCCTGCGTGATGCAATTAAGGCAAGACTTGAAAAAAAGGGGATTTTCAACCCCGAAACTGATGAGCTTATTATAACCAGTGGGGCTCAACAAGCAAATGAACTTACTGCAAAGGTTCTTTGCAATGAGGGCGATACAATTGTTTGCGAACAACCAAGCTTTATCGGCTCGCTTAATGCGTTCAAATCTTATAATGTAAATCTTGTTGGAGTAACTCTTGAAGATGACGGCTTTAATATAGATGAGTTGGAACAAACCTTAAAAAATAACAATACTAAAATAATCTATGTTATCCCCAACTTCCAGAATCCAACAGGTTTTACAACCTCGCTTGAAAAGCGTAAACAAATACTTGAACTTGCCCAAAAATATAATGCTGTTGTTTTGGAGGATAACCCCTATGGCTATTTGCGTGTGGAGGGCGAAGATGTTATCAGCATAAAGCAGATTGAAAAGGAACAGGGCAAAAGCGGAAATGTTATGTATAGTGGAACATTTTCTAAAATTCTTGCCCCCGGAATAAGGGTTGGTTATGCTTGCGGAAACAAAGAAATTATAAACAAAATGGTTGTATGCAAGCAGGTAAGCGATGTTCATACTAATATTTGGGCTCAGGTTCTCACCTGCAAATTTCTTGAAAAGGTGAATTTTGACCAGCACATTCAAGACCTGAAAGCTATTTACCGCAAAAAACGTGATTTCATGATTGAAAATATGCAAAAATATTTTTCTTCTGCTATTTCTTATAATATCCCTGAGGGCGGTTTGTTTATCTGGTGCAGTCTGCCTGATGGCTATGATTCAATGGAGTTTTGCAACCGTGCAATAAAGGAAAAAAAGGTTGCTCTTGTCCCCGGGTGCAGTTTTCTTGTTGACGACAGCGTTAAAACAGGCAGTTTCCGACTTAATTTCTCAACTCCAACCGATGAGCAGATTGAAAAAGGCTGTAAATTAATTGGAGAACTTTCCAAAGAAATGTTCGGTGAATAAATGAAATCTTTGCTTTTAGATACTTTAAGAGAAATTAAACATTCGTTTGGAAGATTTATCTCTATAATGATAATTGTGGCGTTGGGTTGTGGATTTTTCTGTGGTCTTAAAATCACAATGAGCGATATGCAAACGGCGTCTTATGAATATTTTCGACAAAATAATCTTATGGATATGCGTCTTATGTCCTCAATAGGAATAAAAAGCGAAGATGTTACGGCGGTAAGAGAGGCAGAAAATGTTACAGGAGCATATGCTGGCTACTCAAAAGACGTTATGTATAACTATAACGATTCGGGCGTGGTGCTAAAGCTTATGTCTTATAATTCAAAAGCCCCCATTAATAAGCCGGTTGTTGTGCAAGGACGGCTTCCACAGAAATCCGGAGAATGTGTGGTGGAGAAAAAAATAAGCTCTCCGACTACATTTGAAATAGGGGAAAAACTGACTTTCTATTCACCACACGATGAAAACATTCTTGACAGCCTTAAAACGGATACTTATGAAATTGTCGGAATTGTAACCTCTCCGCTTTATATTGGTTATCAACGTGATGCCTCCACAATCGGCAATGGAACGGTTGTAAGCAATGTTATGATTCCTGAAGAAGATTTTATTGTAAATTATTATTACGAACTGTTTTTAACCCTTGACGGGGTCGAACAACTTGACCCATTTTCAGAAGAATATAAAGAAAAAGTAAACACTCTTGCTCAGCCCGCCATAAATGCTTTTGAAAACAGCGTAAACAAACGCTATGATAAGCTTAAATCTGACGCAAATCAGCAGATGAACTCGGCAAACGAAAAAATAGAAATGCTTAGCAATATTCTTGAAATGCAAACAGATGAACTCAGCAATTATTATAAAAAAATTCAAGCAGAATATACCAATGCAAAACAAGAATATGATAGCTTTGAAGATAAAAATTCTGTACAAGCTCTTATGAGCCGTGCAAAATATGCAAAACTACAAAGTGTTTCGGAAATTATAAACGAAATTATTCAGGATAGAAATGCGGGAAAAACCACCGCCGAAGATAAATATAACAATCAAATTCAAGAGGCAAACAATCAAATTACCACAGCAAAAAATCAGCTTGACACCCTTGGAGATGTTATATTTATGCACTCCGACCGCTTTGAACTTACCGATTACAGTTCCTACAAAAGCGACACCGAAAAGATAGATTCAATTGCAAAGGTTTTCCCTGCTTTCTTTATTATAATAGCCGTGCTTGTGTGCATTACCACCATGACAAGAATGGTAGACGACTGCCGAACCGAAATAGGAACATATAAAGCCCTTGGCTATACCAACCTTGCAATACTTACAAAATATCTTATCTATTCAGCGGCAGCCACAATCCCCGGAGCAATTATCGGCACAATTATTGGAATGAATACAATTCCCGTTGTTATATTCAACTGCTACAAAATCATGTATAACATTCCCGACATTGCCCTTAAAGTTGATGGATTTTATATAATCATGTGCGTTCTGGTTTCGCTTGTTTGTATCTGTGGTTCGGTTGTCTACTGCTGTTTCAGCGTTTTAAAAAGCAACTCTGCCGAGCTTATGCGACCTAAAGCTCCCAAAAAAGGAAAACGTGTGCTTTTAGAAAGTATTCCAATAATCTGGAACAAAATCAGCTTTCTGCAAAAATGTACACTAAGAAATCTATTCAGATATAAACGGCGTTTTTTTATGACAGTGTTTGGAATTGCAGGTTGCACCGCCCTTATGATGACAGGCTTCGGGCTTAAATATTCCATTTCACAGGTGGGAACAAGACAATTTTCCGAGATTTTTAAATACGATGCCGTGGGCGTGTGTTATGAAATAGACAAGGGAAAAGAAATACTTGAAAAAAATTCTGAGGTTAAGGATTTTCTGCCGTCAACACTTTTGCAGGGAACAGCATATGCCGGTTCAGACCAGCAAAGCGTTCATCTTATCACCTGCGAAAATACCAAAAATTTCCCGCAGTTTATAAATCTTACAAACGTAAACAGCAATCAGAATTGTGTTATTGATGATAATAGCGTTGTTATAACCCAAAAGCTTGCAATGCTTTTAAAACTTAAAGAGGGTGACAGTTTTACCTTTATGCTGACCGACCAAAAACCGGTTGAACTTACCGTTTCGGAAATTGCCAGAAACTATGCACTACACTATATTATAATAAGTCCATCACACTACAAACAGCTTTATGGAAATGACCCGGATTTTAATACATTTTACATAAATCTTAAAAACGGCACAAATCAAAATGATTTTGCAAGCGAGCTTATCTCACATAGCGAATTTTTGGGGGTTTCTTTCTCAAAAGATATTGCCGACAGCTTTTACAACAGCATGAAAAGCCTTAATTCGGTTATTGCCCTGCTTATCTTTTGTGCAGGATTGCTTGCAGTAATTGTGCTTTACAATCTTGCAAATATAAATATAACCGAACGCCACCGTGAAATTGCCACCCTTAAGGTGCTTGGCTTTTATGACGTTGAAACGGCGGAATATATTTATCGTGAAAATATAATATCAACTGTTATAGGAATTGTTTCGGGCGGATTTATGGGGCTGCTTTTCCACTACTTTGTGGTGATAACTGCCGAAACCGACACGGTTATGTTTTATCGCCATATTTCATTTGATTCTTTTGTATATTCAGCTCTGCTTACAATACTCTTTGCGGTGATTGTAAACATAGTGCTTTATTTTAAACTTAAGAAAATTGATATGGTAAGCTCTTTAAAATCGGTTGAATAGCTTATTATTTAATTATTATTAGCCAACGGCGAAAAAATTAAAAAAATTTTTATGGAGGAATTTTTTATGAACGATAATGAAATTAGACACTTCTGGTTTACAACATCGACCTTTCTTTTGGGGGTTGTGGTAGGTCTTGTATGTTGCCCCAAATTGATTGAGGAGGTCAAAAGAAAAAAAGAGGAACACGAAAGAGAAATATTCTCAAAACAAATACGCCTGCTTGAAACAAACGACAAAAATTATACAAATTATAATTTTTAAAATACTTTTGCCGTTTTCCCTGTTATAGCAAGGAGAAACGCGCATTATTGCTACAATAAAAACAACAAAAAAATATTTATATGAAAGGACTTTTTAATTATGAAATTAGGTATGGTTGGACTTCCGAATGTCGGAAAAAGTACATTGTTTAACGCTCTTACAAACGCAGGTGCAGAATCTGCTAACTATCCATTCTGCACAATTGAACCGAATGTGGGAATTGTAAGCGTACCCGATGAGCGATTGGACAAACTCGCAGAAATGTATAACCCAAAGAAATTTACCCCTGCAACCCTTGAATTTGTGGATATTGCAGGACTTGTAAAGGGTGCTTCCAAAGGCGAGGGACTTGGAAACAAGTTTTTAAGCAACATTCGTGAGGTGGACGCTATTGTTCATGTAGTACGCTGTTTTGAGGACACAAACATTATTCATGTGGACGGAAATATTAATCCCAAAAGAGATATTGAAACAATCGACCTTGAACTTATCTTCTCGGACGCTGAAATTATTGAAAGAAAGGTTGAACGCACCAAAAAGCTTATCAAGGGCGATAAAAAATATGCGATTGACCTTGCTTTCCTTGAAAAACTGCTTGAACACCTGAACAACGGCAAGCCCGCCCGTAGTTTTGAAATGACCGAGGAGGAAAAAGAAATTTTAAAGGACGTTCCCCTCCTCTCCATGAAACCGGTTATCTATGCTGCCAACCTTTCGGATAAAGATTTTTCCAATGGCATTGAAGATAATAAATATTATAATCAAGTTAAGGAAATTGCAGAGGCTGAGGGAAGTGCTGTTCTTCCAATATGCGCCCAAATTGAAGCGGAAATTTCTGATATGAACGATGAGGACAAGCAGATGTTTCTTGAAGATTTAGGACTTGAAATTTCGGGACTTAACCGTATCATCAAAACAGGATATAGTCTGCTTGGTCTTATTTCGTTCTTGACCGCTGGTGAACCTGAAGTGCGTGCATGGACTATTACAAAAGGCACAAAAGCACCGCAGGCAGCAGGAAAAATTCACACGGATTTTGAAAAGGGATTTATCCGTGCAGAAGTGGTTGCATTTGATGATTTAATTGAATGTGGTACAATGACCGCCGCAAAGGAAAAAGGACTTGTTCGTTCGGAGGGCAAGGAATATGTTATGAAGGACGGCGACATTGTTCTGTTTAGATTTAATGTATAAAATATGTCTTGTTGTTCCCCGCCACAGCGGGGAATAATAAAATTTTTTTATAAACTGGTGAGAAAATGAAACAACTTGAATATCCACTTGACAACAATTATATTCTAAAAAAGAAAAGGTCTTTAAAACGAACCTTGCTTGCAGACGGGCAGGAAAGAATACACAAAAAAATAGCTGTTCTCGGCGGTTCAACCACAGATGATATTATAAGCGTGTTGGAACTTTTTCTGCTGGATAATGGCTTTGAATGTGAATTTTATAATAGCGAATACAACAAATTTTGGGAGGACGCTGTTTTTGGAAATAAAGATTTAGACGCTTTTTCTCCCGACCTTATCATATTTCACACAAGCGTAAGAAATATAACCGATTTTCCTAATCCCACAATGACCCAAAAGCAAACAAAAGAACTTTTAAATAATCAATATAATTATTTTGTAAAAGCTTATGACAGTGCAAAAAAGCGTTATAATTGCCCTATAATTGCCAACAACTTTGAACTTCCTACCACAAGATTTTTCGGCAATCTTTCCGCATATAACCCAAGGGGAACGGTTAATTTTGTAACCAAACTTAATGTTATGCTGTATGACTATGCACAAAACCATGACGGTTTTTATATTCATGATATAAATTATCTGTCTGCCGTTTATGGTCTTGACAGATGGAGCGACACTAAATTCTGGCATCTTTACAAATATGCCATGAATTTTGAGGCAATACCCGACTATGCTTTTTCTCTCTGCAATATAATCAAGGCGGTTTTTGGAAAAAGCAAAAAGGCAATTGTGCTTGACCTTGACAACACCCTTTGGGGTGGAGTTGTGGGCGATGACGGAGTAAACGGAATAGAAATCGGACAGGAAACGCCTATGTCGCAGGTGTACAGCGAATTTCAAGGCTATATAGCAGGACTTAAAAAACAAGGAATAATACTAACCATTTCCTCCAAAAACGATGAGCAAAACGCCCTTGCAGGTCTTGCACACCCCGAAAGTATTCTTCATGCCGATGACTTTGCGATTATAAAAGCCAACTGGGAAAACAAGGACAAAAGCATTTTGGAGATAGCAAACGAACTTAATATTCTTCCTGAAAGCATGGTTTTTGCCGATGATAATCCAGCAGAACGAGAACTTGTAAAATCGGTCTTTTCTTTACCCTGCCCCGAATTTGAAAATCCTTGCGATTATATAAAACTTATTGAACGTGGCGGATATTTTGAAAGCGTCGGTATCAGCGAGGACGATTTAAAACGAAACAAAATGTATGCGGAAAACCGCAAACGAAATGAAATTTTAAATTCCTGTGCAAACTATGAAGATTATTTAAAAAGCCTTGAAATGCAGGCAGAAATTAAACCGTTCTGTGATGTTTATATTTCAAGAATTGCCCAGCTTACCAACAAAAGCAATCAATTTAATCTCACCACAAAACGTTATACACTATCCGAAATTGAAAAGATTTCAAACAGTCCGAATTTTATAACCCTTTATGGCAAACTTTCCGACAAATTCGGCGACAATGGGGTTGTAAGCGTTGTAATTGGCGAAATTGACGGCGATAATCTTGATATAAGGCTCTGGCTTATGAGTTGCAGGGTGCTAAAAAGGGGTATGGAATATGCTATGCTTGACCAACTGGTAAAAACAGCAAAAGAGCATAATATTTCTGCCCTTACAGGATATTATTTTAAAACGGCTAAAAACAAAATGGTGGAAAATTTGTATGCTGATTTTGGCTTTAAACTGATAAGCGAACAGAACGGCGACAAGATTTTTAAGCTAAACATTAAAGAATACTATCCTAAAAATCATATTATTAAACTAAAAACCGAATAAATTTGTTTATTTTCTGACATTTTAAAAAACATTTGTCTGAAAACTTGCTTTTTTCGGAAAAATATGTTATAATAAAATTATAACAAAAATTATTTTGTAAAATATAAGATGGGGTGTGTTTATGTCAAGTGCAATTGTCACAAAAAATTCAATGCGTTTTGCCTTTAAAAAGCTATGCTTTGATAAAAATGTCGAGGATATTTCCATTTCGGATATAACAAAGGCTTGCGGTCTTAATAGGCAGTCTTTTTACTATCATTTTAAGGATAAGCAGGAGCTTATAAGCTGGATTTATCAGACCGAACTTTTCTACAAGCTTGCACATACCCATTTTGACAACTGGTATCCCAAAATACTTGATTTTCTTGAAACAATGTGTAAAGACAAAGAATTTTATTCGGCGGTTTTGCAAAGTAAAGACACTACTTTCAGTGATAATTTTTATCCTGTTATGTATAAAATGTTTGCCTATTCTTTTTCTAAAGTTGATTTTCCGGACAACAAGAACAAAAGTCTGCAACAATCCTTTGCCAACTACTATACGCACGGTTTTTGTGGCGTGGTTATGGACTGGGGAGCAAATGGAATGATTATTCCTCCTGAACAACTACTTAACAATATAAAAGAACTTGCCTATCTTAACACAGAAATCGGGCATATGTGGCAAACATTTCTTAAATAAAAAAATCCTTGCATAATGCAAGGATTTTTTTACAAATTTAATTGGTATATGACCTCGCTTTATTGCAAAGCAAGGCTGTTTTTTTACCCGCAAGCTTCTATAAAACTATTGAATATTTTTCGGCTGTTAATGTCTACTTTAAAAGAATATTCAGGATGCCACTGAACAGCAATTATATATTTTTTGTTTGGCACACTTACTGCTTCAACAAATCCATCTTCGGAAATTGCCATTTCATAGAGCTTTGGAGAAAGTTTTTTTATCGCTTGATGATGATAACTGTTGACAAAAAGTTCTTTTTTGCAAAGAATATCATACAGCAAGCTATTTGTATTTATTATAACTTTATGTACCGGCTTATCAAAAGGCGGTTTTTGATGATGAATAGTTTGAGTTGGACGCTGAATATTTACATCTTGGTAAAGTGTTCCGCCAAGTAAAGCATTAAAAAGTTGTATTCCACGGCAAATTCCAAGGCAAGGTTTATCCAAGTTATAAGCTTTTTCAAAATATATTTTTTCAAGCATATCTCTTTGAACAAAGCTTTTTCCACAATATTTTTTTGCAACTTCTCCGTAAAGATGAGTAGAAATATCTTGACCACCTGTGAAAAGCAGTCCATCAAGCGAATTAAAAATTTGTGATATGTCTTTTGGGTCTTGCGAAAGTGGGAGCATAATTGGAATACCGCCTGCCTGCTCAATTGCCTCCATATAGTTTGGAAGCATCCAATAACTTTCTTTTTGTTCATCATATAATGGCATAACGCCGATAATCGGTTTCATTTTAACCTCCTTAAAAAACACAAAAAAAGACAAAAACCAAACGTCTTTGTCTTTAATTTTATTATACTATAAATCATTTTTTGTCAAGTGGTTTGACCAATTGAAAAGTTGATAATATCGTTTTTTTACAGCTCTTATATGCAAATAAAGCCCTCAAACGAGAACTTTAAAAATTTGTTAGGGTGGATAATCGGATTCGAACCGATGGTCTTCAGTGCCACAAACTGACGCGTTAACCAGCTACGCTATACCCACCATGTAATAAAAATATAATGGCGCGCCTTGCTGGACTCGAACCAGCGGCCTACTGCTTAGAAGGCAGTTGCTCTATCCAGCTGAGCTAAAGGCGCACAATCATAAAATGGAGCGGGTGATGAGAATCGAACTCACATGACCAGCTTGGAAGGCTGGGGTTCTACCACTGAACTACACCCGCATTGGTTATTTTATTTTGTCTTTGAGGTTTTTCTTTTGTTCCCCTCTCAACATAATCTATTATACCACAAACTTTTCCGTTTGTCAAGGGTTTTTTTGAAAAAAATTTAAGTTTGTGAAAAATATATAGATAAAAAAATCGAACTATTATTAATATATATTAATTGCATAATAAAAGGGTATATTTTAATCATTTCACCATTTATTATTATAAAAAATCCCTTGCCAAAAGGCAAGGGAAAAAATATTAACCTTTTTTATTTTTAAGTCCGTCAATAATTTTATCACGAAAAAGGAAACCAAAAATCGCCATAAGAACAAACAATCCAATGACAATATAAAGTCCCACATAAGAATTTGAGCTAAGGCACTTTCCAAAAACAGTTGACATAATAATTGCGGGAAGTCTTGCAGGAAGAACATACAAATAAAAATTTCTTTCTTTAATTTTAGAGAGAGCCACAATATAGGTTATAACATCTTTTGGAACTCCTGGGATAAGGTAAAGGATAAATAGTATACGTTCAAGTTTTTCTTCGTTTTGCAAAAAGCCGAATTTTTCAAAATTCTTTTCGCTAACCATCGATTCAACCAAGGGTTTTCCAAGAAATCTTGAAAGCTTGAAAATTATTATATTTCCAAGATAAACTCCAGCAGCTGAAAGCAGAGTGCCAAAAAACACACCGTACATAAATCCGCCAACAATCTGAACAGGCGGAAGAACTGCAATTATAACCTGAAGGGTTTGAAGTGCCACAAAAATGACCGCCCCCCATGCTCCAAAACTTTTAAGATAATCCGAAAGCCATATTCTGCCTTCGGCTGTTTTCAACATTTTTGCATAAGGATAAACCCAAATGCAAGCACCAATAACAATTGCAAACATAAAAATTATTGCTATAATTCTTATTATTTTATTTTTGTTGTCTTTAATATCTTTCATATCATTCGCCTATCTAAAAATATATTTTGAATTGCTCCTTAAATTCTTTTTTGACTAAAATCACCAAAAATTATATATACCTAAAGCAATTAGGTCATCTGAAAAATCTTTTTCTTATTGATTTAATATAAATCTCAACAAGCTGACTTAACAGATTGTCATACATTACAAAAAATACATTTGCCATTCCAAGAAGCAAAAGATTTGCATATTTTGCATATTTCCCAAGCATTTTCAAAAACGCCTCATCGGATTCGGGAGAGGTAAACACAGCCATAAAAAGTTTATAGTAAAGCACCACCGCTACATTAAACACCACAAATTTTATAACCTGCTCAACCATTCTATTGCAATTTCTTTCAAGAATAGATTTTAATATTGGATAATATCCCATAAACATTATAAACAGCAGGCTGGATTCAAAATTTGGTGTTATAAGTATGCTTAGAATACTGACGGTCAAATAACACAGAAAAGCCGTTTTTTTATCCGCCTCAATTACGGTAACCGCAATCAACATACCCGCTATGCACGGAATTGTATAGTTAAGCATTGTAAGCATTGACGACATAAATATAAGTGCCAGCGAAAAAGCGGCTATAATTCCACCGAGTGCAATTTTAAAAGAAAGTTTCTGATTTTTTTTCTGCGTTATATTATTCTCTAACAACATGGTATTAAATCACCGCCAAAGCACTCACAAAGACAATCGGCACAAATAAGATTGCTACAACAGTTGCAAGCTTTATCCGTATCGGTTGCAGGACGGCGATAATCGGAAGAAGAATATCCCCCCGCCATTCCTCCGCCCCTTGCATATTCCATATTGGTTTTAGCTTGACGATATTCAGGATTTTGCGGTTCAAGCGAATAAGCAGTGTTATAATAATTATACGCATCATTCATAAAACCTTTGTTGTAAGCACAGCTCCCCGAAAGGAAATACCATTCCGCTGTTCTTTGGGGTGGATTCATTTCATTAAGCATAGTTTGTGCCGTATCTATTTGACCATTTAAAATATTCTGTCGAATTTCAGTATACATCTGACCCAGATTAAAATTGTTGTCCATAATTAGCCTCTCTTTCTGTTTTTGTTTGATTTATTAATTAGTTTATCCAAGGTGTTTTTAAGACCTGCATAAACAAAATTATCTATAATATGGCTGTAATCGTTTTTTTCAAGTTTTAAGTAGGCAACAGAAACAGCATTGATATACATATTTCCAAGTTTGATTATTTCTTTCTTATTATTTTTAAAAGAAACAAGTGGATTATACCTACCTTTTTTTATATCCTGCTCATAATCGGCTATCGCATCGCAAAGATATACATATCTTCCCATAAAATGCCCCATTTGCCTAAGCGACATTTTAGTTTTAGGGTCGTCAGAACATTCTTCAAACACTGCCTGCATAATTTTTGCGGTGGGTTCGGAAAGTTGGTCAAAACTTCCGCCAGTCTTTTCAAACTCCCTTTGCATTTTCATAGCCTCACTTATTTTCTTTGAACATTCAGGAAAAGCCTTTGAAGCTTTAGCATAATATTTTTTAAAGAAAATAAGCAAAAACCTTACTGCAAATTGCCTTAAAAATCCGTGTTCGTCCTGCAAATCATCTTTCAGTTTATGATAGGTAAGCAAAACAAGAAAATCTGAACAATCCTTCACTGCCCTGCACGGCTTGCAACAGTTCTTTTTCTTTATTGGGTGTATCATGCAATGTTGGCGGCAAACATCTATTTCCTTTTGATTTACTGCCGAATGTAGCAGGGTTAAAAACGCAAGGTCATAACTAAGCAAACACCTTGCAATAAATCCGTATCGGTCGCCAAGACATTTACAAAGTCCGCAGTAGGCTGAATTATAAATTTCATATTCCCACATTTCAAGACGTGGGGTATAAGGTTTAACATATCCAAACATTACTCGATAAACATACAGTCCCCAAACGAAAAGAATCTGTATTTTTCCTCCACAGCGGTTTTATAAGCGTTCATTGTGTAATCATATCCAAGAAAAGCACTAACAAGCATTATAAGTGTGCTTTCAGGCAAATGGAAATTAGTAATAAGTGCATCAGGTACATTAAATTTATATCCGGGGTAGATAAAAATATTTGTACTTTCTCCGCAAGGAACAATTGCTCCATGCTTTTGATAAACGCTTTCAAGGGTTCTAACGCAGGTTGTGCCAACGGTTATAACACGTCCGCCTGCCTTTTTGGTGTTGTTTATCTTGTCTGCTGTTTCTTTGCTGACACTATAAAATTCACTGTGCATTGTATGCTCTGTAATTTTATTCGCCTTGACGGGGCGGAAAGTACCAAGTCCAACATGAAGCGTGACATAGGCAATGTCAACACCCTGCTGTTTTATTTCCTCAAGCATTTGGGTAGTAAAATGCAATCCCGCTGTTGGGGCAGCACTTGAACCAATTTCATGAGAATAAACCGTTTGATAACGTTCTTTGTCGGCAAGTTTTTCTTTTATATAAGGAGGAAGTGGCATCTGCCCAATATGGTCAAGAATTGAGAAAAAATTATCCGAATTATCCCACTCAAATTTTACAATTCTGTTGCCGTCCTCTTTAACCTCGATAACCTCGGCAGAGAGTTTGTAATTATCATCGCCAAAAACAAATCTTCTTCCGACCTTGGCTTTTTTGCCGGGTCGGCAAAGAATTTCCCATGTGTCATGAGATTTTTGAGCGAGCAACAAAAATTCAATAAAACTTCCTGTATCCTCACGCTTACCATAAATTCTGGCGGGGAGAACACGAGAATCGTTAAGAACCAGCAAATCACCCTTTTTAAGATGTTTGGTTAAATCATAAAAATGTTCATGCTTTAAATCGCCAGTTTGCTTATCCACAACCAACATACGAGAGAAATTTCTTGGCTCAATGGGGGTTTGTGCAATAAGTTCTTCGGGCAAATCATAATAAAAATCACTTGTTTTCAAATTGTTTAAATCTAACATAATATTCCACCTGACTTTATTTATTACTATAATTATAACAAATTTTGACCCCGATGTCAATAGCAAACACAAAAATTTCACTCAATTTGCTTTTTATTATCTTGACAAACCGTTATGTTTATGATATAATATTAACAGTAATGTTTATGGAGGTAAAAATTATGCAAACTACATTAAAAAACGACAAAATCACCGTTGTAAGCGATATAAACGGTGCTGAACTTCATTCGATAAAATCGGGCGAAATTGAATATTTATGGCAAGCCGGAAAAGCTTGGAACAGACACGCTCCTATTCTTTTCCCTTTTATCTGCTCGCCCGCAAACAAAGAATATTTTGCAGACGGCAAAAAATATACCATGCCCGCAAACCATGGCTTTGCAAGGGATAGCGTTTTTGAGGTTGCCGAAAGTGGGAAAGATTTTGTAACCTACAAGCTTTCCTATTCTGAAAAAACCCTTGCTGTTTATCCTTATAAATTTGAATTTTTTGTAAGCTATAAGCTTAGCGGAAACAAGGTAACCGTTTCTCACAAGGTTGTTAATGTTGATGGGAAGCCTATGTATTTTTATGTTGGCGGTCACCCTGCTTTTAACTGCCCTCTTACTGACGACACAAGTTTTAATGACTGGTATGTTGAATATGAACAAAACGAAAATATTGTTCAGCCAATCCCAGACGGCGAAAGAACCATTTTGAATGGCGAAAAGATTCTTAAGCTTAGCCGTGAACTTTTTGATTTTGATGTTATTATGAAAGACAATCCAAATTCAAAGGCAATTTCCCTTAAATCAGAAAAATCCGAACACGGAGTAACCCTCCACTATCCTCAAAGCAATTGTATTGCCGTTTGGTCGACAACTGGCAATGATGATGCAAAATTTGTGTGCCTTGAGCCTTGGACTTCCGTTCCGGTTTATGCTGATGATGACACACCAGATATCGAGAAAAAAGCCCACGCAATCAAACTTGAAAGCCAAAAATCCTATACTTATGAATACACAATCGAGGTATTTTAATGAGGGTTGTTGTTCAAAGAGTTTCCAGTGCAAGCTGTGAAGTGGACGGAAAAATTGTCGGTCAAATTGACAAGGGCTATTTGCTTTTGGTGGGAGTTGGAAAGGAAAGCACCAAACAAGACGCCGACAGAATAGCGAAAAAGATTGTTGACGCAAGAATTTTTGCTGATGAGAACGACAAAATTAATTTGAATTTGTCACAGGTTGGCGGAAATCTGCTGATTATTTCCCAATTTACTTTATATGCTGATGTAAAAAAGGGCAACCGACCCAGCTTTGTAAATGCAGGCGAACCCGCTAAAGCGGAACAACTTTACAATTATTTTGTTGAAAAATGCAGGGAACTTTTGGACTGTGAAGTTCAAAAGGGAATTTTCGGTGCGGATATGAAAATAAGTCTTGTAAATGACGGACCTTTCACCTTAATTTATGAATAAAATATAATAACAATTATTCCCCTTGTTTTTGGCAAGGGGAATAAAATTTTTATTTTTTTCTTAAATTTCTAAAAAAATCAGAAATTATTCCACTGCAATCCTCCAAAAGCACGCCACTTGTCACAGGAATATTATAGGCATTTTGCAAACCAAACAAGTTCCCTACCGCCTTTCGATAGCCACGGTTTATATCGTTTGCACCAAAAACTACCCTTTCAAGCCTTGAATTTAATATTGCACCAGCACACATAAGGCAGGGTTCAAGGGTTACATAAATTTCACAGTCCACAAGTCGCCACCCTCCTAAATTTTTTGATGCCATGTTTATTGCAATTATTTCCGCATGGGCGATTGACGATTTATCAGTTTCCCGCCGATTATAACCTTGCCCGACAATTTCCCCGTTTGATTTTTTTACAACAACCGCTCCAACGGGAACTTCTCCCATATCGTAAGCGATTTTCGCCATTTCAAGGGCTTTTTTCATATAATATTCATCTTTCATAAAATCTCCCCAAAAAATAAAAAAGGGTCGCCAAAATGACAACCCTTAAAAAGTTTAGATTTAAATAATCTAAATTATTCGTTTACCTTAGTAACGACACCAGAACCTACTGTTCTGCCACCTTCACGGATAGCGAAACGGAGTCCTTCTTCGATAGCGATAGGCTGAATGAGTTCAACGTCCATAGCTACGTTATCGCCAGGCATACACATTTCCTTGTCAGCAGGAAGAGTGATAACACCAGTAACGTCTGTTGTTCTGAAATAGAATTGAGGTCTGTAATTGTTAAAGAAAGGAGTATGACGGCCGCCTTCGTCCTTCTTCAATACGTAAACCTGACCAGAGAACTTGGTGTGTGGGTGGATAGAACCTGGCTTACAGATAACCTGTCCTCTTTCGATTTCAGTTCTCTGAATACCACGGAGCAAAGCACCTACGTTGTCGCCAGCTTCTGTAAAGTCGAGCTGCTTTCTGAACATTTCAAGACCTGTAACAACAGTTTTCTTGCTTTCTTCAGTAAGACCAACGATTTCAACTTCTTCGCCAACCTTAAGAACGCCACGGTCAACCTTACCAGTTGCAACAGTACCACGACCAGTGATTGTGAATACGTCCTCAACAGGCATAAGGAAAGGAAGTGAATCGTTTCTTTCAGGAGTAGGAATATATTCGTCAACAGCCTTCATAAGCTCAACGATGCAAGCATATTCAGGAGCATTGATATCCTTAGAATCAGATTCGAGAGCCTTAAGAGCAGAACCCTTGATGATAGGAGTATCATCGCCAGGGAATTCATACTTATCAAGAGTTTCACGAATATCCATTTCAACGAGGTCCATAAGTTCTTCGTCATCAACCTGGTCAGCCTTGTTCATGAAAACAACGATTGCAGGAACGCCTACCTGACGAGCAAGAAGAAGGTGTTCTTTTGTCTGAGCCATAGGACCATCAGAAGCAGCACAAACGAGGATAGCACCGTCCATCTGAGCAGCACCAGTAATCATGTTCTTTACATAGTCAGCGTGTCCTGGGCAGTCAACGTGAGCATAGTGACGGTTGTCAGTTTCATACTCAACGTGAGCTGTGTTGATTGTAATACCTCTTTCTCTTTCTTCAGGAGCCTTATCGATGTTTGCATAATCCTCGAACTGAGCATATCCCTTAAGAGAGAGTACCTTTGTAATAGCAGCTGTAAGTGTAGTTTTGCCGTGGTCAACGTGGCCGATAGTACCAATGTTAACATGGGGCTTGCTACGGTTAAACTTTTCCTTTGCCATTGGAAATTCCTCCTTAAAATTTAAAATTATTATTAGTTATAAAACTAATATTATTATAGCATACTTTTTTCAAAAAATCAAGTGTTTTTTGAAAAAATTTAAAATTTTTTTTGTTTAAATTTGCTTGCATTTAAAATTCAAGCAAATGCTTTCATATTGACAGCACAAAAGCCGTCAATAATCAGCAACTACAAAAAATTATTGGTTTTTGTTTCTGTTGGACATAATCTTTTCGGAAATAGACTTAGCAACTTCGATATACTTATCAGGCTCCATAGAATACTGTCCACGACCCTGTGTCTTGGAACGCAGGTCGTTGGAATAACCGAACATTTGAGCCAAAGGAACATTAGCATTAACCTGAACTGTTCCAGGTCTTGTTTCTTGGTCAAGGATTTGTCCACGTCTTGAGTTAAGGTCACCGATAACATTGCCGAGATATTCATCAGGAGCAATAACGGAAACCTTCATAATAGGTTCAAGGATAACTGGGTCAGCCTTCTTCATAGCTTCCTTGAATGCCATAGAACCGGCAATCTTAAATGCCATTTCAGAAGAGTCGACTTCATGGTAAGAACCATCATAAAGAGTAACCTTAACATCAACTACAGGATAGCCAGCGAGGATACCTGCCTGCATTGCACCCTGAATACCAGTGTCAACAGCAGGAATATATTCCTTAGGAATAGCACCGCCGACAATAGCGTTAACAAATTCGTAACCCTTACCAGATTCGTTAGGTTCAACCTTAATCTTAACATGACCGTATTGACCCTTACCACCGGACTGTCTTGCATACTTATGGTCAACGTCAGCAAGCTTACGGATTGTTTCTTTATAAGCAACCTGAGGTGCACCAACGTTAGCTTCAACCTTAAATTCACGGAGAAGTCTGTCTACGATAATTTCAAGGTGAAGTTCGCCCATACCAGCGATAATTGTCTGTCCTGTTTCGTCATCTGTCCATGTCTTGAAAGTTGGGTCTTCTTCGGCAAGCTTTGCAAGACCGATACCCATTTTTTCCTGACCTGCTTTAGTCTTAGGCTCAATAGCGAGCTGAATAACAGGTTCTGGGAATTCCATGGATTCAAGAATTACAGGGTGGTCTTCGTCACAGAGTGTATCACCTGTTGTTGTAACCTTAAGACCAACAGCAGCAGCAATATCACCTGCGTAAACCTCATCAATATCCTTACGTTCATTAGCGTGCATCTGAAGAATACGTCCGATTCTTTCTTCCTTACCCTTTGTAGAGTTATAAACCTTGCTACCCTTAAGAAGTACACCAGAGTATACTCTAAAGAAGCAGAGTTTACCAACAAATGGGTCGGTTGCAATTTTAAATGCAAGAGCAGAGAACGGCTCATCATCAGATGAATGTCTTACACACTCTTCGTCTGTATCAGGATTTACACCCTTGATAGCAGGAATATCGAGTGGAGAAGGCATATAGTCAACAATTGCGTCAAGAAGTTTCTGAACGCCCTTGTTTTTATAAGAAGTACCACAAACTACTGGTACCATTGTGTTAGCAATAGTAGATTTTCTGATAGCTGTTTTGATTTCATCAATAGTAATTTCTTCATCAGCGAAATACTTTTCCATCAAAGCATCATCAGTTTCAGCGATGTGTTCCATAAGAATACCACGGTATTCTTCAGCCTTTTCAACCATATCAGCAGGAATATCTTCGCATCTAATATCAACGCCGAGTTCATCATAATAAACATAAGCTTTCATTTCGAGCAGGTCGATAATTCCCTTAAAGTCTTCTTCAGCACCGATAGGAAGCTGAATAGCAACTGCATTGGTCTTAAGTCTGTCATGGAGCATATCCATAACTCTATAAAAATCAGCACCCATAATGTCCATCTTATTAACATAGACCATTCTTGGTACTTTATATTCATCAGCCTGACGCCATACGGTTTCAGTCTGAGGTTCAACACCACCCTTTGCACACAAAACGGTTACAGAACCGTCAAGTACTCTAAGGGAACGTTCAACTTCTACTGTAAAGTCAACGTGTCCCGGGGTGTCGATAATATTGATTCTATGCTTGTTCCAGAAAGCTGTGGTAGCAGCGGAAGTAATTGTAATACCTCTTTCCTGCTCCTGAGCCATCCAGTCCATTGTAGCCGAACCTTCGTGAGTTTCTCCGATTTTATGGTTTACACCAGTGTAAAAAAGGATACGTTCAGTGGTAGTAGTTTTACCGGCATCAATGTGAGCCATAATACCAATATTTCTTGTGTCTTGTAAACTACAATCTCTTGGCATAATTTCCTCCATTTTCTGCGAAAAATTTCGCACGTCTTAGAAACTGTAAAAGAATTACCATCTGAAATGAGCAAAAGCCTTGTTAGCTTCAGCCATTTTATGAGTATCCTCACGCTTCTTGCATGAACCGCCTACTCCGTTAAGAGCATCGAGAATTTCATTAGCAAGTCTTTCCTTCATTGTCTTTTCGTTTCTCTCACGGGAGTACTTTGTAATCCAACGCAGACCGAGTGTCTGACGTCTTGCAGGTGAAACCTCGATAGGCACCTGATATGTTGCACCACCTACACGGCGAGCCTTAACTTCGAGTTCAGGCATAATATTTTCGAGAGCTTCCTCAAAAACTTCCAATGCAGGACGGCTTGTTTTTTCTGCTACGATTTCAAATGCACCGTAAACAATCTTCTGTGCTACACCCTTTTTACCGTCAAGCATAATGTTGTTAACAAGACGGGTTACAGTTGTTGAATTGTAAACTGGGTCAGCAAGAACTTCTCTTTTAGCAATTTTACCTCTTCTTGGCACTTTTATTCCCTCCTTCACATATTATGAAATCATTGGTACTCGCTCCATAGCCTTAAGCTATAGCCCCGACAGTACAAGCAGAGTATTTATATATAAAAACTCCACAAACTGTGGTCTTCGCCTTTTGGGCGACAATGAGTTTTAACTTCAAATCTTCAAAATTTTTGCAGAAATATTACTTTCCTGCCTTAGGTCTTTTAGCACCATACTTGGAACGGGACTGCATTCTGTTTGCAACGCCCTGTGCGTCAAGTGTGCCTCTGATGATGTGGTAACGAACACCAGGAAGGTCCTTAACACGTCCGCCTCTGATAAGAACAACACTGTGTTCCTGAAGATTGTGACCGATTCCAGGGATATATGAAGTTACTTCTGTACCGTTTGTAAGCTTTACTCTGGCAATTTTTCTCATAGCTGAGTTAGGCTTTTTAGGTGTAGCAGTTTTAACAACTGTGCAAACGCCTCTTTTCTGAGGGCAACTCTGGTCGATTACAACCTTTTTGTTAGAGTTATAGCCTTTCTGCAAAGCAGGAGCTGTGGACTTGGTTGCAAGGTTCTTTCTACCGTTTTTTACCAATTGGTTAAAGGTTGGCATACATCTTCTCCTTTCTTAAAAAAATTAATTAAAGTGTTAAGCTTGTCTTTACTTACTTTTATAGTGGGCAATACAAACCCAAAACACTTGTTATATTATACTACATTTTTATTCCTCTGTCAATCCATATACAAAAAAGTTTACAGAAATTTAACATTTAAAAATTTATTATAAAAAATTGTGTTTCCTCTGCAATAGCAAAGAAAACACAATCAAAATTAAAGTCAAAATTTCTTAATCCTCAGTTTTTAACATATCTTCTGTAAGCTTAAACTCATCACCGTACATTGTCCATTCAAGTGGAAGTGCAAGAGAGAAATTATTTTGGTCAATAAATTTGCGTTGTGCAACAATTCTTGACAAATCCTCATGTGCCTCCTCCATAAGCATAACTCTTTCTCTTTCTTTAAGAAAAGCAAGCAGAAATTCTCTTTCATCTGTTCCCTTTGAGGGTGGCGGGCATTTTGCAATGGTAGCATTTCTTATTCCGCCAAAACTTTCTTCATCGTCCCCCTCGCCGTGCATAACATAGGCATCATAATATATAAACTGACCCAAAGGACTTAAACCGTCCTCGTTTGCAAAATCAACAGCGGGGTTCATGTACATTTCGTCCAGTATGTAATCCTGTGCCGTTTTCATCTCTTTATCCTCGCAAGCGGTTTCCCAATCTTCTACAAAAGCATCGCCAAGTCCGTCATGTGTATCCGAACCTATGGCTTTTTCAAGTGCAGGGATATATTTTTCCAGTATATTGTTTTCTGGCTTGAGTTCAATATATTTTCTAACAACTTCAATAAGGTCGCCAGTTCCAGTGGTAAAACCAATTATTCCAGCGGTATAACCTCTGCCGTCATCTATATCTTCAATGTAAGAATACTGCTCCCAATAATTAAGTGACGAATTTTCCGCAGACGAAACAAACGAAAATACAATGCTTCTAAGTTGTCCCTCTTTAATGCTATTGCTTATCGGCTGAATCGGCTCGATTGGTTGGGTTTCATTAAGTTTTACAAGTCCTACAACATCTTTAAGAATTTGGAGTGCGTCAAGTGTGTTTATTTTTCCGTCCCCATTGACATCACAATTTTCTTTATACTCTTGTGAAACTTCGACAATATTTTTAAGCACTTCAAGTGCATCAGCCGAAGTAATTTCGCCGTCCTCATTAACATCACCTATCAAACGATTTTCCGCACAAGCAACTATGCAACCAGAACACATACTAAGAGCTGTTGCAAACGAAATAAATCTTTTAGAAATTTTATTCATACAAACCACCCCTTCATTTTATATTTTTAATCTAAACTATTATAGCAATCATATTAATTGTTTGTAATTTTCAAAATAACTTTTATGATATTTCCTCGCCGTAGGCGGGGAAATATCGCCAAAAGCAATCTGGCAAGCTAAGATATTATTTTCTTGCATTTTTCCACCCATGGCGGAAAAACACAAGAATTTTTTATTTATTAAGTTTAGTCAATTATAACATAAATAAGTGGTTTTGTCAATAGTTTTTTGAGTTGTTTATAATTTATTAATTTTTAACTGCCATAAGCAATTTTTGTTTTTCATTCCATAATTTTTCCGAAAGGTCAACATAATATTTATGTGGGTTTTCAAAGCGTTTAACCTCGTCCCAAAGACTTTCCACCTCGGTTTTGCAATAAGCCGTTGACTGTTCAAAACTCGGCTGAGTGTAAACAAGTTTTCCACCCTCAAAAATCTTTTCCAAAAGCACCCTTGCATGGAAGTTTGTAAGGATAGTTCTTTTCCATGTATAGTCAGGGTCAAAAATCTTTAGCGGACTGTTTTCATCAATCTGTTCATCATATTTGCAAAGCAGGTCGGCAACCGCCTTGTTTGTTTGCTTGTCATAAAAGCGATATACTTTCTTAAAATCGGGGTTGGTTATCTTGCCAACGTTTTCCGAAACCTTGATTTTTGGAACAATCTCACCATTTTTTTCAACCGCACAAAGCTTATACACTCCGCCAAACACAGGCGATGATTTGGCGGTTATAAGCCTTTCGCCAACCCCAAAACTATCCACCTTTGCCCCCTGCAAAAGCATATCTCTTATCAAATATTCATCAAGCGAATTTGACGCAGTTATTTTACAATCGGGATAACCTGCATCGTCAAGCATTTTTCTTGCCTTTTTGGACAAATAGGTTATATCTCCCGAATCAAGACGTATTCCCGCTGGACGCTTGCCCAAAGGCTTTAAAATATTGTCAAAAGCTTTTATAGCGTTTGGCACACCACTTTTAAGGGTGTTGTAAGTATCGACAAGCAACACCGCATTGTCGGGATAGCAACGACAGTATGCCTCAAAAGCCTCAAGTTCGCTATCAAACATAAGTATCCAAGAGTGAGCCATTGTGCCAAGTGCTTTCATTCCATAAAGTTTGTCGGTTTGAGTGCAGGCTGTTCCCGCACAACCTGCAATGCCTGCGGCTCTTGCTCCCTCAATGGCAGCAGTTGCTCCATGGCTTCGCCTTGAGCCAAACTCCATAACCGCCCTGCCGTCCGCTGCACGAACAATTCTATTTGCTTTGGTTGCAACCATAGATTGGTGATTTATGCAGAGCAACAGAAAAGTTTCGATAAACTGTGCCTCAATAACAGGAGCTTTCACCGTTATAATTGGTTCGTTTGGAAAAACAACAGTTCCCTCAGGCACTGCCCACATATCCCCAGTAAATTTAAAATTTTTAAGATAATTTAAAAATCCCTCATCAAAAACATTTTTTTGTCTTAAAAATTCAATGTCATCATCTGTAAACTGCAAATTCTGAATATAGTCTATAATGCTGTTAAGACCACAGGCAATAGCAAAACCGCCGTTGTCGGGAACAGAGCGGAAAAACACATCAAAATAAGCAATATTTTTGCCCATTTTCTCCATAAAATAGCCATTGCCCATTGTAAGTTCATAAAAATCGCAAAGCAGAGTATAATTAGTTTTGTTCATACTTCATTCTCCTTTCAGTTATTCAATCTCAATATTAAGCCCTTTAAGCACATCAAAACTTTTTTGTTGCAATTCTTTATCAAAGCTATCTGTAAGGCTGGAAACAATCACAATTTCCGCTTCGGGAACTGCCGATTTTGCAAGCACTGCATTGGTAAAAACGCAAATGTTTGAAACAAGTCCGCAAAGCTCCACTCTTTCAAATCCTCTCATCTGCAAATATCTTGCAAGTTCCATTGAACCATAGGTGTTTTTAAGAAACTGCATATCGCTTTCCTTACACTGCTCCGCCGTTTTTCCAAAAAGTGCGTGACCCTCGCTACCTTTTATACAATGGCATACCGGCAGGCTTTTTCCCTCTTTGGTCTTAAGATAATCCTTGCCGTGGGTGTCAAGGGTAAAAATTATCTCGCTTCCCTTTGCCCTTTCCTGCTTTATCCGCTCGGCTATTTTGCTATCCAGTTTTTCTGCACCCTCAAAACCAAGACTGCCGTTTACAAAATCCTTTTGATAATCCACCACAACAAATGCTTTCATTAAAATTCCTCCGTTTCTGTTATTATTTATTTGATAATAACATTATAGCACAAAAATTCTTAAAAGTCAATAGCAAAATCAATAGTTTTTATCAATTTAATTATATTAATTAGGAATACTTATATTACTTTTAAGAATATCAGTAAATTAATGGCTTATTATAGCAATTAAATTAATTGCTTGCGATTTTTCTGTATATTTTTATTATACACAAAACAAAACAAAAAAATCCGAAAAGCATACGCTTTTCGGATTAATTTTATATTTCGTTGCGGAATTTAAAAGCATTGGCAAGGGTTACACCATCAGTATATTCCACCGCTCCGCCACTGGGAATACCGGTTGCAAGCTGGGTCACACGGATTCCAAGGGGTTTAAGCAATCTTGCAATATAAAGCGAGGTGGTTTCTCCCGAAACATTGGAATCAAGAGCCATAACAATCTCTTTTACCTCATCTTTTTTGACCCTTTCTAACAGTTCTTTTATTTTAATATCATCTGGACCAACCCCATCAAGTGGGGACAAAAGACCATGAAGAACATGATAAACCCCGCTGAACTCTCCAGACTTTTCAAAAGCGGTTATATCCTTAGGGCTTTCAACAACGCATATAAGTGATTTATCCCTACTGTTATTACCACAAATTGGGCATAGGTCTTTATCCGTAAGATTTTGACAAACGGGGCAATAATGAATAAGTTTTCTTGCGTCTTGAATAGCCTTTACAAATTCATCTGCTTGCCCCGCAGGCATATTCACGATATGAAAAGCAAGACGGTTTGCCTGCTTTTTGCCAATTCCGGGGAGTTTTTCAAACTGTTCCGCCAGCAAGACCAGCGAAAGTGCCTGCGACTGAGCCATTAAAACAATCCAGGGAAGGAAACTCCGCCGGTTACCTTCTGCATTTCGTTATCTGAAATTTCCTCAAGGTTGGAAACAGCTTCGTTAAAAGCAGCCATAATCAAATCCTGAAGTGTTTCAATGTCTTCTGGGTCAACAACCTCTGGCTTGATTTCCATTCCGAGAACACGTCTTGTGCCGTTGATTGTAACGCTTACTACTCCGCCACCGGCTGTGCCGGTAAACTCTCTCTGCTCCAAATCTTCCTGCAAAGCAAGAATTTGTTCCTGCATCTGTTGAGCCTGCTTTTTCATCTGATTAATATTTCCCATTCCTTGGTTAAGTCCGCCGGGTATTCTTGATTTCATAATACAATTTTGCCACTCAAAAAATAAAGTAATTTTTTATTTAGATTATTAAATTGAGTAGACTCTCCTTTCAAAATTAATAAAAATCATTTTTGCAATTTTTTACAGTTCTAAAGTCTGTTATCATTCTGACAATATATATTATAGCATTTTTATTTTAGTTTGTCAATAGTTTTTTTAATATTTTCGCACAAGTGCTTAAACTGTTGTTTTTGGTTTTATTTCAAAATTTACAATAGTTTGTTGGTCATAATAAATTCCCAAAATTTCATGGAATATACTCATAAAATCACGCCTTTTATTTTTAGATTCTTCCTTTTCATCTTTTGGGTGAATTATATTATTAAGTGATAAATACCATATTGTTGACAATTTAACTACAATTTCATTTTTTTGTTTGTGTTTATAAGCCTCAAAACCTTTAAAATATGTTGCTAACAGTTTAGATTTTTCTTCATCAAATTTAGCTTTTTCGGATTCATACTCACAAATCAAATCATATTCACCATTTTCTACATCTGTTTGATGCTTTTCAGACCAAACTTTAATTTGAGGTTCAATTAAACTATCCAAACTGTTTTCATCTGAATTTTCAGCAAAATTTTCATCTGTTTGAAATATATTGCCTAAATCTATTGTGCCATTAAAATTTGATAAATCTTCCGCATTAAACAGTTCCTCAAATTCGCCCTCTTGACTGTTTGAGTTAATTGGGTTAATTGGTTTGGGTAGCTCAACTGGCTTAGAATTTTCCTGTAAATTTTCTTGTTTTAAATTTGTTTGCTCGACTGGCTCGGTCGGGTCAGCCGGCTTGATTGGCTTAGAGTTTTCCTGCAAATCTTCTTGTTTTAAATCTGATTTTTGGGGTGGTTTGGGTGAGGTGGTTGGCTTAGAATTATTCTGTAAATTTTCTTGTAATTCTGGTTTTTTAGGTGGTTCTGGTGGTTTTGAATTAGTGTTGGGGGTATGTTTGTTTGCATAAACCGCCTGCACATTAGCATTTCTAATAGCATATTCCAATTTGGAAATTCTCGCATAAACTGCCGACATATCTTCAGAAATCTGTCCATTCTCTGTATCCACCACAGAACCATTTTCTTCAAGACACAAATTGACAAGACAAATTTCCATGGTAGTAAGCGGAGAAACCGCTCTTGCAAATTCCAATTTGGTTTTGTGCAAACAATCAAGTATTTCCAGCACCTGAGAAAGGCTAAATTTTTCAGCAACCTTAACCACTTTGGATTTTTCGTTGTCGTCAAGACAGTTTAACAAACTTCCAAAATTTTCAATAGATTTTTTGCCCTCCTGCAAAACAGATTTGGTTATCATAATATCACGGAAAATTTCGGTTATCTCCTCACAAAGCCTACGCATATCCTTTGCCTGCATATAAAGACGATCTACAATTGAAATTGCCTGCGAAAAATCCTTTTCGGCAATACACCCTACAATATCAAAAAGGGTCGAACGGTTGGCAATTCCTGCAATTTTAAGCACATCATCGCCACTTATATCCTCGCCGGTGCTTGCACACTGGTCAAGTAGCGAAAGAGCATCACGCATTCCGCCGTCCGCAAGTTTGGCAATAAGATTTTTTGCCGAACTGTCAAGCCTAAAATTCTCCTGCTCTGAAATATAATTTAGTCTTGTAACAATATCTTCTGTTTTTATTCTATGAAAATCAAAATGCTGACATCTTGAAACTATTGTCACAGGAACTTTGTGAATTTCCGTGGTCGCAAGAATAAATTTTATATGTTCCGGAGGTTCTTCAAGGATTTTAAGCAGTGCATTAAAAGCCGCAACGCTCATCATATGAACCTCATCTATAATATACACACGATATTTTCCCGTTTGCGGAAGAAACGCCGCCGCCTCTCTCAACCCTCTAACGTTATCAACACCATTGTTGGAAGCTGCATCAATCTCAATAATATCGGTCATAGCGTTTTCATCGGCAAGCCTGCAAGCCTCACATTCAAGACAAGGGTCACCGTTTTGTGGGTTTTGACAATTAAGCGTTTTGGCAAGTATTCTTGCACAGGTTGTTTTTCCCGTTCCCCTCGAACCGGTGAAAAGGTAAGCATGGGCTGTTTTCCCCAAAACAATCTGATTTTTAAGAGTGGTGGTTATATGCGGTTGGGAAAGAACGTCCGAAAAGGTTGTCGGACGATATTTTCTATAAAGGGTTTGATACATAAATTTCACTCCAAAAAAAATAAAAAATCAATCCGACATAATGACGTGCAGGCGGAACTGTGGCACACGAAACGTTCCGCTTAATGCTGCTCGGTTCCCCGCCTGACATGGTTCACAGAGTTTCATTGCACAGGACCCACACGCCGTTATCTCGGATTGATACTGTTATCAAATTATCAAAGCAACAATGTAAAACAATACAATTCTGCAAACTGTTGATTTTTCTGTTGCTTTAAATATTATAACATATTTTTAAAAAAATTTCAAGTGATTTTAAAACTTTTTACAATTTGTTCATAATTATATTTTTTTATAATTGTTCCCTCGCCGTGGGCGAGGGAATATAAAGATGGTTATTATTATGGCAAAAGTCGATTTATATCTCTTGGGAACATGGACGCCGTTCTTACGTTTGAAAGACCGAGCAATCTCATTACAAGACGTTCAAGACCAATTCCCAATCCTCCATGAGGTGGCAAGCCATATTTATGAGCCTCAAGATAATGTTCAAAATCGGCAGGGTCAAGACCTTGTGCTTTCATCTTCTCAACCTGCTCATTATAATCATGTATTCTTTGTCCGCCCGAAGTAATCTCAAGACCACGGAAAAGCAGGTCAAATTTATATGCTTCTCTTGAATCCTCACGGCTGTTCATTGCATAGAACGGAGGTTTGGAGCTTGGGAAGTGGGTTACGAAAATAAAGTCAGAATTATATTTTTCCTTTGCATATTCGCCGAGTGCTACCTCATCTTCTGGGTCTAAATCCATTTTCTTGACTGCATTGTTGTCGCCACGAAGGAGTTTAAGTGCGTCAGCAAACTTGATTGATGGCACTTCTTTAATATCTGGAACATCAACCTCAAGCAATTCTATTTCTTTTGCACACTCCTGTTTTACAAATTCAAACACAGCACGGAGCATTGCAACCTCCATATCCATAACATCATACATACTATCGATATAACCCATTTCAAAGTCAAGACCGATATATTCGTTAAGGTGACGGCTGGTTGCGTGTTTTTCGGCACGATAAACCGGAGCAATTTCGTAAACTCTATCAAAAATACCAACGCAGGTTTGTTTGTAGAACTGTGGTGATTGGTTTAAGAAAGCGTGTTTGCCAAAATAGTCAATAGAGAAGATGTTTGCTCCACCCTCTGCACCTTGTGCAACGATTTTTGGGGTGTGAATCTCGGTAAAGCCATTCTCTCTCATAAATTTGTGCATACCATGAACAACCGCCTCTTGAATTTTAAACACTGCTTTTTCACGAGGGTTTCTCATTGCAACACTTCTGTTGTCAAGATTTACTTCAAGACTGCAATTAAGTTTGCCTTGATTTATCTTGATTGGATATTCTTCAGCGGGTGTGGAGATAAGGCTAATTGAGGAAAGCTCAATTTCAATGCCACTCTGTTCCTTCTTGTTTTCGCAAACCGTTCCGGTTACTTTAACAAAAAATCCTTCACGAAGTCCCTCAATGCTATCTTTGCATTTGTCCGACCAAACGGTCTGAACAACATCATTTGCTGTTCTCAAAACAACAAAAGCAAGTTTACCCATATTTTTTATCTTGTGAACGCAAGCCTTGAAAGAAATCTCCTTGCCAACGCTTGCTTGTGCCTTTTTCATATCAAAGAAATCTTTCTTGACATCTCCACCACACATCACAAAGCTATTTTTATCCTCACGGGGAACAAATTTATCTGGGTTTTCATATTTGGTAAGTTTGGAGGTATCAATCTTGTGAATTTCCTGTTCGGTTTGCTCTTGACTGTCAACAAAATTTGTCTTTAGGCTTTCAAGCTTTCTTGTAAGAATTTCTTTGGTGTGGAGAGGTGTGCAAACACCCTTAAGGCTCTTGGAACACTGTCCCATAATAAAGCCAAATACTTTCTGCTCACCACGGCAATACTGCTCTGTTTGCTGAGAAAGTCCCGAAAGAACCTGCTCAATAATAGCCTCTGCTTTAGCCAAATCTTCAGTAATAAGCATATTATTCTTTTCGGCAATTTCTTGTGGGTGAGAACCTGTTTCAACCATTTCACGGAAGATTTTTTTAGCATCATTCTTTGAAACCTTTTCTTTGTCGGTAAGAATAAGCAGGTCGGCAATATCCTGTGCTGTAAAATTAAGATTTTCCACGTCAATTTCGCCAAGGTTTACACGATGCATAAATTCGCCCAAAATAAAGGCACAAACACTCTTAGGATTATTAAATATCTTTACTATTTCTTCAAACAAATCTGAAATATTTTTGTTGTTTACAATTGTTTGTGCGTCTTTGTGTGAAAGTTTAAATTCTTCGGTATATTTTTTCAATCTTTCGTTTGGCATAACCGGAAGCTTTGCTTTAATCTCTGCAAGTTGTTCATCTGTAAAATTAACCTGCAAAATATCCGGCTCTGGGAAATATCTATAATCTTGTGCATCTTCTTTTGAACGCATGGAACGTGTGTCATCACGGTTTTCATTGTATCTTCTTGTTTCCTGAACAACCTTTTTACCTGCATCAAGGAGCAAAGCTTGTCTTTTTTCTTCATATTTTATAGCTCTACCAATAGACTTAATAGAGTTAAGGTTCTTGATTTCGGCTCTTGTGCCAAGCTTTTCATCTTCGGGTTTTTTAAGCGAAATATTAACGTCACATCTAAGCGAACCCTGTTCCATTTTACAGTCACAAACACCAGCATATTTCAAAAGCAATGCAACCTTTTCAACAAAAGCCATAGCGTCCTCGGCACAGGTCATATCAGGTTCGGTTACGATTTCAATAAGTGGAATACCGCATCTGTTATAGTCGGCAAGTGATACGCCGTTGAAAGCATCATGCACAAGCTTTCCTGCGTCTTCTTCAAGATGTATATGATTAATTCGGATATTTTTGGTCTTGCCGTTTACTTCAATTGGCACACTGCCACCCAAAATAAGTGGGAAGTTAAGCTGAGAAATCTGGTAAGCTTTAGGCAAATCGGGATAAAAATAATTCTTTCTGTCAAAAACAGAAAATTTGCTTATATCGCAACCAAGGGCATATCCTGCCTTAACAGCATATTCAACAGCCGTCTGATTGATAACAGGGAGTGTTCCCGGAAGCCCCATACAAACAGGACAACAACGTGTGTTTGTGTTACCGCCAAATTCTGCGTTACAGGTGCAGAAAACCTTTGAATCGGTGAGAAGTTCGGCATGAATTTCAAGACCGATGACGGTGTTATAAGTGTTTTTTGCCATTTTTAAAAACCTCCCTTAAAGAACCGGCTTAACACTCTTGAAATTTTGTTCAAAAGCATCAGCGACTGAAATAATTGTTTGTTCGTCAAATGGTTTGCCCACAAGGCTCATTCCTATTGGCATATTGTCTTTATTGTATCCACAAGGTGTAGAAATTGCAGGAAGTGAGGCAATATTAACCGTTACTGTACAAATATCCTCTTGATACATTGCCACAGGGTCGGTAATTTTTTCATTCTTGCCATATGCAACGGTTGGGGTCGTCGGGGTAAGAATAACATCACAGTTTTCAAAAATCTTTGCATATTCTTGACGTATTCTCTGACGAATTGCAAGAGCCTTTGCATAATAAGCGTCATAATAACCACTGGAAAGAGCATAGTTACCAAGCAGAATACGGCGTTTTACCTCATCACCAAAGCCCTCCGAACGGGAATTTATAACAAGTTCTGCATAGCTGTCGCCCTCTTTACTTCTATGACCATATTTAATTCCGTCATATCTTGAAAGGTTTGAAGCAGCCTCAGCACAAGCAAGCAGATAATAGTCCGGAACAGCGAATTTAAGCGAAGGCATGGAACATTCAACAAGTTCTGCTCCCATTTTTTCATATTCTTTGGCAGCGTTCATAACCGATTGTTTAATTTCATCATCAATTCCCTTGTCAAAAAATTCTTTTGGCAAAGCAATTTTAAGTCCTTTAACGCCTTTTCCAATAAGAGCGTTAAAATCTGGAACAGGATTTAAAGAGCAGGTTTGGTCGTGAGGGTCGCTACCACAAATTGCATTAAGAATTGTTCCGCAATCGGCTGCACTTTTTGCAATAGGTCCAATCTGGTCAAGCGAAGATGCAAAGGCAACAAGACCATATCTTGACACACGTCCATAGGTTGGCTTGATACCAGTAACACCACAAAAAGCGGCAGGCTGTCTTATAGAACCGCCGGTATCCGAACCAAGCGAGGCAACGCACAAATCAGCCGAAACGGCAGTTGCACTTCCGCCCGAAGAACCACCGGGAACGCAATTTTTATTATAAGGGTTGGAGGTTTTGGCAAAAGCAGAAGTTTGGGTAGAACCGCCCATTGCAAATTCGTCCATTGACGTTTTACCAAGCATAACTATATTTTGTGCATCAAGTTTTTCCATAACCGTTGCATTATATGGCGGAATAAAGTTCTCAAGCATTTTTGATGCACAGGTTGTAAGCACATTTTCAGTACAAATATTATCTTTTATTGCCATTGGAATACCGGTAAGGACAGTAGCACTGCCGTTATCAATTTTTTCCTGAGCGATTTTAGCTTGTTCAATAGCTTTATCCTTTGTAACGGTTATATAGCTTTTAAGTTCGCCATCTTTTTCATCTATTCTTTTAAGATATTCCTGCGTAAGTTCAACGCTGGAAATCTCTTTTTTCTTTAAAAGTTCGCTTGTCTGTTGCAAGCCAAGAGTTGTAATATCCATATTATTTTTTCACCTCTGATTATTATTCTACTACCTTAGGAACAACAAAGCAGTTGTTTGAATTAACTGCATTGGAAAGAATCTTTTCAGTAGGCATTGACTCTTTCTTTTCGTCCTTACGCAGGTCGTTCAAATAGATATTTTTGTTGTCAAGGAGAGGGTCGTAGGAAATATCAATTTCTTTAACCTTGTCCATAAGCGAAATAATACCTGTCATTTGTTTGGCAACCTCCTCAAGCTCTTTTTCAGAAAACTTAAGCTTGCTAAGCTGTGCCAAATACTTAACCATTTCCAAGTCCATTTTTTATCACCATTGACCTTTCAAGGGAATAATCCCAAATTTTTTTAAAATCACATATTAATTATACTACATTTAAATATATTATGCAATAGTTTTTTCAAAATTTTTTCAACTTCTTATTTTTTAGTTGGTTTCGCACAATGTTATTTGTGCAAAGTGACGAATTTTTTAGGATTTAATTGTTTAAAAAAACGATATTATTTTTAATTTTTTTAAATTGGTTGAAAAATTCTTTTAAATATTGTATAATAAAATATATTGGACATCAGCATTATTTTACAGATACAAATTATTTTCTATAATTTCTGGAATATAAAACAGTCTGCCATAAAAACCGACAGAAAAAATTTTATAATAAAAATATTAAACGGCTATTTTAAAACAACGGAGGATTTTTTTAAAAATGGTTCAACTGAGCAAAAATCTTTTTTTCTCACTTTTTGTAATAGTTTTTATTCCCACAATTATTGCAATTTTATTATCTTCAATATACAGCTATAACAACCGGGTAAACGAAATCAAAAACAATCTGAACCGTGTGTCGCAGAATGTCAACACGGATATTCAAACTTATCTTAACAATGTTAATCAGGACGCTTATGCCATAACCCAATCCAGCGTTATCCACGACCTTGTTTCGGATAGCGTTATAACAAACGAGGATATTTTAAATTCAAGAAAAACCTTTCAAAACTCATTTGATTATATTACTTCGCTTTATTCACTTGCCCTTTACGACACAAACGGAACAAAGATAACAAAGTACTATAACAATATCGAACTGGAAAACATCAAAAAGGAAGATGAAAATCTTGATGTTAAAAGCGTTGGAAGTCAAGGAATATTTTCATCTTTTTACAATATTTCCAACGAATATTATTCTGGGCTTGTGTTTGATTATACCCTGCCTATAACCTATCAATCTATTGTTTATGGCTATGTTAAACTTACTTTAAAAGCAGACTTTTTAAAAAATCTGCTGGACAGTATCTCGTCAGATGAGTTTACCCATTTTGTACTGGTTGATTCAAAAGAAAACGTTATCTGCTCCAATGCCAACAAAACTCTTACTTTATCCGAATATAATTCCTCATTTAAATGCAATATAATTCTTACCGACACATTTAAAAAACCTGGAAGCAACAGCAATATATATGATGACAGACATGGTCTTAACTACAAAACGCTTATTTATAACACCGTGCCGAACACCTATATTGTCGGCAACAAGGATTACTGGACATTTGTCTGCGTCAGCGATACTTCAAGTATTATCTCAAAAACATTCAACGGAATAGCCGAAAGCTATGTGTTGGTTGCCGTACTGATTTTAATTGCACTTGTAACTGCTTTTGTTTTCAATTTTCAAAAGTGGAGCGACCTTGACAAGATATGCGATACACTGAAGCAGTTTACAAGAGGGGCTGTTCCGCCGAAACTGATTGTAAACAATCGTGGCGATATAAAAGAACTTGCGGACAATATAAATCTTATTTCGGCTGATGCTATGGAAAACTATAAACTTATCTCTCAGATAAACGAGATGACTAAAAATGTTGTTTTTGAGTATAATATGCCCGAAGACCGTGTAAGGGTTTTCGGAAACTTTAACAAATATTTTGGATTCCGTCCAAAATCCGAAAGCTTTAAAGATTCTTTTCTTTGTGCCGATTCCAACTGTGTTATTGCCTCCCAGAAGCACGAATTTGCCGAATTTTTCGACAAAGCCTTTGCCGGCGAAAGCCTTTCAAAAGAATTTAATTTTGAAACAATCTATAAAGATTACGCATGGTGGCGTATTCAAAGTATGCCGATTGTGGAAGATGATAAAATTGTAAAGGTTCTTTTTGTAATGGTAAACACGGACAGAATTAAAAAACGTGAGGCTAACCTCCGCAGGCTTGCTGAATATGACCAGCTCACCCAGATTTATAATCGCAAAACATTTGAGGTCACTCTTACAAACGAAATAGACGTGTTTACAATGCGAAACCACAAAACCTCTGTTATGTTTATAGATATAGATGACTTTAAACATTATAATGATAATTATTCCCATGCAGTAGGAGATGAAATACTTGTGTTTGTTGCAAACACAATAACCGAACTTGTAAAAAAACACGGTTTTTGCGGAAGATACGGAGGAGATGAATTTGTAATCTGTTTTCGTGAAGACCAGAATGTCAAATCCGACACGCTGGCAAGAACAATAATCTCTAAATTTTCCGCAGGGTTTGACAGCAGTATTGTAAATCATCACTTTAAGGTCAATTGTAGCATAGGGATAAACTATCTTGTGGAGGGAAAATCAGATATATATTCCATTATGAAATGTGCCGATGAGGCTATGTATTCAATCAAGAAAAAGCAGAAAAACGGCTTTGCATTCTATAATGATTATAATGATTTATAATTTCCCCAAAACAAGGGTTTGCAGACAAAGTCCCCTAAAGAATTTTTTTAGAAAGGTTTGATACTATGACAAAATCTACAGAATTTACAAAAACAGAATTTGCTAATGCTTTAGAAAACTATCTTAAGCAGAACTACAAAACCAGCATTGAAAAGGCTACTATTTCGCAGTTGCACATTGCAATTGCCAAAACAGTAACTGCAGAAATTGCTGAAAATCATGAAAAATCGGTAAATGCACATCTTAATGCAAGACGTGCTTGCTATTTTTCAATGGAATTTTTAGTGGGACGTGCAGTTTACAACAACCTGCTCTGCACCGGACTTACCAACACGGTGGAAGAAATCCTTTCGGCTCATGGCAGAAACCTTGGCGAACTGGAAGAAATTGAGGACGAAGCCCTTGGCAATGGTGGTCTTGGCAGGCTTGCAGCTTGTTTTTTGGATTCGGCAGCTACCCACAATCTCCCACTTGATGGCTATGGAATAAGATATAAATATGGTCTTTTCAAGCAGAAAATTGAAAACGGTTTTCAGAAAGAATATGCCGACGACTGGACAAGATTTTCCGACCCATGGAGCAGAATATGCGAAAACGACAGCGTAACGATTGAATATGCCGACCAAAAGGTTATTGCCGTGCCTTATGATATGCCTATTATTGGCTATGATACAAACAATATCGGCACACTCCGTCTTTGGGAGGCAAAGGCTGTAAACGAGTTTGATTTTGATGCTTTTAACAATCAGGACTATGATAGGTCTTGCCGTGAAAAAAACCGTGCAGAAAACATATCCAAAGTGCTTTATCCAAACGATTCGACCGATGAGGGAAAGGCTCTCCGCCTTAAACAGCAATATTTCTTTTGTAGTGCATCTTTACAGGATATTATTAAAAAGCACAAGACAATTCATGGGGATATTTCTACCCTTGCCGACTTTGTGACCATTCAGCTTAACGATACCCACCCTGTTGTTTCCATTCCCGAACTTATCCGCCTGCTTGTAGAAAAAGAAGATTATAGCTTTGATGATGCTTTTGATGTGGCACACAAGGTTTTTAACTACACCAACCATACAATAATGGCAGAGGCTCTTGAAAAATGGAACTGCGGACTTTTTGAAAGAATACTCCCAAATGTTTATAAATATATAATACTTATCAATGAGCGTTTCGCAAATGATATGTATACAAAAAAGCTTGACAAGCAGAAGATAAAAGAACTTGCTCCGCTCGGTGGCGGCAATGTAAGAATGGCTAATATCGCTATTTATGTTGGCTCGCATACAAACGGAGTTGCACAAATCCACACAGAAATTCTTAAGAACCATGCCCTTAAAGACTGGTATAAGCTTTTCCCCGAAAGATTTTTAAACGAAACCAACGGAATTACCCAAAGACGCTGGCTTGCCCTTTGCAACAAAGAACTTTCAAAACTTATAACCAGACTGCTGGGTAATGAAAATTGGATTACCAATTTGGACGAACTTAAAAATCTTGAAAAATATGCGGACGATGAAAATATTCTTAAAGAATTTATTGCAATAAAGCAGACTAAAAAACAGCAACTTGCTGAATATATTAAAGCTACTGAAAATATTGAAATTCCAACCGATGCTATTTATGACATTCAGATTAAACGACTTCACGAATATAAACGTCAGCTTTTAAACGCTTTTTCTATTTTATATATCTATGAAAAAATTAAGAGTGGCGAAATAACCGATTTTACCCCAACCGTATTTATTTTTGGTGCAAAATCCGCCCCGGGGTACAAGCGAGCAAAGGCAATAATCAAGTTTATTAACGAAATTGCAAAGCTTATTGAAAACGACCCGCAGGTAAACAAGCTTATAAAGGTTGTGTTTGTTTCCAATTATAATGTTTCATATGCTGAAAAGCTTGTTCCCTCCGCCGATGTTTCCGAACAGATTTCAACCGCAGGCACAGAAGCTTCTGGCACCGGCAACATGAAACTTATGCTTAATGGTGCGGTAACCCTCGGAACACTGGATGGTGCAAACATTGAAATTGTACAGCAGGCAGGGGAAGAAAACAATTATATTTTCGGGGCAAAGGTAGAGGAACTGGAAAAAATCATGCCAGAATATGACCCACGAAAGATTATAACCGAAAACAAGTATGTTAAAAAGGTTCTGGATTATCTGCTTACCAAAACTTTTGATGATGGCGGAAAAAATTCTAACCAAGAGGGAAGTTTTAAGGAACTTTATACAGCCCTTACAGAGGGTGCAAGCTGGCACACTCCCGACCATTATTATGTTGTCGGCGACCTTGAAAGCTATGTTGAGGCAAAACTCAAGGTAAACCACGACTATAAAAATAAACTTGCCTTTGCAAGAAAATGCTGGCTTAATATTGCAAATGCAGGCAAATTCTCGTCCGACCGCACCATTAAAGACTATGCGGAAAATATCTGGAATATCAAACCGATTGAAATTTAATTTTTATTTATCTTTTTGTTATATTCCCTACCGTGAGCGGGAAACATATAAAGTAAACTTAGAGGTGATTTAATTGGCAATTACAATAAATATTTATTACCATGGCACAAACGGAAATGCAAGAAAATTTGCCAAAGAAATGATTTCAAGCGGTATTGTTGGGGATATTCGTGCGGAAAGTGGCAATATTAGATATGAATATTTTTTCCCAATGAATGATAATGAAACGGTTCTTTTAATTGACAGTTGGGAAAATCAAAAGGCCTTGGATTTTCACCACAATTCCCCTATGATGCAAAAAATAATTGCTCTTAGGGAAAAATATGACCTTCATATGACGGTGGAACGCTATATATCCGATGAGGCAACAGACAAAGCATTTGTTAGAAAGTAGTGGCAAAATTAAAAAATAGTTCTGATATTTCCCCGTCATGGGCGGGGAAATATCTATATACAAAAAAACAATAAGAAATGTTTTTTTGAAAAAAACTATTGACAAAATCCTAAAAATATTGTATAATTAATTTATGTGCAAAATTTGATTTAATTTTTAAGGAGGATTTTAAATGACCAAATCAAGAAGAGTCTTCTCCACGTTCACCGCCCTTGCAATTACGGCAGCTTCCGCAAGCGGTTGTATGGGCTATGACACCAGAACTATTATGACCTGTGGAGATGTTAAGGTTGCATCAGGCGTGTATATAAACTATCTTATGTCCGAACTTTCCAATCAGATGTACTCAATGTATTATAGAAATGGAGGACAACAACAGGAGGATATTTTAAACACTACTATTGATGAGGACGGACAAGCCGTTTTGCTTTCTGAACACCTTGATAAATATGCTCTTGAACAGACCAAAAAACACGTTGCAATCCAGCTTAAGTTTGACGAAATGGGTCTTACCCTTGACGATGACGATTTGTCGGGTATGGAAACAAGTCTTGACAAAACATGGGAACAAAACAGCAAATATTTTGAAAACCTTGGCGTAAGTTATGACTCTATGAAAGAAGTTTACACCGTTTCCCTTAAAGATAATGCCATTTTTGAAGCTTATTATTTTAAGGGCGGTATTGAGGAAGTAACCGATGAGGATATTCAAAACTATCTTTCAGAAAACTATCTTAGATACAAGCAGGTTATGATTTCCAAAACAAGCTATGGCGAGGACGGTTCTTCTGTCGACAATAGCGAAAAAGCAAAGGAAGATTGGGATTATTTGCATGAACAGGCAGACAACAATAATATTAATTTTGAGGACTTTGACCAGCTTATTCAGGAATATCAGGACATGAACACCACCCCCGATGAGGACGCTACAAATGCCGAAGACACTGAAAATACCGACCCATACAAAAACGAATTGATTATTAATTATAAAAACTATCCCGATGACGAAAAGTATAAATTTATTTTGGGATTGGAAAACAATGTTGTTTCCTACTATGAGGACGACAACGCTTATTATATTTTTGTTAAAGAGGATATTTTAAAGCGTGAAGATTATATAAAGGATAATCATGATTCACTTGTTCAAACCATGAAATCAGAAGATTTTACAAAGATGCTTGATGATTGGGTTGCAGCTTTGACCTTTGATGTAAACGCAAAGGCACTCAAACGCTACACCTCAACCGATATATACAACAGAGAGGTGAAGTATAATGCAAGCAATAAATAATCCTACATTACACACTATTCTTGATAGACGAAGCGTTAAAAGCTATACCGACCGACAAGTGCCAAAAGACCAGCTGGAACTTATTATTCAAGCGGGACTTTTTGCCCCAAGCGGAATGGATAAACAAGCTCCAATTTTTCTTGCGGTTCAAGATAAATCACTGAGGGACGAACTTTCCGCCCTTAATGCAAAAATCCTCGGTGTTGATAGCGACCCTTTTTACAACGCACCTACCGTTATTGCCGTGCTTGCGGATAAATCGGCAAGCACTTATATCGAAGACGCAAGCCTTGCACTGGGAAATATGATGAATGCAGCCTGCTCAATGGGAATAAGCTCCTGCTGGATACACCGTGCAAAACAAGTTTTTGAACTTCCGCAGGGAAAGAAAATACTTGAGGACGCTGGAATTTCTGGCGACTATGCAGGAGTTGGCTTTTGTATTTTAGGTTATGAAAATCAACCACCTAAAGCACGTTCCGCAAGACTTGAACACAGAGTTTTTTATAAATAAAATTTAAGGTGCTAAACACCTATAAAAAATAAAAAGCTGAAATCTCAAAAAACGAGATTTCAGCCTTTTTTTTATAAAAAATTTGCTTTATTTGCTTTGTTTACTTTCTTTTATCATCAGAATTACTGCGGTTATAAAAAGTGGCAAACCTGCCAAAAAACCGTTCATGCAAGGACCTAAAACTGTAAACCTTCCGTTTACAAATTCTGACCTTTGAAGGTAAATTGAAAATGCCGAAATAGCATTAATTGCACCGTGCATAACACCTGCAAAATAAATGCTTTTTGTCTTTTCGGCAACAAAACTTAAAAGTACTCCTGCCGAAAAGCAGAACACGCACATTGCAACAATTCCAACGAACGGAAACGCAGGATAGCTTTTTCCATAATTATACCCCGTTAAATTAATCGGAGTATGCCATACGCCCCAGATTATTCCCATAATTATATGTGCTTTTACAGGAGAAAAGCGTTTTTCAAGTGTAGGGTACAGGTAGCCACGCCAACCTATTTCCTCTCCAAGTGCAATAAATGAGTTGATAAAAGGTCCTATTGTTACACCAGCAATCAACATAGATAACAAGAACACAAGCGGTGAAATTTGTGCTTTTTCTCCCAAACTGTCAAGCATTGATTTTACATAAGAAAAGGTTGGGTCAAACTGTTTTGGAAAAATCAAAAAGTAAATTAACATTCCCAAAAACATTGCAATCATTGGAAAAAACCATGCGAACAAATAATATTTTACATCTTTTTTATTAAGCTTTGGCATAATCTTTTGGGACAAAGAGGCATTTTCTCCGCAAACTTTTTTGGTTACAAAATAACCCAATGTGGGCGTCCACATACTAACAACGCTTATAATCTGGTAATGGTAAAATGCGGTGTTGCTTGACGCTATCCACAAAAGCCAAGCCACACCAAAACTTACAATAAGGAAAATTAAAATCGGTTTGTTTTTCATTTTTGTCATCTCCATAAAAAATCTATTTAGAAAATTTTCTAAATATATTATAACATATGTTTTGAACTTTGTCAACAACTATTTAGATTTTTTTCTAAATAGTTGTTGTAAATTTTTTGTGAACGTCTATGTATCCTATCTGTTTGTTTTTTGTATTTATAAAAATTCCCCGCCTATGGCGAGGAATTTTATAATGTTTTTGAGCAATTAAATTTTAATCTGTATCTATAATTTTATTTCCCGAAAGAACATACCAACCTATACCAAAAATAAACCAGAAAATCGGGCTAACGCAAACATAACTATCGTTTACAATCGACACAAGCATAAACGCAATGACCGATAAAAACAATCCAAGTCGCATATGTTTGTAATCATCATCTATTGGGTGAACAACACAAACCTTAAAACCTCTTACAAGATAAGCAAACATAAGCACAAGAACTACTATAAGTGAAATAACTCCCGTGTCGGTGGCAATTCCAAGATAAAGGCTATGGGGTTTGTTTACCACCATTGCGGGGGTTTTATAAACCTCCAAAAGGCTTACATAGTCATATTGCGGATAATTTGCAACAAAGTTTCCGTTGCCATAACCTAAGAATATGCAGTCTTTAAGCATTGAAATGGTAGTTCCCCAGATAAAGCCTCTACCGGTTGCCATATCAAGACGATTTTTAAAAAATTCAGGACCATTATATTTGGTAATCTGCTCTTGAGTGTACATTCCATGAACATAAGGCTTGAATTTTCCGTCTTCATACTGGAAAATAAGTTTACTCTTATAGCCAAGGTCAACATAAAGTTTTTGAGAGGAAGAAAACTTGAAATTGCAGTTTTTATAGCGTTCGTCCTCAAAATAGGAACAGTTGGAAACAACGTAGCTGTCAAGAGGGTTGTTGTCTGTATCAAAAAATTCTATGTCATAATTATTATCTTTATCCTTATAACATTCAATGGTAATAGATGTATCACCACTGTATAGAATAAGCTTGCTATCATAGGAATCAAGGTCGGTTAAAACATAGTGGCTCTGTGCAAATTTCTTGTCCTTTTCCTCCTGCGATGCAGTCTTTGAACCATTGTTTACAACCACCTCAAGCCTTTTGGCAAATTCGGGGGAACTATGCACAGCATATGCAAACCCCGCAACACCTAAAACAACAATTACCGCAAAAGCTGTTATTCCCTGTTTTCTGTTTACTTTATTTCTTATAATATAAATAATATATATAATAGCCAATAAAATTAACATGATTGCACAGGTGTAAAGTCCGCCGGACGAATTGGAAAGAATAGCACCAATAAATATCATTGCGGAGAACACTCCGCCCAAAATCTTTTTGGCAAGAGTGCGTGAACCAATGGCAAAGGTAACGCAAAGAGGAAACATAAGTCCGCAGAATCCGCCAAAGTAGTTGGAATTAAAAAAGGTTATATGCACATTGCTGCTGGAGCTTCTTAGTGCCATTGCAGCATCAAGATATTCTTTAGGTGCCATCAAATGTGCCATAAAGTCCATTTCCTGCAAAGGATAGCCGTAATATTCGCTGAGAGCAAAAGTTCCTGCAAGCCCGCACAGGATAAGCATTGAATTTTGGAAAAAGCTAAGTGCTTTTGAATTATTGAAATAGTTCATACCGACCAAACACACAACAAGATAGCTAAGAGTTCCCAGAAGCCCCTCATACTGCTTGACCATTCCCATAAGCACAACCTCTTTATTACTAGCAAAGACACCCGAAAGCACAATAAAAATTGCATATAAAATTATAAGAAAAATCGGAAGTCGCAGGCTTTTGTTTTTTATGCCCATGTTGCCACTTTGCTTTTCAAAATATATAACACTTTCAAAAAAATAAAAAAGTATACACCCTAAAGCACATAAAATAATAGCCATCTCTTTGGCATATAAAAACCAGTCGGTTATTTTGCCGGTTTGGGAGGAAAAATATTTTACAGTAAAATCTGTAAGATATTCAATGTGCATTCGGGAGATAAAGGGAAAAATAATAAAAAATATACATATTGCAAAGGCAAAAACCATTTTTGAGAAGGGCAAATTTGGTTTAGCCTTTTCTCCGCCACCGTCACCATTTTGTTTTTTGTTTTGTTTCTGTTCTTCTTTTTTTATTTCTTCAATCTCAATCATTCTCTGACGTGAGCTTATAAGCTGTTGTTTTTCATGTTCGTTAAGATTTGAATTTTCTAAAGCTTCATCAAAGATTTGCTTGTCTTTCCAATCAAAATTGAAATTCAATAAATCTTCTTTTTTCATTTGCACGCTCCTTTAAAATATTTTTTTGTAAGCATAAAAACCACTATTATATCATACTACAAAACAGACAAAAAGTCAAGATTTATTATAACCAAAAAAGAAAAGAAAAATTTTGAAAAATTGTTGTGATATATTGCAAAAAATATCCGCACGGCTTTACACCATGCGGATTTTTTTTATCTATTACTTAAAATTGATTTAATAATCCATATAGGAATTAATATCCAACCAAGCAAAAGACCTGTTAAACATTTTCTCATAACTATATCCATAACGCTTTTGCCATAAAGCGTATATTTTGAATACACTAAATCGTTTACTGCTTTATAACTATATCTAATGTATAAAATAATCAAAATTATACCAATTATGCTCATAATTTTTCTCCTTTCTTATAATTTTTAATTATAGTTTAAGTTCAAATTTGTTGCAACTTGAAAAACCAGCTATATCGTGCCTTTTTTGAGAGCAATATTCTTTTGCACTACTATCATATTCCCACACATCAAGATATTTATGGTTTATATGTGTATCCTGTCGGTCGTTCCAGTATTTGCAAAAGGCACACCTTTTACAACTTAATTTTTTTATATTTACAATTGACATTGACATATTAATACATCTCCTCTAATTATTTTTTCTTGGATAATTCATCATATATATCATATGCGTCAGATAAAGCTTCCCTCATAGCTTTTTTGCTTTCGTGTAACTGGCTTCTTTTTCTTGCTAAATCTTTTCTTGTTTCTGATGTGCTTGCACCCTTAGAACGGTTGCAATGCCTACATATCAACTGTAAATTCCCACGGGAATTGTCGCCACCCTTGCTGTGTGGAACAATATGGTCTGCTTCCATATCACTTTTGCGGAATTTCCCTCCACATTTAGGACAGGTATACCAACCATAATTTGAAACTTCGTCTTGCAATGCACGTTCCCTATAATTATCCGAACGGTTACAATTTCCTTTGCCCTCATTCATATATTTGTTTGTTTCTTGATTAACCGCCTTGCGTTTACTAAAGAATCCCATTAAAATCACCTCAAATTAAATTCCATTTTTTTTTATTTGCCTTTAATTTTCTTTCAATAGTCCTAATTCTTGAAGATAAAGAACTATCTTTAATATTATCTTCTTTCATTATTTTTTTAGCACGGTCTATATAGCTTTGTGCTTTTTCGTAACATTCTTGAGAAATTCGATAATGAGTATACTTATTTCCTCTGCCATTATCAAAATCGTTTTTATAATAAGCGTATTCTCTATCTGCTTTTTGCATATAAAATTCGGCAGTTCCTACATAACGCCTAACTAAAGTTATTGGCTTGTCCACTTTAAATACCTCTTCCTATTTTCTTTTAATGATATCTTTAATAATTTTTATTATCAAATCTTTTGGAATAAGTGGGGGTGTAATCATAAAAATACCACCTCTTTCTACTTTCTTTTGAATTTCCAAAGAAATTCTATAATCTTATTTATCCAATCATTTGGGTCTGGAGAACCCGGACGTTTAATAATCATAAAAATACAAACCTTTCTTAAAAAACATCAGCCTTCATAGCACTCTTTAGCAAATTGATTAGCTGCAAGCCAGCCGATTGTTTCGGTCATACTTGCCGCAACACCAGCATTTATTGCATTTCCGACACCGGGTATCCAAAACGTAAGTACATTAGCTATTCCCTTTCCGACAGTCGCTCCCAAAAATTGGGATAATACTCGTTTTGCCAATGCTTTGGTAAGCGATATATCAAAAACTTTACCCAAAGATATTATCATAGTGATTTGAATACCTTGCAATGGAATTGTGTCTGAACAAGGAAGATTTGCAAGCCCAGTTCCTATGCCTGCTGCCGCTACTGAAGCCGTATGTATAATTGCATGGCATTTGCCTCTCTCATCATTTGTCATATAACTCATAATATTCAACTCCTTAATATGTTACAATAAACCGAGTCACAAACTAATTAAGTAGCTCAGTCAATTTTTAAATTACAAGGGTAAAATCATTTACCATTTCCTCTGGTTAAAATGTCCCATATTGTAAGAACTGCTCCACCTATTACAACAACCTTTTCCAAAACGTCTTTACCATCTAACATTTTAATTCCTCCTAATAAAAATTACAAATATAAATATATTTTATTAAATAACCGAACCACAAGCCAACTTAACAGCAGGTGGCTCGGTCAATTTTTAACTTACAAAAGTAAAATTATTTACCTTTGCCACCAGCATATTTAACAATAGCTATTGCTAAACTTACCCCTGCAACAATAATTTCGCCCATATCTAATCACCACCATTCTTACTTTTTTAATATTGTGGTTAATATAATTGTAATAGCTTTACCTGCTGCTGTACTTACTGCTGCAACTAATACTTTTCCCAACGTTTCGTTCATAACATTCACCCTCTTTCTTTAATTCAAACACGCCTTACCATATCAAGGCAATGATAATTGACCTGTCCCATAGAGTCAAGCAACATTTTGTTTGTTCCCTCATAAAGTCGATTAAAACTTTCGGAACATTCACTGTGACTATAAGGAAGTAAATTAGCATCTAACAATAAAAATGTAGCATTTGCGGTAACGTTTACATTTTTTAAACTTTTTGAATTTTTAATCATAAACATTCGCCCCTTTCTATAATAATCAACTTATTTCTACACTGTGTTGTCTTTCTCTTGTTGTAACTAAATTATACCACGTTTCTTACCAAAAGTCAAGCATTTTCAACACTTTTTTTTTTTTTTTTAGCGAAAAATTTGTGAAAAATCACAAAAATTTAAATGTAACTTGTTGCAAATCAACAAATCAATTTGCTGGAAATCTGACAGTGTGTAACAAATTCATTATATAATAATTCTATATTATTTTTTCTATTGCTTTCCACAAATTCCGTGAAATGTGCAGAATATCCCTTGACATTTCTTATTTTTTGTGTTATAATAAAAAAGTAATAATTTTTGTTAAAAGAAAGGTTATAAATACTATGAATATGGAATTTTTAAGAAAACTTCCTGTTCCTCAGGAAATTAAGGAACGTTTTCCTCTTACGGACGAGCTTAAAGCAATCAAACAACAACGTGACGAAGAACTCAAACAAATTCTTTCGGGTCAGGAGGACAAACTTATTTTGGTTATTGGTCCTTGTTCCGCCGACCGTTCGGACGCTGTTCTTGATTACATAAATCGCCTTGCAAAGGTGCAAAAACAGGTTGAAGAAAAGATTTTTATTATCCCCAGAATTTATACAAACAAGCCCAGAACCACCGGTCTTGGATATAAGGGAATGGCAAACCAACCCGACCCCGAAAAGGAAGAGGATTTGCTTGAAGGTTTGCTTGCAATTCGTAAACTCCACACCGATGCCATGATACAAACCGGCTTTACCTGTGCGGACGAAATGCTCTATCCCGAAAATCACAGATACCTTTCGGATATTTTGGGTTATGTTGCAATTGGTGCAAGAAGTGTTGAAAACCAGCAACATAGACTTACCGCAAGCGGACTTGATATTCCTGTTGGAATTAAAAACCCAACCTCTGGCGACAACTCTGTTATGCTCAACTCTATTATTGCGGCACAAGCAAGCCACAAATTCTTGTATCGTGGTTGGGAGTGCAAAACCCACGGAAATCCTTTTGCACACGCTATTTTAAGAGGTTATGTTGATAACCGTGGTGTTTCTAAACCAAACTATCACTATGAAGACTTGTGCGAGGTTTACAATTCTTATTCTGCTAAAAATCTTGAAAACATGGCAGTTATTGTGGATACAAACCATGCTAATTCGGGCAAAAATCCTCTTGAACAGGTGAGAATTTGCAAAGAGGTTATGCACTCAAGAAAGATGAATGAGAACATCAAAAACATGGTTAAAGGCTTTATGATTGAGTCTTATATTGAGGACGGAGCTCAAAAAATCGGCGAAGGCGTTTATGGTAAGAGCATTACTGACGGTTGCCTTGGCTGGACAAAGTCCGAAAATCTTATATTTGAACTTGCAGATATGCTCTAAAAAATAATTTTAATTAAAAATATCCCCCGCCACCAGCGAGGGATATTATTTTTGCATATTGGCAAGCCTAAAAATAAAAAAACGGCAAGCTCAGCCTTGCCGTTTATAAATTTAAAATTAATCAGCTGTGTAAGGAAGCAAAGCAATATGTCTTGCTCTCTTGATTGCTGTTGTAAGCTCTCTCTGGTGGAAAGCACAAGTGCCTGTAACACGTCTTGGCAAAATCTTTGCTCTATCGGTCATGCACTTTCTAAGCTTTGCGATATCCTTATAGTCAATCTTTTCAGCTCTATCAACGCAGAACATACAAACCTTTCTGCGAGGCTTTCTCTGAGGTCTTGCATTATTTTTTTCCATGAGTTTTTTCCCTCCTTTGGAATAAATTCATTGTTTTATAACAAGTTTATAATTTCAAAACATTGCAAACTAAATTTGCATAGTTAATTCCGTGTTAGAACGGAAGTTTATTTCCATCTCCAAGCACACCGTCAGCAGCATTAAAAACTTCTGAAAAATCATCTAAATCACCAACTGGCGGTATATCCAAATTGGATTGATTAGATTGATTGTTTTGCTGTGGAGCGGGTTGGTTGTTATAATTGTTGGGAGCATTGTTATAACTATTGCCATTATAGCCACCGCCGTTATATCCGGCATTACCGCCATAATTATTGTTGTAGCCACCGCCGTTATATCCGGCATTGCCACCATAGTTATTGTTGTAACCGCCATTATTATTATTGGACTTTTCACCCGTGAAGTTAGCTCTTTCAATCCACACGCTTGGCATACTACGCTGTTCAACACCATTTCGGTCGGTATATTTGCTACCGTCCGACCTTATGCTACCCTCAATAAGTATAAGTTTACCCTTGCCAAAGTAGCGATGTATAAACTCTGCCTGCTGTCCAAAAGCTGTACAATGAATAAAGTCTGTGCCTCTATCTTTGCCCTGACCCATATATCTATCAACAGCAATTTGGAAAGACAACGAAGCATTACCATTTTGAGTTTGTCTAAGCTCCAAATCGTGGGTGATTCTACCCATTAAAATTACACGGTTCAACATAACTACACCCCCTAAATAACAACGCTTAAATTACTTTACAGTAACTAAGAAACGCAAAACGCCGTCGGTAATAGACAATACTCTTTCAAACTCAGCCGGAAAATCGGGCTTGCTTGTAAATGTCCAGAGTACATAATTACCCTCGTTTTCGTAATTAATTTCATAAGCAAGCTTTCTCTTGCCCCAATTGTTCACTTCAACATTTTCAGCGTTCTTTTCAATAAGAGCAGAAAACTTGTCGGTAAGAGCCTTAACAGCTTCCTCTCCGTTCTTAGTGCTGAAAACTACAAGTGCTTCATAGGATTCATTTACTTTTGCCATTTTTTTGCACCTCCTCTTGGATTTCGCCTATACTTATTAACAGCCTACTACAAAAAGCCGTTTGTACAAGCAAGGTCAACAGATATATTATACCATATTTTTTGAAACTTGTCAAGTATTTTTCAAATTTTAAAAAATATTATTTATATAAATTTGGAATATTTATATTACCAAGCAAGCATATCAAAAACAATTAATAAAAATTAATTTTTTGAATTTTCTTTTTCTTTCATAACCAGTATGCCCTCCGAAAATGGTTTTTTTGAAGGTGTTCGTTTTCCGCTACTCTTTAAGGGCATAATTTCTTTGTGCATTTTAGCCTCAGCCTAAGCAAGTTTAAAATCCACCTTACCCATTGAAACATTAGCACCAAGAACCTTTACCCTTATCTTCTGACCAACCTTCCATTTTTGATTAAGTGTTTGGTTTACAAGTTCAATGTGGTTGTTGCAAACATAATATCCTTGTGGAAGATTATCCACATGAACAAGCCCCTCACAGGTGTTTTCAAGCTGTGCAAACATTCCAAAATCCGTAACAGAGCTTACAACTGCATCAAATTCTTCGCCGATATGTTCGTTCATATATTCGGCTTTGTAGCAGTCTTCTGCTGTTCGTTCAACCTTTATTGCCACAAGTTCGGTTCTGGTTGCAGCATCAGCGGCGGCATAAGAAAATTTATTAAATTTTCTTGAAGTTTCCTGCTTGTCGTGGCTTTGAATAAGTTCGCTCATAATTCTATGAATGGATAAATCCGCATATCGGCGAATTGGGGAGGTAAAATGTGCATAGTCGGCAAGAGCAAGACCATAATGCCCAAGCGGTTCTACGCTATATTTTGCCTTTGCCATACTTCTTAAAACCATATTGTTTACAAGGCTTTTTTGGTCGGTATCCTCAACACGCTTTAGCAGTTCGGCAAGTTCATTTTGTTTTACTTCATCTGAAAAATTGCAAGGGATATTCATAAGTGCAAGGGTATTTTTCAAATCCTCTATTCTTTCGGGTGAGGGTGATTCATGCACACGATAAACAAAAGGGATTTCATGTTTTATGCCGAATTTTGCCGCACATTCGTTAGCCGAAAGCATAAAATCTTCGATAAACTCTTGAGTAAGTCCACGCTCTCTTGCCTTAACTCCAACACAAACATCATTTTCATCAATAACAAGCTTGCTTTCGGTTGTGTCAAGTTCTGGAGTGCCTCTGGAAATTTTCTTTTTGTTTAATATGAGTGCAAGTTCTTTTATATTCTCAAGACAGGGCAGAACCTGCTCATATTTCTGTTTTAATTGTTCGGTAATATCACCTGAATAAATCTGATTGAGTTCGTCATACACACCTTTTACCCTTGAACGGATAACCGTTTTTTCAAAACGATAACTTTTAATTTCTCCGTTTTTATCCATATCCATAAGGCAGGAAAAAGTAAGCCTATCAACATTTGGGTTCAGCGAACAAATACCATTGGAAAGCTCTTTGGGAAGCATTGGTATAACCTTGTTTGCATAATATACGCTTGTTCCACGCTTTATAGCCTCGTTGTCCAGCGGAGATTTTGGGGTTACATAGTGGGAAACATCGGCAATATGCACACCCAATTTAAAACCGTTTTCGGTTTTTTCCACATGAATTGCATCGTCAATATCTTTGGTATCCGCACCATCAATTGTAAAAATCGGCAGATGACGCAAATCCAATCTACCCTCAGCCTCCGCCTGCACACGGCTTTCATCATTTACAAACTCAGCCTGCTCAACAACCTCCTCGGGAAATTCCATAGAAAGACCATTAAGCACAACAACAGATTCGGCACAAACACTTGCCTTGCTACTGTCACCGATAATTTCTGTTACCATACATTCATGTTCGCTATGTCGTTTGCCACGTTTTGTTATAACAGCAAGGACTTTATCCCCCTCTTTTAAAGGCAGTCTTTTAGGATTATATATATCAAGGGCATATTTTGTAAGCGTATCTGGAACTATCTTTAACATTCCCCTATCCCAAATAATATTACCTGTAAGGTCGTTAAACTCTTGTTTCATAATTGCTACGACCTCGCCTTCGGGCGAATTTCCCGAATGACCGGTTATTTTGACCAAAACTTTATCGTTTGGCATTGCTCCCATTAAATCTCTACCGGGGATAAAATATTCCTCCTCGGTTTCAAGATTTTTGGCAAATCCAAAATTGGTGGCAAGTTTAGAAATGCTACACAAAATAAATCTTTTGTTTTCCACCGATATATACCCATTGGGACATTCAATAACCTGCCCTTGTTTTTTTAGTTTAGCAAGAGCAGATTCAAGACCTGTTTTTTCAACCTTGATTTTTTTGGAAACCGCTTTTTTTATTTTGTTTGCTGTCAAGGGTTTTTCAGCCTTTTTAAGGCAGGACATAATTTTCTTTTTATAATCTGATTTCATAAAATTCTCCTAAAAAATAATAAAATAAAAGCCCTGCAAAAGCAAGGCTTGTGTTGTTTAATGCAAAGCAGAAATGATATTAACCGCAAGGGTAACAACAAACAAAATGATTGCCGAAACCTTTGTAAACCGATTCAATTGAGCGTCACGAGTTCTTCCCTTGTTGTCCTCATAGAATGACGAGTTTGAGCCACCGCCGATTGCGGACGTAAGACCCTGCTCTTTTGAATCCTGAACCATAACTACAGCAGTAATAATAAGGCAAGCCAAAATCAGCACTATTCCTGCTACAATTTCAAGTGTAGACATAAAATTCTTTCCTTTCGTTTAAACTTAGTGTATATAATTATTATAACATTATGTACACTGTTTGTCAAGCAAAAAATACCGAAATATCCCCAGTTTATTAACTTTGCACAAAATATAACTATAAAATTTGTTTATTTTGTTTTTAGAATTTGTATTCTTCCGCTGTAGGTGGTGAATATACAAGATTTTTTAAAAACACAAATTGACCAATCCCCTTTTTATAATTCCGTGCATAAAATTTATTACATTGTACAAAATAATTTTATAAAATAATCAAACAACAAAGGAGAAATCAAAGATGAAAATTACCAAGGTTACAGGCAGAGAAATTCTTGACTCAAGAGGAAACCCAACGGTTGAAGCACAGGTTACTTTAAGTGACGGTTCTTTTGGAATCGGCACATCTCCAAGCGGTGCATCAACGGGAGAATTTGAAGCTCTTGAACTCCGTGACGGCGACCAGAACCGATATGGAGGCAAGGGAGTTACAAAAGCTGTTGACAACATCAATCAGAAAATTTCAAATGCAATTGTTGGGCTTGACCCAAGAAATATTTTTACAATAGACAAAGCAATGATTGATTTGGACGGTACTTCCGACAAATCTTGTTTAGGGGCAAACGCAATTCTTGCCGTATCAATTGCCTGCTGTAAAGCGGCGGCAAGCAGTATGGGTATTCCGCTTTACAGATTTTTGGGCGGAGCAAACGCCATTCATCTTCCCGTGCCGATGATGAACATTTTAAACGGTGGCGTTCATGCGGCAAACAATATCGACATTCAGGAATTTATGATTATGCCAGTCGGTGCAAAAAGCTTTGCGGACGCCCTTAGAATGTGCAGTGAGGTTTATCACACTCTTGCAGGAATCCTAAAAGAAAAAGGCTTGTCAACCGCTGTTGGTGACGAGGGAGGTTTTGCCCCCGACCTTTCGGAAACCACACAGGCTCTTGACCTTATTTTGCAAGCAATTGAAAAATCAGGCTATCTGCCATGTTCGGATTTTGTACTTGCCCTTGATGCCGCCGCTTCTGAATGGAAAACTGGAGCAACTGGTGAATATCTTCTTCCAAAAAGCTACAAGAATTTCACATCAACCCAACTTATTGATTATTGGAAGGATTTGTGCAAAAAATATCCTATTCGTTCTATCGAAGACCCACTTGACGAAGAAGATTGGGAGGGTTGGAAACGTCTTACCGAAACTCTTGGCTCAGATATTCAGCTTGTCGGAGATGATTTGTTTGTAACCAACACCCAGCGTATTCAGCAGGGAATTAACAGCAAATCGGCAAATTCTGTGCTTATCAAGCCTAATCAAATTGGCTGTATTTCTCAAACCCTTGAGGCAATATCCCTTGCCCACAAAAACGGTTACACTGCTATTGCTTCCCATCGTTCGGGAGAAACCGAAGATACAACCATTGCAGACATTGCGGTTGGTCTTAACACAAGACAGATTAAAACCGGTGCTCCTTGCAGAAGTGAAAGGGTTGCAAAATACAACCGATTGCTTAGAATTGAGCAAGCACTCGGTAAAACCGCAAAATATTGTGGAGCAGATTGTTTTTAAGCTATAATTTCGCTTGATTATTTTAACTTGTATTTCCCCGTCATAGGCGGGGAAATATTTTTAATATTGCTAAAGACTTTTTTACAACCTCTTACTTAAACAAAAAACATTTTAGGGTAGTATTTGACAGATTATTTGATTTGAAAGCAAAAAGCCTTTTTCGGTAAGGCAAAAATTATTTTTGCCAAAACTTATTAAATTATGTTTTTCCAATTGTTTAGCTTTTTCTATTATTGTTCCTGCTTGCTCGCCGTAAATCTGACTTAACCTTGAAATTTCTACACCCTTGTTTAATCTTAAAGCAAGCATTAAATATTCCTGTTTAACATCAACTGGTTCAGAAATTTTTTCAAAATTATTGTTTAAATAATTATTAATATCGGGCGGATTATAAAAACGCTTGCCTTCAAAAAAGCTATGTGCCGAACTTCCAAAACCTATATAATCCTCAAGAATCCAATATTTTGTGTTGTGCCTACTTTCAAAACCCTGTCTTGCAAAATTGGAAATCTCATAATGCACAAAATCTTTTGATTTTAGTATTTCGCACATTCTTTCATACATATCACAAACCAAATCTTCATCGGCAATATGCGAAAGCAATTTTGAATTTTTGGCAAGTGGCGTGTTTGGTTCGACCTTAAGCATATAAGCAGAAATATGCTGTATATCCAAATCGCATATTTTATTTAGCGAATATTCAAAACTTTTCATTGTGCTGTAAGGTATGCCAATCATCAAATCGCAAGAAATGTTTTTAAAACCTGCTTGTTTAGCATATTCTACTGCCATTGTTGCCTGCTCGAAATTATGCAATCTGCCAAGGCTTTCAAGCTCGCTATCCACCGCCGATTGAACCCCAAAAGAAACACGATTAAACCCTATTTTTTTTAATTCCTGCAAAAATTTAAGATTACAGGTGCATGGATTTAACTCTATTGTTGCCTCCAAATTTTCGGCAATATTAAAATTATTTTTTATTTCAAAAAATATCCCTTTAAGCATATCGGCGGGGAGAACACTGGGCGTTCCGCCACCAAAATAAATCGTATCCGCCATAAGGTTTTTATTTTTATATTCTGCAATTTCTTTTTTTAGGCTGTTGCAATATTGTTTAAAAAGACGGCTATCCGCCACCGAATAAAAATCGCAGTAAACGCATTTTCGTTTGCAAAAAGGAATATGCACATAAACACCTATATTTTCCATTTTTCTATTCCTCATCATCATTAAAAGCGTTTTCAATTGCATTTTCAGCAAGTTTGCCATTCTCCTCAAACTTTTTCTTAAGCCTTACAACAATTGATTTGACAATTCCGAAAATATAGGCAATCGCCATTATTTCTAAAGCCTTGCCACAAAATTTAATCTGCTCGGCAAAACTCAAATAAAAATATTCCGACTTTGCCCCTTTAAGTATATTTTCCACCAACGGGTTTATAAATATATACACAAGCACTCCGAAAATGCTTGCAAAAGCAATATAAGCAGTTATACCCAAAACTGCAAAGCGGAATTTGTTTTTAAGAAAGGCAATGCTCGCCCAAACCGAAAAACCAAGCATTAAAATTATAGCAAGCTGTGGCATTATGTTTGCATAAATTTCATAGCAAATCGGCAATATAACCGCCCCTGAAAATCCAAATATCAAGGATTTTTTTATTGCCTGTTGCATATCGTTCATATTATTATCTCCTAAAAATTATATTTATAAAACTGTTCAATTTGCACTTCTAAAGATTAGTTATAAGAGCAATTAGCAACCCAACACTAAAAATACTACTACACAACCCACCAATTACGGCTGTGAATATCTGTATTATATCAAAAGCTACCATTATGCCCTTGTTTTTCACAAGAACAAGTCTAACTTTATCTTTTGGAGTATAGAGTATGCTTTTCATTACAACCTCGCTGGGAAAACAACCGCTTATAATTTCTTCGTCCACATTATAATATGCCACATTATAATTATGAACTGGGTGTTTGTCTATTCTGCAAAAGTTTCCCTTTGTTTTCCTGCCCTTCAAAATGGAAAACAAGATTTTCCCAAAGGACACCATACCTATAAAAGTGCAAATGTCAAGAAGTATAATTGCCAGAATAATTATTTTTTGTATACTGACGCCAACAACCGCCATAAACACAAAAGCAATAACAATCCATATTAAAAATTCCATTATTAATCCTCATCAAGCTTAAGCACCGACATAAAAGCTTCTTGAGGAACAGAAACAGTTCCCAGTTGACGCATACGTTTTTTACCCTCTTTTTGCTTTTCAAGCAGTTTCTTCTTTCGGGTTATATCGCCACCATAACACTTTGCAAGCACATCTTTACGCATAGCTTTAATAGTTTCTCTTGCAATAATCTTTCCGCCAATTGCCGCCTGCACCGGCACTTCAAAAAGCTGTCTTGGAATATTTTCCTTAAGACGTTCCACAATCTTTCTTCCTCTTGTATATGCACTATCTGCATGAACAATAAATGAAAGTGCGTCCACAATTTCGCCATTAAGCAGAATATCCAGTTTTACAAGCTTGCTTTGAACGTATCCTTTAAGTTCATAATCAAAGGAAGCATAACCCTTTGTTTTGGATTTTAAAGCATCAAAGAAATCATAAACTATTTCATTAAGTGGCAGTTCATAGTGTATATCCACCCTTGTTTCGTCAATATATTTCATGTCTTTAAATGTTCCACGGCGGTTTTGGCAAAGTTCCATTATATTTCCAACAAAATCAGAGGGAGCATAAATATGTGCATTTACTACCGGTTCTTCCGCACTTGCAATGGTTGCAGGGTCGGGATAGTTGCAGGGATTGTCAATCATAACGGTTGAACCGTCTGTCAAATTTACTTTATAGATAACTGATGGAGCGGTTGTAATCAAATCAAGATTATATTCCCTCTCAAGTCTTTCTTGAATTATTTCCATGTGGAGAAGTCCAAGAAAACCACATCTAAAGCCAAAACCTAAAGCCGCTGAAGTTTCGGGTTCAAAACTAAGTGATGCGTCATTCAAAAGCAACTTGTCCAGTGCCTCACGCAAATCAGAATATTTAGCACCGTCCGCAGGATAAATTCCCGAATAAACCATAGGGTTCACTTTCTTGTAGCCGTCAAGGGGCTTGTCACATGGATTTTCAACCGTTGTCACGGTGTCGCCAACCTGTGTGTCGCCGATATTCTTAATAGATGCAGCTATGTAGCCGACCTCGCCTGCCATAAGGCATTTGGTCGGTATAACGTCCTTTGCTCCCATATAGCCAACTTCAACCGTTTGAAACTCTGCACCAGTTGCCATAAATCTTATCATGTCACCTGCTTTGAGTGTACCGCTTACAATTCTTACATAAACAATAACCC
>CANRLN010000003.1 GCA_947631445.1 uncultured Clostridia bacterium
ACATCGCCGTTTTCTTCATCGGTGTCGGCTGCTTGAACAACAATGGGATTTCGCTTCCCTAAGAAAGTTACAAGTAAGGGCAATATCAATAACATCACGAACACTCTTAATAATAGTTTTTGGAACAATTCCATGCTGTTTGTTATATTTAATTTGAATTTCTCTACGGCGAGCCGTTTCGTCAATAGCCTCTTTCATTGATTTGGTAACCTCGTCCGCATACATAATAACCAATCCTTCGGCATTTCTTGCACATCTTCCTGCCGTCTGAATAAGACTGCTCCTTGAACGCAAAAATCCCTGCTTGTCGGCGTCCAGAATTGCAACAAGCGAAACTTCGGGCAAATCCAATCCCTCTCGCAAAAGATTTATTCCCACCAGCACATCAAATTCGCCAAGCCTTAAATCACGAATTATTTTCATTCGCTCCATTGTATCCACATCAGAGTGCATATATCTTACCTTTATTCCAAAATTCTTAAGATAATCGGTTAAATCCTCCGCCATTTTCTTGGTCAGCGTTGTAACAAGCACCCTTTCTTTCTTCGCTATTCTCTTGTTTATTTCAGAAAGTAAATCGTCCATCTGTCCATCAATCGGACGAACCGAAATTTCTGGGTCAAGCAGTCCGGTTGGGCGGATAATCTGCTCAACCACCTGTGCCGATTTTTCCAGTTCAATCTCGCCAGGGGTTGCCGAAACAAACACCGCTTGATTTATATGCGAATAAAACTCATCAAAGGTAAGCGGGCGGTTGTCCATTGCAGAGGGCAACCTAAAGCCATATTTTACAAGCGTTTCTTTTCTGGAGCGGTCGCCACCATACATTGCCCGAACCTGTGGCAAGCTTACATGAGATTCGTCCACTATAAGCAAAAAATCTTTAGGCAGGTGGTCAAGCAGGGTGTACGGCACACTTCCCATTGGTCTGCCCGAAAGCACTCTTGAATAGTTTTCAATCCCCGAACAGAACCCCGTTTCTTCAAGCATTTCAATATCATGTTTGGTTCGCTGTTCAATTCGTTGTGCCTCGATAAGCATATTGTTGTCCTGAAAATATTTTACCCGCTTTGCAAGTTCTTTTTCCAGTTCTTCCACCGCCAAATGAAGTTTTTCCTTGCCAACTATATAGTGAGAAGCAGGGAAAAAAGCGGTATAATTAATTCGCCTTTTAACCGTTCCGGTCAGTGCCTCAACCTCGCTTATCCTGTCGATTTCGTCCCCAAAAAACTCAACCCTTATAGCCGTTTCGCCATGAGATGCAGGAAATACCTCCACAACATCTCCACGAACCCTAAATTTATTTCTTGTAAAATTAATATCGTTTCGCTCATAGCCGATTGCCACAAGTTCCCGCATAAGCTGTTCACGGCTTTTTTCCATTCCCTGCCTCACCGAAACAACCATAGATTTATATTCTTCGGGGTCGCCAAGCGAATAGATACAAGACACGCTCGCAACAATAATAACATCTCGTCTTTCGGCAATTGCTGTTGTCGCCGAATGTCGTAACTTGTCTATATCATCATTTATTGCAGAATCCTTTTCAATATAGGTGTCCTTGCTGGGAATATATGCTTCTGGCTGATAGTAATCATAGTAAGAAACAAAATATTCCACCGCATTTTCAGGAAAAAACTCCCGAAATTCCTCACAGAGCTGTGCGGCAAGGGTTTTGTTGTGTGCAAGCACAAGGGTTGGGCGGTTTACCCTTGCAATAACATTTGCCATGGTAAAGGTTTTACCCGAACCGGTAACGCCCAGAAGGGTTTGTTCTTTCATTCCGCTGTTTATGCCGTCAACAAGTTTGTCCACCGCCTGTGGCTGGTCGCCCGAAAGCTTATAATCCGAAACAAGTTTAAATTTATCCATTGTATTTTTTCGCCGTCCTTTCGTTATTATATATTCCACGCCTGTGGTGGAGAAATTACAAGTCACTAACCCGCATTTCCCCGCTCACCGTGAGGAAATAATATAAATACAAAATAATATAAACAACCCTTTGGTTTATTGCAAATTATTAATTATTGTATATGCTTTCTCTTATAAGATTTTTGTTTGCGTCAAAATCCACCGATAAAATAGATTGACCGTTTGCTCTTGAGAAAGAATAAGTCCCCTCGGCGGGTATTCTTAAATTTTCCTGCTTGTAGGTCAAATACAAAATTCCCCTGTCTGCTGTTCCCATAAGTTCAAGCGTGTTCATGTCAGACGAAAGACTTTTGCAGGCTGTGGCTAAAAATCTATCAAGTGCAAAAGGATTTAATTTCTTTGATTTTTCAAGTATTTTGCTTACAACCAACCGTTGACGTTGGGTTCTTTCAAAGTCTGCATTTCCAACATATCTAAGTCTTGAATAAGCAAGAGCCTGATTACCGTTTAAATGCAGATTTCCGCCACTTGTCAAATAGTCTGTGCCTTTTTTGTTACCAAGAATTTTATTTTGCTCCGCCATTGGTGCAGTCATTCCCTGTGCTTCCTCATCAGAAATTTCCACATCAATTCCGCCCACTGCATCCACAATATCAATAAAGCTATAAAAATCAATATACAAATATCCGTCAATATCAATACCAAAATTCATGGTAAGTGTATCCATAAGCAGTTCAGCACCACCATAAGCATAAGCGGCATTAAGCTTATCCCAACCATGGTTTGGAATTTCAACATACATATCCCTCATAAAAGAGGTGGTTGTCATGGTTTTTGTTTGGCGGTTAAAGCTAAAAAGCATCATTGAATCGGTTCGACCTGCACTTTCGGCATCTCTTGTATCCGAACCGATAACCAAAATATTTTCTACCTTGTCGCTGACAATATCCGCTGTTACATCATATCTTGGTTTGGGTTCAACCTGCTTGACCTTGCTTACATATCTTAGCAGAAGCACCTGTGAAAGAATTGCCATTACAAGCAGTGCCATAATAATCTTGCTGAAAATATGGTGTTTTTTTCTGCGTTTTCTTGGTTTTTCGGGTCTGGAATTATAATGGCTGTATTCTCCACGTTCGCCCGTTTGATTGTAATTTTGCCTTTCGTCATAACCTTGTCTGCTTTCTCTTTCGTTGTTATTATTTTGACGATTGGCATTATTTCTATTATCTCTGTTATTTCTATTATCCCTATTATTTCTGCTATGATTATTCCCACGATTAGGCTTTCGGCGTTTATTATTACTACTATCCCTTGTATCTCTTGTTCTTGTCGTCGAAGAACTCGGTCTTTGTCTTGATTGTTCTTGCTGTGCCTGTGGTCTTTGCTGTGGCTTTTGGGGCTGTTGTCTTTGCCCCTGCTGTCTTTGGGGTTGTTGCCCTTGCTGTGGTCTTGTTTGTTCTTGTGGTTGCTGTTGTTGATTTGCATTTGGATTTTGAATATTAACCCTTACTGCATTTCCGTGGCTATCTACAAGATAAGCATTCCCATATTCATCATATACTATTCTGCCATTTGGGGTGTTTGGATTATTTTGGTTGTTAGGATTGTTGAAATTGTTTGAATTGTTTGGATTTCCAGAATTATTTGGTTGTCTATTATTATTGTATCCTGAAAAATCTGTAACTCCGCCTTGATTATTATTACTATTATTTCTATCGTCGTTTTGCATTTATTTTCTCCTTAAATTTTACAGTTTTGCCATTTTATAAAATAGCTAATCAAAAAGCTTTTTTATTTCCAAAAGATTGTTGCATTTTTTATATATAAAATTTTCAATTCCCTCTGTGCTGTCGGTAAGGTCGGGAACAAAAATAGTTTTTATTCCTGCACTGCCTGCCGATTGAACGCCGTTCGGAGAATCCTCCACCGCAAGACATTCACAAGGCTTTAGTTCCAGTTGCTCGCAAGCATAAAGATATATATACGGTTCTGGCTTGCCAATTTTAACCTCGTTGGCACAAACTATTTTATCAAATTTTTCAAAAAGTCCAACCGACTTAAGATATTTTCCCGTACGCTCCGAATCTGTGGCGGTAGCAATCGCTGTTATTATTCCCTTTTGTTTTAAAAAATCCAAAATCTCCGTCACACCCGCTTTAAGTTCCAAACCGTTTTTTTGAATATGCTGCCTCATAAGCTCTGCACGGCGGTTTCTTACTGATTTATAATCAAAATTTTGACCAAAAATATTTTTTAAATATTTTTCACAGTATTCATGATTAAGCGAACGGATATAAAAAGCAACTTCATCCGACATATTATACCCATTTTCTTTTGCTGCCTGTATCCAGTATATATGTAGCCATTTTTCCGTGTCCAAAATAGTTCCGTCCATGTCAAAAATCACACATTTTATATCCTTTTCGAGCATGAAAATCCTCCTTTGATTATAACAGTCATTATAAAATAAAGCTGTCGTACCGATAAATTCAGTGCGACAGCCTTAAAATTTAATTAGGTAATAGAACCCCAAACGAGCTTGTCGTAATATTCGCCGTTTTCAACGGTTACTTTTTCTAAATATGGTTCATAGGTTTCATTTGCAAGATTCTGGTCAATTTGGGCGATAAACTGCGATGCATTTTCCTTTATCTTAGCTTCGTCCGGCTTTTCACGCAGAATAATAAAGTAGCCATAAGAATCGTTTTCGCAGAAGCCGATTTCTCCCTCTTTAAGTTTAAATGCTTCATCAAGATATTCCTGAACAAAGCTTGTTTCCTTGGTTATATCATAACCCTCAAGGTTTTCCATTCCGGGGTCCCAACCATATTCTTTAATAAGGTCATCAAACTTGGAAGGGTCAGCCTTAGCCTCTTTAAGAACCTCATCAGCGTGCTTTTTAGCGTTCTCTTTAAGCTTGGTTTGTTCGTCCTCGGAAAGGTCGGCAAAAGCTGTTTTCTTCTTGGTCAGCTTTTCGTTAAGCGACAAATCTTCATACTTGGTAACATTGCCCTCGCTATCGGTTTCGCTTTCAGCAACTTCAGCCGCATATTCATAAGGAATAAGAATACTCTTTACATGGATATATGTTCCATCATTAAACGCTTTAACAACATCGTCAGCAGTGGAAGCAAACTTTCCGCCCTCGGCAAACAAAGCGTCATTAAGTTTCTGATAAAGGGTTGCGTGTTCCATAGCATATTGGAAAGTTTCGTTGGTAAGATATTCAAGTTTAAGTTGCTTTTCATAATTATCGCCGTACTGCTCCTTAAGTTTTGCCTGATTGTCAGCAATTGTTTTAAGGTCATCGTCATTAAGAGAAATATCATTTTCCTTTGCAAGCTTATCGGTTACAGCGTCCCATTTAATTTGATTTAAAACTGTGTCAAGGAAGTTTTTAAACATTTCTTCATCTTCCAACTGGTCATCGGTCACACCATAGTAACCTTGAAGCTGCATTTTAACCATAAAATAATAATATCTAAACTGGTCAAAAGTAATATCGTTGCCATCAACCTTAAGCATTACAAGACCATCTGTATCGACCGCTTTTCCGTCAATTGTAAGACCTGCCACTGGCAAATCTTTATAAATGTCCTCATCAATTGAAAGCTGGGAATCGGTTGTAAGTTCTGAATTGTCAACGCTGTCTTGTTCATCGGTTGTTACAACACTTGAAGGGTCAGCCTTTGAAGATTTATCTTTATCCCCATCTTTAGTACAAGAAGCAAACATTCCAAGGCAGACCGAAAGTGCAAGCAAGCTTGCCATAGTTCTTTTAAGCATTTTAATTTTCCTTTCTTTGTAAAAACCTATACGGGATAAAAAACCATACAGGTTTTAAAACAGGACGGTTTTTCTCCGTCATTTTCTGCCATTCAAGGCAGACTGAAATAATCATGTGTTTTTTGCCACCAACATATTATACAACAGGATTGTGTAAAACAAATGATAATAAAATAATAGCTGTATGTCTTTTAAAAATTTCCAAATATTTTTAAAAAAATATTATTTTTATTTTCCCATCACAAACGAGAAAATAATCAACAAAAAATACATTGCAACATTATGCCCTGTTGCAAAGCAAATTGTTATTAGAACGCTGTGATAACCTCAAGGCACATTCTGCCGTTGTGATATGGGCATTTCCAAGGACCTGCAATCTCTCTTGTGCCGGGAACATTTCCCTGCATATCGGTTTCCCAGAGCCATTCTCCGCCCTCTCGCTTGTCAATCACCTGATTTTTGATAACCTCCCAAACATTTTTAGCAGCATCAAAGAATTTAGTATCTTCGCTGTTTTTGAAAGCAGTTATAAAGCCAACAATAGCCTCAGCCTGAACCCACCAAATTCTTGTTTTGTCAACAATTTTGTGGTCACTTTCGTTAGCAAGACCGCCGTTTTCAACTGCAATATTAAGAATATTGTCTGCTATTCTCAAATCAATTTCTTTAAATTCAGCAATAATATCTTCATCACCAAGAACCTCACAAGCCCTGTCAACAAGCCAAGATGCTTCAATGTCGTGACCATAAGAGTGAACATCGCCGATTTCTTCCATCTTTTCATTAAAGAACACTCTAAGAGCGTTTCTGTCGGGGTCGAAAACCTTGTCTTTCATAATAGAAAGCTGGTATTTAAGTCTTTCGGCTACATCGTCCGATTTAGTAACGCTGTAAAGTTCGGTGTAAGCCTCAATAAGGTGCAAGAGGGTGTTCATTGTCTTGTCAGCCATAAGACCATTTTCAGAAAGAGCTTCATTGGGAATAATTTTCCAATCTCTTGAAAAACATTCTTTATAGCCGTATTCGTCAACGGTTTTTTCTTCAATGTCATCAAAAAGCTTTTCAGCAAGACCAACAGCCTCCTCGTCACCGGTTGCCTTGCTATATGCGGAAAGTGCATAGATACAGAAAGCAATATTGTATGTATGCTTCATGGTGTCAACCGGTTCGCCCTTATAATTAAGCATCCAGTAAACGCCACCCTGTTCGTAGTCAATAGCATACTGCTTAATAAATCTATAAGCATGGTAAGCCTCCTCAAGGCACTCTCTGTCGCCAAGAACCATGTAGCATTTAGAGAAAAACCAGAGTATTCTCGAATGGAGAATAACCCCCTTGTCAGCCTGCTTGTCAAGTTTCAAATCCTTGTCCACAAAACCGTAGTAGCCACCAAATTCGCTGTCGTGAAGATTTTTCCAAAATGGAATAATGTGTCCTGTAAGTTCCTGTTTACATTCTGTTTTCAACATAAGAAATTCCTCCTAAAAACTATTCTGTGATTTTTCTTGCTTCAATATAATATCTTTTATCCTCAGCATGACCCATTGAAAAAGTTTTTCTGGGCAATGCTCCGTCCGCAAGGACGGTTGGGAAAAGTTCCTCTTTTTTCATTACGGGCAAAATTATTGCAACTGCGTCCATTTGGCTGGCAAGTTCTTTTACCGTCTGCTCGCCATGAATATAATCCACCTTACCGCCATTTTGTTTTAAATAAGCGTCTACAAATCCATCAACCGTGCCAACCGCAAGTTTGGAAGTAGGCTTGCCAACATTAAATACAACTTCTTTTCCGTCTATAACATATGTAAAGCTTTGATTTGTTTCGGTTTCGGAAAATTCAAGTTTTTCTTTCATTTTGTTTATAAAATCCTGCTTATCTACATCATAAACAAGGCGATAGATAGCCTCAAATTCAAGAGCAGGCGAATGAAGATTTACAATTTCACAAAGAGCATATCTTGCGGGGTGATTTGAAAAATCCTTGTCGGGATTTTCCGCCTTAAGTTGTTCATAATAAGCCTTTGCAGTGGCAAGCGAATGATTTCCGTCACCCATTGCATAGGTTAAAATGCCTTTATCTTCGAAACCATATTTTTTTACAAAATTATTTTTATCCTGAAGTTCAAGCAATTTATCAAGCACCTGACTTTGCAATTCCTGCGAAAGCAGATAACCGCTTATATGTCCGCCACCCATGTTCATATCAAAATCATAAACACATTCAAGATTGTTTTTATAATCCGCAAGTGGTTCTATAATATTTTTCTTATCATCATCAATCAAAATCATAATATGCGGAAGTTCAAGCTTCGCTCCGTTTCTGACCTTAATTCTTGGCGGTATACGCTCCTGAACGGTTGCTTCGGTGGCTCTTACAAAAGAGGTTGAACCTTTGGAATAATCATAATATTCAAGGTCGATTTTTCCGACAATTCCCTCACGCATTTTTCCGTCCGACTGGGTTCTTCTAACATATATAAGGCTGTTCTTATATTCTTTAAAAACATCGCCACCGAGATAATCCTGCATATTCTTATGTATATTATCAATACGCTGTTTTACATCAGAATTTTCAAGATATATTTCTGGCAAAATAAGATTAAATGCCGAATTATCATTACCTACAAACTGTTCAAGCTTATCCCAATAATCCTGTTGAGAGGTAAACTGGTCGCAGGCAACGACCGACCATTTTTCAAAATTTTCCTTTGGAACAAGTATGTCCGCAGGCGAAAAAATATTTTTTACTGTTTCCATTAAAACGCTCCTAAATAACAATTAATATATACCACTACAATTATATCACATTCTAAAAAAAATATCAACAGTTTTGAAAAATTCCAAATACACTTTTAGTTTCCCTACATTTTTTCAAATTTTCAAAAATAAACTTTTGTTATTAATCAACAAAAATCTTACAACCGCAAAAATAAAAAGTTTTAACCAAAATATCCTCCGCCCAAAGCGGAGGATACCATAATAATTCTATAATATTTATTATGCGTTAGTTTCTTCAGCCGACTTGTTTTCTTCAACCGGCTTATCTTCTTCAGCTTTCTTAGGGTTTTTAACCTTTTTAACACGTCTTGGAATATGTGTTTGGTTGCCCGGATTTAAAACCTGCTCACGTTGCGGAGCGGGAGCTGCACGCCTTACTTTAATGGTAAACAATGTTCTTACAACCTCTTCACGAATGGAGGCAATCATAATATCGAACATTTCTGTTCCCTCCATACGATATTCAACAACAGGGTTCTTCTGACCGTAAGAACGCAAATAAATACCTCTCTTAAGCTGGTCCATATCGTCAATATGTGCCATCCACTTGTTGTCAACAACCTTAAGCAGGATAACCCTTTCCATTTCGTGGAGCAGGTCACTGCCGAGTTCGTCCTCACGAGCCTTATAAGCAGCCTTTGCCTTTTCAAACACCTGATTTTTAATATCCTCTTTGCTCACCTTGTCGAGTTCTTCTGTGGTAAATTCAAAATCATTTTCTTCAACAAAACCAAGACCAGCAAAATAGTCCTTAAAGCCTATAAGATTCCAATTGTCGTGAACATCGTCATCGGCAAGATACATATTAATAGCATCATCAATATAGGATTTAATCATATTGTCAATATATTCGCTGAGGTCGTCACCGTTCAAAACCTTTTGACGCTGACCATAGATAATCTCACGCTGTGAATTCATAACATCGTCAAAGTTAAGTACGTTCTTACGAATATTAAAGTTCTGTCCCTCAACCTTCTTTTGGCTGGATTCAATAACCTTTGTGAGAAGTCCGCTTTGAATAGGCATATTCTCGTCAACCTTAAGAGTATCCATCATGTTTGTTATTCTGTCACCACCGAACAATTTAAGCAAATCATCTTCAAGTGAAAGGAAGAAAAGACTTTCGCCGACATCTCCTTGACGACCTGCACGACCTCTAAGCTGATTATCAATACGTCTTGACTCATGGCGTTCTGTACCAATAATAAACAATCCGCCTGCCTCTTTGACCTTCTCTGCCTTTTCGGCAACCTCTTTGGAGTATTTCTCATAATATTCTTTATATTTCTTTCTGACCGCTAAAATCTCTTGGTCTTCGGTTTCGGCAAAACCGGTTGCCTCGCCAATTAAATCTTCGTCAACCCCCTGCTTTCTGAGGGCAGCTCTTGCAAGATATTCAGCATTACCGCCAAGCATAATATCCGTACCACGACCAGCCATATTGGTTGCGATTGTAACTGCACCATATTTACCAGCCTGTGCAACAATATCCGCTTCCTTGTCATGATATTTTGCATTAAGCACCTGATGAGGAATTTTCTTTGCCTTAAGCATCTGAGAAAGATATTCAGATTTTGCAATAGAAACAGTACCAACAAGCACCGGCTGTCCCTTTTTGTGACATTCAATAATCTGTTCTATAACTGCATTGAATTTTCCCTTTTCGGTTTTATAAACAACATCAGAATGGTCAATTCTTGCAATAGGGCGATTGGTCGGCACTTCGATAACATCAAGCTTATAAATTTCTCTAAATTCATCTTCTTCGGTAAGAGCCGTACCAGTCATGCCCGAAAGCTTGCTGTAAAGACGGAAATAGTTCTGATAAGTAATAGTAGCAATGGTTTTGCTTTCACGCATAACCTGAACTCCCTCTTTTGCCTCAATGGCTTGATGAAGTCCGTCATTAAAACGTCGGCCTATCATAGTACGTCCAGTAAATTCATCAACAATAAGAACCTCACCGTCCTTGACGATATAGTCAATATTATTTTTCATTGTGCCGTTAGCCTTAAGTGCTTGATTGATATGATGCAAAAGTGTGAGATTATCGCCGTCCATAAGATTTTCAACATGGAAATATTCTTCCGCTTTTTTAACACCGCTTCTTGTAATGGTTGCGGTCTTTGCCTTTTCGTCAATAATATAATCGCCGTCCACATCATCATTATCGACTTTATCGTCCATTTCCACAACTATATAAGGCTTTAAAGTTTTAGCAAATTTATCTGCTCTTTCATACAAATCTGTGGATTTATCTCCGGGGCCAGAAATAATAAGAGGGGTTCTTGCCTCATCAATCAAGATTGAGTCAACCTCGTCTACAACGGCAAAAGAATGTTCTCTTTGAACCTTATCCTGCTTGTAAATAACCATGTTGTCACGCAGATAGTCAAAGCCAAATTCATTGTTTGTGCCGTAGGTAATATCGGCAGCATAAGCCTTACGCTTTTCGTCCTTTTCCATTCCCGCAATAACACAGCCTATGGTAAGTCCCAAAAATCTGAACACTCTGCCCATTTCTTCCGACTGGAATTTTGCAAGATAGTCGTTTACGGTGACAACGTGAACGCCTTTTCCGTCAAGAGCGTTTGCATAAGCGGCAAGGCAGGCAACCAAAGTTTTACCCTCACCAGTTCTCATTTCGGCAATTCTTCCCTGATGAAGAACAATAGCACCAATAATCTGAACAGGATAAGCCTTTTTGCCAAGCACACGATATGCACCCTCACGGCAGGTTGCAAGAGCTTCCGGAAGAATATCGTCAAGTGTTTCAAGACCTCCGTTTATACGTTCTTTAAAAGCTTTTGTCTGCTGTCTAAGCTGAACATCGCTCATTTTGGAATATTTTTCGTCCAAATCCAGAACCTTCTGTTTTATAGGTTCAATTCTTTTTAATTCTTTTTTAGAATAGTTTCCGAAAATAGCATCTAATAAGCCCATTTATTTCCTCCGCCTTTTGTTTTATTTACAGCAGCTAAAAAACTGCTATATCACAGTAATTTTCAAATTATTTTTTTAATTTAAGTCAAAAATAAATACTCAACTTATATTATAACGCTTTTTTAATCATTTGTCAAATGTTTTTTTATATTTTTTGATATACTACAATTAAACAGGACAAAATATATATTTTTTGTATATTTTCACGATAATTATTGACCGGTCAATTTGCGTTGATAAAAAATTATATTTAAAAAAATCACTCAAAAAATCTTATGTGTTTCCCCGCCGTAGGCGGTGGAAACACTACAAATATAAAAAATAGCATAAACAACTCTTTTGTCCACTCCCGATAAACAAATTCACTTGACATAACCTGTAAAATATGATATAATTATAATAAAACATTATAAAACAATTAAAGGAAGTGGATATTTAATGAATACAAAAAAAGAAGAATTTTCACGAACCAAAGCATTAATTGGTGAAACCGCACTTGAAAAGCTTGCTGGTTCTCATGTTGCTGTGTTTGGAGCGGGCGGAGTTGGCGGATATGTTATTGAAGCTCTTGCAAGGGCAGGAGTCGGAACGCTTACCATTGTGGACAAGGATACTGTTTCCCTCTCTAATATAAATCGTCAAATTTTTGCACTACATTCAACGGTTGGCAAACCCAAAGTTGAGGTGGCAAAAGAGCGTATTTTGGATATAAATCCCGAATGTAAGGTAAATGCGGTTGTTTGCTTTTATCTTCCCGACACCGCCGACCAATTTAATTTTAATGATTATGATTATATAGTTGACGCTGTCGATAACGTAACCGCCAAGCTTGAAATTATCACCCGTGCCGAAAAATCCGACACACCGGTTATAAGTGCAATGGGTGCAGGCAACAAGCTTGACCCGACCGCTTTTGAAATAACCGATATTTATAAAACCTCTGCTTGCCCCCTTGCAAGGGTTATGCGTAGGGAACTTAAAAAACGTGGCATAAAAAAACTAAATGTTGTGTTTTCGCAGGAAACGCCTATAAAAACCAATCTTGATTGCCCCGCAAGCATTTCTTTTGTTCCACCCTCGGCAGGACTGACAATTGCAGGCAAGGTCGTAAAAGATATTATAAATAAGGAGTAAAAAACATGAAAAAAATACTTGACACTCTTTTTTCCAAAGAAAAATCTAAAAAACCGCTTATTGTAATATTTTTAACCTACATAGCCTTTAATATTTTGATAACCTGCTTTCACGAACAGTGGTTTGATGAATGTAATTCTTGGCAGATTGCAAAATATTCGTCCTATAAAGAGATGTTTTTTGAGCTTGCAAGATATGACGGTCACCCGCCACTATATTGGCTTATTCTGTCTATTCCTGCAAAATTGGGACTTCCCTTTATAATTTCCACAAAAACCATTGCTGTTTTAAGCAGTAGCTTTGCTATATATTTATTATTATTTAAATCTCCGTTGCCATTAATCGCTAAAATAACACTTCCGTTTTCTTATTTTGTATTTTATCAATATTCAATACAGACAAGACCCTATTCTTTCTTTATGATTGCAATGTTTTTGACGACAATGTATTATAACAATCGCAACAATAAGCCTTATCCGCTTGTTTTCAGTCTTATATTTTTATCTTTAACTTCGGCTTATGGTCTGCTTATAGCTTGTGTGCTTGCTCTTATCTGGACAGTGCAAATATTTAAAGAACATGGAATTGGCTATGCTTTTAAAAATATAAAAAACGACAAACGCACCCATTCGCTTTTTCTGCTACTATTAACAGGCATAGGGATAGCATCTCTTATTGTTTCGGACGGTTCTTCAGCTTTAAATGCTGACGACTATTCACAAACTTCAATTCTGTTTAAATTATTTATAGCTTTTGTTTTATTTATAATATCACCATTTGAAACAACTTTTTCAAATATTGAAACAACAGATGCGGGTTTTATTAGCACAATAAACAATATAATTTCAGACACACAATTGACCTTAAGCCTGCTTGTTCCACTTGTTTTCCTTGGAATATTTTTTTTGATTATTTTAATACTAATATCAAAAGAAATTAATTTAAAACTCCCCGAAACAATATTTGTTCCCATTGTACTTTCTTTGTTCAATGGTTTTTTCTTTTTTATCAGTCACCATTTTGGAATATATTTTATATATTATATTTTTCTTGCATGGATAACCTGCGATAATAATAACTTAGAAAAAACAAACTCAACAAATGTTATAGAAAAGTTTGTTTTTCCAACAAAAATTTTGATTGCCTTTATGCTTGTATTTTCTGTTTATTTAAATTTATATTCAAGCATATCCGATATAAAATATTCTTATAATTCAGCAAAGCAGTTGGTGGACTATATTTATAATAATAATCTTGAAGATTTAAAGATAGCATATCTTGTTGCTCCGGAGCAAATAGAACAAGCAGACGATAAAATTTATAAAATAGAAAATGGTGCAAATGCAATTTTTGAAGCTTATGCAGGAGAAACTTTTATAGATATGCCAAAACTCCCACACTATGAATGGGATTTCCAAATAACCGAAAGCGAACTTAAAAACTACCCCGACATATTTATTTCAACTGTGAATGACCTTAGTTATTATTACGGCGGTAATAAAAATATGCCAAACTATACGGTTGTGAAATCTTTTGATAATTATTGCATCTGGAAAAACACGCCACCGTTTGTTGAGGGAACATATCAAATTTTTATCCGCACGGATATTTTAGAATCTCAATATCCCAATCTTGAAATTCAACAGCCTAAAATCACCTATGGACGAAAATAATATACAAAAAATAATTTTAAATTGACAAATTGCTGTAAAATATTTTTTAAAAATAAAAATTTTCAAAAAGTTTAGAATTTCTGCTTTAAACCCCTTTACTTTTTACAAAAAATATGTTAAAATAGTATACAAGGATTAAATTTTGCATTTGTCCGAACAAAAATTATTAATTATTAACCTTTTAAGGAGGAAAAATAAAATGGCTAGAAAAATGAAAACCATGGACGGTAACAACGCAGCCGCTTGGGCTTCCTACCCGTTTACAGAAGTTGCTGCTATTTACCCAATCACTCCATCATCTGTTATGGCTGAAGTAACAGATGAATGGGCAGTTAAAGGCAAAAATAACATTTTCGGCAAACCTGTAAAGGTTGTTGAAATGCAGTCAGAAGCCGGTGCGGCTGGTGCTGTTCACGGCTCGCTTGCTGCTGGTGCTTTGACCACAACCTATACCGCATCACAAGGCTTGCTCCTTATGATTCCGAATATGTATAAAATCGCCGGCGAACTTCTTCCCTGCGTTATCCATGTTTCCGCAAGATGCGTTGCGTCCCACGCTCTTAACATCTTTGGCGACCACTCGGATATTTATGCCTGCCGTCAGACAGGTTTTGCAATGCTCTGCTCCACTAATCCACAGGAGGTTATGGATTTGGGTACGGTTGCTCACCTCTCTACAATCAAGGCAAGAGTTCCTTTTATTCACTTCTTTGACGGTTTCAGAACCTCCCACGAAATTCAAAAAATTGAAACATGGGAAATGGAAGATGTTGAAGAAATGGTCGATAAGGACGCTATCGAAGCTTTCAGAAACCGTTCAATCAACCCTGAACACCCTGTTCTCCACGGCACTGCTCAGAACCCTGATATTTTCTTCCAGACTCGTGAAGCATCTAACAAATATTATGACGCCGTTCCTGAAATTGTTGAAGAATATATGAACAAGGTAAATGCTAAAATCGGCACAGACTATAAACTCTTTAACTATTATGGTCACCCACAGGCTGACCATGTTATTGTTGCAATGGGTTCAATCTGCGATACAATTGAAGAAACAATTGATTATCTTAACAAAACAGAGGGAACAAAACTCGGTCTTGTTAAAGTTCGTCTTTATCGTCCTTTCCGTGCTGATAAGCTTGTTGAAGCTCTTCCATCCACAGTTGAACAGATTACAGTTCTTGACAGAACAAAAGAACCCGGTTCAATCGGCGAACCTCTTTATCTTGATGTTTGTGCTGCAATCAGAGGCACTCAATTCCATGATGCTGTTGTTGCAAGTGGTAGATATGGTCTTGGTTCTAAAGACGAAACACCTGCCGAAATCAAGGCTGTTTACTGGAATTCTTACAAGAAATCCACCTACAAACCACGCTTTACAATCGGTATCAATGACGACGTGACACATCTTTCACTTGATTCATCTGATAAAATTGACACCGCCCCCGAGGGAACAACCTCCTGCAAATTCTGGGGTCTTGGTGCTGACGGTACTGTTGGTGCAAATAAGAACTCTATCAAGATTATTGGTGACCACACAGATATGTACGCTCAAGCTTATTTTGCTTATGACTCCAAAAAATCTGGCGGTGTAACTGTTTCTCACCTTCGTTTTGGTAAGACACCTATTAAATCTTCCTATCTTATTTCACAGGCTGATTTTGTTGCCTGTCATAACCAGTCTTATATCTCAAAATATCATATTGTTGACGACATTAAGCCCGGCGGTACTTTCCTGCTCAACTGCCAGTGGACAGAGGAAGAACTTGAACAACACCTTCCCGGTCAGGTTAAGAGATATATTGCACAAAACAACATTAATTTCTATATCATCAACGGTGTTAAAATTGGTAAGGAAATCGGACTTGGCAACAGAATTAACACGGTTCTTCAATCCGCTTTCTTCTCGCTTGCAAAGATTATCCCTCTTGAGGACGCAGTTAAATTTATGAAAGACGCTGCAACCGCTTCCTATTCAAGAAAGGGCGAAGCAATCGTTAAAATGAACCATGATGCTATTGATGCAGGTTACAAGCAGGTTGTTAAGGTTAATGTTCCCGAAAAGTGGAAGAACGCTAAGGATACCGCTATGGGTCTTGGCAAGGCTAAATCACCTGACAAAAAACTTGAAAAGTTTGTAAACGAAATTCAAATTCCTTGCAACGAACAAAGAGGTGAAAGGCTCCCCGTTTCAACCTTTGTTGATATGGCTGACGGTACTTTCCCACAGGGTTCTGCTGCATTTGAAAAGAGAGGAATTGCAGTTGACGTTCCTGCATGGAACAGCGATAACTGTATTCAGTGTAATTTCTGTTCCTATGTCTGCCCACACGCTGTAATTCGTCCGGTTATCATGACACAGGAAGAACTCGACAATGCTCCAGAACTTGCAAAGAAAAAGGCTATTGCTTGCACTGGTATGTCTGGTTACTATTTTGTAATGACCATGTCGGCTCTTGACTGCACAGGTTGTGGCTCTTGCGTTAATGTATGCCCCGGCAAAAAAGGCAGCAAGGCTCTTAGCATGATGCCTATTGACACACAGATGGCTGAACAAGAAGTGTTCAACTATGGTCTTACACTTGCTGAAAAACCTGAAGTTCTTGAAAAATTCAAGGAAACAACCGTTAAGGGTTCACAGTTCAAACAACCTCTCCTTGAATTCTCTGGAGCTTGTGCAGGTTGTGGCGAAACTCCTTATGCTAAACTTGTAACTCAACTCTTTGGCGACAGAATGTATATCGCAAATGCAACCGGTTGTTCGTCAATTTGGGGTGGTTCTGCTCCGTCAACTCCTTATACTACCAACAAAGACGGTAAAGGTCCTGCATGGGCTAACTCCCTCTTTGAGGATAACGCAGAATACGGCTATGGTATGTATATTGCACAGAATACAATCCGTCAAAGAACAATCGAAAAACTCGGTGAACTTGAAAAGACAACCAAAAGCAACGACCTTAAAGCCGCTATTGCAAAATTTATTGCAACAAAAGACAACGGCAAGGAAAACACCCCTGCAACCAACGAACTTATCACAGCACTTAAAAAATCCAAAACAGAACTTTCCAAGGATATTCTTAAGAACGCAGATTATCTCCGTAAAAAATCCCTCTGGATTTTCGGCGGTGACGGTTGGGCTTATGATATTGGATTTGGTGGCGTTGACCACGTTCTCGCAAGTGGCGAAGATGTAAACATTCTTGTGTTCGACACAGAAGTTTATTCTAATACTGGCGGACAGTCCTCCAAGTCTACACCTACTGGTGCTATTGCACAGTTTGCTGCAGGCGGTAAGGAAGTTAAGAAAAAAGACCTCGCAGGCATCGCAATGTCTTATGGCTATGTTTATGTTGCACACATTGCTATGGGTGCTGACTACAACCAGTGCATTAAGGCTCTTGCAGAGGCTGAGGCTTATCCAGGTCCTTCACTTGTTATCGCTTATGCTCCTTGTATCAACCACGGTATCAAGGGCGGTATGAGCATTGCACAGACAGAAGAAAAGAAGGCTGTTCAGGCTGGTTACTGGCATCTTTACAGATACAACCCTGCTCTTAAGGCAGAGGGCAAGAATCCGTTTATACTTGATTCTAAAGAACCAACAGCAGACTATAAGGAATTTCTTATGGGCGAAGTTCGTTACAACTCACTTGCAAGACAGAACCCTGAAAGAGCTGAAAAACTCTTTGACAAGGCTGTTGCAAATGCAAAGGATAGATATGATTATCTCCTTAGATACGCAAAGCTTTACAACAATGAAGAACCAGCAAAGGTTGAACCAGCAGTAGAAGCTCCAAAGGCTGAACCTGCAAAGGCTGAAACCAAAACAACAGAAGCTCCTAAGGCTGAAACTAAAAAAACAACCAAAAAATCCAAGAAATAATTCTTGAAACAAATTAAAATGGGGAATTGTCGGATAAAACCGGCAGTTCCTTATTTTTATAAATTATTAAAATATTTAGGAGAAAAAATATGGCAAAGACAAACCCACAAACTTTAAAGAAAATCAGCGTATTTTTAAGCCTTATTTTAAGGCATAGTCCACAAACAATAGGAATAAAACTTGACCATCACGGTTGGGCGGACGTAGACGAACTTATAAAAAAAATCAACCGCCACGGAAAATATAAAATTGATTTGAAAATGCTACAACAAATTGTGGCAGAAGATAGCAAACAGCGTTATTCTTTCAGCCAAGACGGCACTAAAATACGGGCAAACCAAGGACATTCAATTCCTGTTGATGTGGAATTAAAAAAAGATATTCCGCCCGATATTCTCTATCATGGCACAGCAGAAAGATTTTACGACAGCATAATGCAAAAGGGGCTTGTTCCCATGTCAAGACTGTATGTGCATTTATCCAAGGATACAAAAACTGCCGAAACGGTAGGCAAAAGACACGGCAAGCCTATAATATTTGAAATAAACGCAAAACAGATGCAGACGGACGGCTATGAATTTTTTCTTTCGGAAAATGGCGTGTGGTTGACAAAAGCCGTTCCAACAAAATATTTAAAGAAAATATAAAAATAAAACTGCTACACTAAAAATTAAAATAGTGTAGCAGTCTTTTTTGTTTTGTTATCTTTTTCTTTTGTATATATCTATGGTTTTATTTATTGCCTATTAGGATTTTTCAGAAAGGTAGATGGACATTCTCGACTGAACAGCCTTTGCAGTCTGTTGAGCGTCCTTGTCGCCAGAGAACAAAGCACTAAGTTCTTCGTTGATAATATCCGTAATATCCATATCATAGTTCATAATGCTATTCTGCTTTTCAAGCCATGCAATAAACTCGTCCATTTCTGCCTGTGTGGGCTGACCGATTGTAATTTCCTTATCCTCGCCGGAAAGATAGAAGGTTCTATCCTCGGTTATTTCCTTGCCTTTTTCATCCTTATAATTTGCAGGTTTCATAGCTTCCTGTGCTTTCTTTTCAAGGGCAGATTTCTTAACTGGCAAATTAAAATCCATATTGCTTTGTTTTTCATCTGAAAGAACCGACTTCAAAAACTCCCAGCACTGGTCAGCATACTTTGTTTTAGAAGAAATTGCATATACACCGCTTGCAGAGATTATAGCAGACGACGAACCATTTATCTTAGGCAAACCGATAAAGTTCACACCATCTTTGAAATATCCCTTGTTGTATTCTTGGAAATTGGTCATATCATAAATATTAGCATTATAAATATAAGCTTTTCCGTTTCTACAAGCGGACTCCTGATTTCTCCATTTATCCTCGTCCCAGGTTTGGTTATCATAGTAGTTTTGGTAATCCTCATCTGTCCAATCGGTTGTGTCCTCTCCTGTTTCAATGGAAATGCCGTCGTTTGGCAGGTCTTTGATAAAGTCAAGCAGTTTTATAAAATCTTCGCTATCGAAAGAACAGGTTGAGTTTTTAAAATCAATAAATGAATTGAGATTTGCATAAACAAGATAGTTAAGAATTGTTTCACGGTCAAGGTTACCTGTGTTCATAAAGGTTTTTCCGCTGTCCATGTTTTTATAGAAATCAACAAATTCATCAAATGTCCAACCGTCTTTATAGTCTTTGAAAACTTCCTTGTCGCCTACCCATGTCATAAGTCCCCAGCTTGTGCAAATACCATAAAGTTTGCCGTCAAATTCATAAGCTGAAAAGATGTTCTCAAGAAAATCCTCTTTCTTAATGTCGCTATCCTTTTCAAACATTGTGTTTAAATCAATAAAAGCACCCTTGGATTGCAAATCATTAATCTTTGAACCCAACAGTTCAAGTGAAACAATGTCAGGAGCATTGCCGGTTGTAAGGTCATTTTTGTATTGATTATATGCGGCACTTGCATCCTCGTCATCTTCAGAAACATACTGGCTATAATCTTTAACTATAATCTTATATTTATCCTGCGATTTGTTAAATTCAGCAACCTGCTTAGAAACTTCTGTATTGGTATAGTAAACTCCGAGGGTTATTGTTTCAATATTCTTCAAATCCTCGTCCGACACTCTCGAAAGTTTAACAAGGTTTGCTGAATTGCCGTCATCGGAATTAAGAACTGCAATAAAATCACCGTTTTCAAGGGCAATCATTCCCGTTTCTGTGCTAATGGCATATTCCGAAACAGAAGAATTTCTCCAATTTACAATCTCGGTTTTCTTGCCTGCATCATAGTCAACAGAATATACGCCGTTCTGGTTATAGCTGTAAAGTTTACCATCTGTTCCAACAAAAATTCGGTTGTCGGCATAATCCGAATTGTTAGCTTTCATATCCTTTGGGTCGGAGAGTTTGCCTGTTCCAATATCCAGTTTTGCAACCTTGCTTTGATAGTCATCATTTGACTGATAGGAAATCATAACGGTTTTGTCGTCAAGTGCAACCATATTTGTAATCCAACCTATATTGCCGTCAATTGTTTTTTCCTCACCTGCACCATCATTTTCATCAAAAGTATAATAGCTGTGTGTTTCTGCTCCGCTTTCGTTATCATAAGAATCTTTAAATATAATATATTTTCCATTATTCTTTACAACACTTTCAATACTGCTGGAATTGCCACCGTCCTGTTCAATCTTTCGGCTTTCAATTTCTTTTCCTGAAACAAATTTTCCGTCCTTGTCAAATTTAGCAAAATAAGAAGTGTTTTTAAAATCTTTATAATATTCGTCAACCTGTTTTTGGTCTTCCCAATCAACATCTTCAGCCTTAAGTCCACTTGCCGAAACGCCGTAGGAAATAACCTGATACAATCCGCCGTCGTCGGTTTCTTCCATAGCCATTATGTATGCAGCGTCGTTCTTTTGTGGGTTTGCATCGTCAGAAATGCCGTCATAGGAAAGTTTTGTAAGCTCCTTGCCGTCAAAGCTGACCTTTGAAGTGTTTTCAGTTCCGTCTTCGTCATAATAACTAAGCCACAAAGCGTCTTTGCCTGAAGCACAAATACGTCTTACACTATCTATTTTTTTGTCACTAAAAGTCAAGTTCTCTTGAGTGTAAACATTAGTATATTCCGCCTTAACCTGCTGGGTTGCTCCGCCGTTGCTATCCTGCTCACCTGTGGTTGTGTTTGCAGTGCTATTATTGTTTGTCTTTTTGCCTTCGCAACCGCTAAACATAGCAAGGCTCATCACAAGAGCTGTTGTTGCACAAACTAATTTTTTTACAATTGAATTTTGAGTTTTCATAAAATTTTCCTCCAAGTTCTAAATATCAAAACAATGCTTTTTGCATTGTAGTAATAACTAATTTGATTTTGTTATATATACAATATATCACACAAATTTAAATATGTCAAGCAGAATAATTTGGTTTTGTGTATTACTCATGTTCACTAAGATAAATTAAAATTCTATCCTGAATATTTTTAGCTGTTTTTTTGGAATCCTGCTTGTCGTTATAGAAACTTTGACATTCTTCGTTTATAATATTATAAATTTCCTCAGAATAGTCCGAATAGGCTTCAAGGGTATCAATAAAATCACGGAACGGTTTTAAATCCTCCCAAGTGGGATAACCTATATCCTCCTCTTTGTCGCCAACTTGAATGGTGTTTGGATAAACCTTAACATTTCCGTTTTCGTCTGTATAAGAGCTGACCTCTGTTTCATAACGCAAATTTTTTTCAAAAGTACTGCGACTTACCGAATAACCATATGTTTGTGAGTTCATAATTATTTTAAGAAACTCCCAACACTGTTCGGGATATTTGCTTGATGATAGTATACCGTATTTGTTATAGGTGTAAACGGTGGTTGGACGGGTACTGCCTATGGTTGGAAAACCGATAAATTTCATACCATTTGGAAAATAGGTATTTTTTTCACGCCAGTAGTCGCTCATATTTGCCATATGTTCCTCACGCACAAAAGCGTTGCCGTTTCGCATTGCCATAATTTGTTTATAAGATTTATCATTAAAATCACTATTGCTTGTGTTATTATTTTCAAACTCTTTCAAATAATCCTCATCTGTCCAATTGGTTGTATCTTCGCCAGTGTCTATTGCTATTTGGTCGTTTGGGAGAGTTTTCATAAATTCAAGCAACTTTATAAATTCGGGAGTGTTGAAAGAACAAGAAGAATTTCGCAAATCTATAAAATTATCAAGATTTGAAAGTATAAGTGAACTTTTAAGACCGGTTCGGTCGGCACTGCCTGTTTCAAAAAAAGCTTTTCCTTCAGGTATATTATTATAGAAATCTATAAATTCATCGGTTGTCCAGCCATCACTGAAATTCTTTGCAACCTCGCCCTGCTCATCGCAAGCCCAAAAATTAACCATGAAACAACTGCATATTCCCATAAGTTTTCCGTCATATTCGCAGGCTTTTAAAATTCCGCTGTAATAATCTTCAGGTTTTATGCTTTCGTCCTGTTGAAACATTGTGTAAAGGTCAACAAACATTCCCTTTTTGGCAAAGCTGTAAACATTTTTATTTATAAGGTCGAAACTTATAATATCGGGGGCGTTGCCTGCGGCAATATCTGTATTTAATTGTTTGTAAGCTTCGTCCGAATTGCCATTATAGCCTGCATAGTTTTTAGCCACAATTTTATATTTGTCTTGAGAAGCATTATATTCGGCAATCTGACTTAAAATATCATCATCTTGACCCACGGCAACAGTTATTGTCTGTATATTTTCAAGGGATTTCGGGTCTGCCTGCTTAAGACGAATAAGCCTTTCATTTTCCCAATTTTCATCAGTCATAACTGCAAGAAAATCGCCATTTTCAAGTGGAAAAACTGTTGTTATCTTTGTGCCATCAATTGAAGAATTAGTATAATTTACAATCAATTGCTTTTTGGAATTTTCAAGGTCAAGGGAATATATTCCGTTCTCGTCATAGGCATAATATTTGCCGTCAATTCCCTTAATCTCATTAAATAAATAACCGCCTGTGTTAAGCGAATCAACGCTTTTTTCCTCGCCAGTTTTTCCGCTTTCAATATCAAAAGTAAACCACTTTTCTTTGCAATCACTTGTATTGTAAAAAGCAATTGCTGTTTTGTCGTCCTGCGGAACAATTATTTTTAAAAAATTATCTGTTTTTTTAAGCTTATTTAGCTTAGAAACGGTCTTTTTTCCATCATACATCATATAAAATGGATTATCGCTTGTTTTGTCAGCAATCATAAAACTGCCGTTTTCCATTGGACAAATATCAAAATAACAATATCTGTCCCCCTCTTCGGAAGAATAAATAGGCTGATTGCTTACATAGTTTCCCTCGTTATCAAATCTAACAGCATAGTAATGTGAAATAACATGACTATAATATTCGTCCCCCTCGTTGGTGGTGAAATTCACTTTGTTTCTGTCTGTTCCCACAGTAGACTCCTCAATGCAGATAAGCTGAATAAATCCTCCATCGTCCGCTATTGCAAAGCTTGTATTATAAGGCGAAACATTTTTTTTGAGTTCTTCTGGAACCTCATCAAGTTTTGCCTTGCAAATCTCACTGCCGTTTTCAATTCCGACCTTTGAAACTTTAATGTCGACAACGTTTCCATTTCCGTCATTAATTTTATAGGAAACCCAATAACCTGCAGCTGATTTTCCAATAACATTAATCTGGCTTGCTACATCATCAGTAAAATCAAGCGTTTGATATTTATACACTCCTTTAAACTCATCAGCAATGCTACTTTCATCATCTGCCTTTTGAATATCTACTTCCTGTTTTATTACGGTTTTTTCTTTTTCTTTTCTCTCACAGCCGAACATACAAACAAGCAATGCAAGAGCCGTCATACTACAAACTATTTTTTTAATCTTTTTCATACAAATCACCCCTTTTTAATTATATTTGATTTCCAACCATAGGCTGGGAAAACAATCAATTAAAATATATTTTTGCCTTTTTTAACCATGCGTTTGTATCTTATATCATAGATTTTATCCATAATTGCGTTATACAGTTCTGCCGTTGTCTTGTATTTTCTCATTCCCCAAAGCCTTCCAATAAACCAAAGTATCCACAAAACAACCGGTATTATAAGCACAAGTCTTATAACATAGATTATCTGAACATAAACTTGATTTATTCTTGCGGCATTCTCCCAAAACATATAGCCCATTTCATTTTCTACAACAACATCTTCGCCCAGCTTTTTAAGGTGTTCCCATGTGTTTTTATAACTGTAACGTTTGCTGTTATCTACTATTTCATAGCCGTTTTCGCCACAAAGATTATAGACCGCCTGCCTTACCGCCTCATGTCCATATTCTTTTATTGGTTCGGGGAGAACTGCTTGATAGCAGGTTATTTTTGAATTGTCTGCCGGTTTATTTTCTGGCTTTTTTTCCTTGCTGTTTTTGGAATTTTCTTCATTGCTTGAATTTTGTTTACCTTGAAAATATCTGTTATAGTTTACATACACTCTTGACCTTGTACCTTGTGCTATTTCTCCCGCTTTGCCTGAAAGCGGTTCGACAACCCCTGCAACTGTAAAGGAAACATCACCTATAATTATCGGCATTCCCACAACATCGCTTGAACCAAACACATTAAATGCAAGTCGCTTGTCTATAACCACATAATCATTCATAAGGTCGCTGTCGGAAAAATAGTTGCCCTTAACCAGCTTAAAACTGTTGATTGCAAAAAAATCTCCGCCAACCGCTGTGCCTTTTGCCTTAAGAATAATGCTTCTACTTCCTCTTACCTCCACATCGCCTATATCGGCGGAATATGCGTCCAGCCAAACCCGTTTGTCTTTGTTCTCCACATCAAAGGAGGATTGCTTAAGTTTATCGTTTATTGTTTCTCTTATTGTTGCAATAGCAAGCGTATCTATATTAGTATTTGCTGAAAAGTTGCAACTTGTAAGGCAAGCATCTTTACCACCATTTGCCCACCTTTCGCCTGCTGTTTCGGTTGGGAGTTTGTTTATTATATTAATTCTAACAAATCCCAAAACAACAAACAATACAAGGCACACAAGACACACTACAAAAACTATAATTCTTGTTTTTTTGGATTTTTCTCTTTCCATACTGCCCTCGCCTTACTTGCTGTCGGTTTTATCCGTTTTATCGTGGAGTCTAACCTGTGAACCCGCTTCAACGTCCTTTTCAGCTGCGGTTATAACATAGGAATCCTTTGAAATATCTCCACTAACTGCCGCCGAAGTATCATCGGTAACAATAACCTTTACTTCTCTTTTGGTTGCATAGTATCGGTTGCCAAGTGGTGTGGACTGAGAGGTTATTTCAAGCACAAACTTTCCGTTTGAATCCTCCATAACCGCACTCTTTGGAACAATATAATCAAACTTTGCACTGGAACATTCCATTGAAATATTAACGGTTACTCCGTCCTCTATTTCCTCTCCGCTGACAAGGAACACAAGCAGTCTTGAATCTGCTCCGCCCTCTTTGTTCGCTTTAATGCTTTCAAGGGTTGCGGTTGCTCCCGAATCGTTTACAACTTCGGCTTTATCACCTATTTTTACCTTTTTAGCTTGTGCTTTGGTAACGCTTACAGAAACTTTATAGCCTTTTTCGGAAAGAACGATGTTTGCAAGTTCCATATCCTCGGAAGTTGTGTCGCCAACGCTTACATTCACAACTGAAACAACACCCGAATATTTTGCAATAACTTCATCTCCAATGATTTGAGAGGTCTTGTCATCAGCTTTGCTCTGTTCTTTGGTAAGGTCGGCAATAAGCAATGCCACAACGTCCTTATCAACAGTAATATCGTGGGTTATTTCCTCCTGCTTTTTTGAGTAAGCCTCTGTTTTATCCTTTGAATTGTTTGTTTTAATTTCAAGGTCGCTTTTAGCATTGTTAATCTGGCTTTCAATATTATAAGCCTCGTTCAAACTGTTATTAAGTCCGTTTAAAGTTTCAACCGCTGCATTATAGGTTTGCCCTGCCTGCTCATAAGCCTGTGCAAGTTCTTTGGATTGGTCAGCTTCTCCCATGCCACCCGGAATTTCCTCTCCGTCCTCACCCAAATCAGTTTGTGCTGGAGGGTTTGCAGGGGGAACATAGTTGTTTACTGCATCTGCTGCATCGCAATAAGCTTTATAAGCCTCGTCAACCGCTTTTTGCTGTTCCTCAATGCTTTTTTCAATGGTCTTTGAGGGGCTTTCCAGCTTTTCGTTTGCCTCCTCAAGAGCCTTTTGGGCATCTTCAACTGCTTTGGTTGCATCTTCAGCCGCTTTTTTTGCATTTTCAAGGGCGGTTTTCCTTGCTGTGGGCAGTCCATCATATTTTTCAGAAGAAATATTTGTAATTTGTGTTTCAAGCTGTGCCGACCAGACATTAAAAGCGGCGGTTTTGGTTGAAATGCTTGATTTATCATCAATTCCCTTAGCTTTATAAATTTCCTCTTTCATCTGCTGTTTTGCTTTTTCCAGCTTTGGTTTTGCCTCGGAAGTATTGCCACCGACCGCAAAGTCATTAAGAGCGGTAAAATAAGCTGTCTGATAGGAAAGTTCGTTTTCGTCCGTTTTGTCGGCTTTGGGTTTTAAAGTAAAGAGAACATCTCCCTCTTTTACAGTATCGCCTGCCTTTATTTTAATTTCGCTTATCTCTCTTGCTTCGCCTAATGTAACTTTATAGGAAGAATTGCTTTGTGCAACCCCCGAACCTCTGACCCTTTCGGTTATAGTACCATCTTTTACATAGCTTGCACTCACTTCGGGGAGTGACGCATTCATAATAGTGTTTGAAAAGAATGTAAGAACAATCATAACTATTATGAAAACGATAAGTATATTTTTAAGTATAGCCTTTTTGTTTGGTTTTTGTTCAAAAACATTTTCATTGTCCATTGTCGTTTCTCCTTAACCCTTAATTCCGCCAGAATATGCTATTCCCTCAACAAGTGCTTCTTCTCCAATAAGGAACATAAGCAATGTAGGAATCATATAAATTGTAGCAACCGCAAAAGCCAGTGCAATATCCCCCGAATTTATTTCGGAAAGAAACACCGAAAGCGGATATTTTGTGCTATCTTTCATCAAAATAAGCGGTTGTTCAACCATATTCCAGTAATCTATAAACACAAGCATTCCAACCGACACCAGCGAGCTTTTGCACATTGGCATAAACACCATGGTGAATATCCTCCATTCTCCCGCACCGTCAAGTTTTGCCGCCTCAATATATGCAGAGGGAATACGCCTCATAACTTTTGTAAGCAAAAACACTGCAAACGGCGAAAAAATTCCGGGGAGTAGCACCGCCCACCTTGTATCAAGTATTCCAAGCTTGTCGCAAACAAGATAGTTTGGCACAAGTGTTACCTGATAAGGCATAAGATTTATAATAACATACGCAAAAAAGATTATTTCTTTAAGCTTTCCTCTGCACCTTGAAAATCCATAAGCCGTAAAGCTTGCAATTACAAGTTGAAAAATCGTTATTGGAACAGTTAGTATAACCGAATTCCAAAATTTCAGTAAATATTGTGAATTTTTAAAAAGCACTTCTATGTACTGGTCAAAGGTTACTTTATCGGGGATAATTTTAATCTTAATTGATTTAGATATATAGCTGTTGCTTTTCTTGTCGGGAAAAACCGAACCATAGTTTGCGGTTATTTCGGTTTCGCTCATAAAAGAATCGGCTATTGTAACCACAGTAGGTACTACAAAAAACATTGCAAAAAATATAGCTACTACTGTATAAAATATTATTGCCGTTTTAGATTTAAACCAAGCAAAACTTTTTTTCTTTTTCTTAACACTGTCCATCTCAAAAAATTTCCTCTTTAAATATTTTATTCTTCAACATCACTGCCGAATTTGTTTTCAAGTGCAAACACAATGCCTATTATAACAATCATAGCAAGAGCAAGCACCACCGCCGCAGCCGAAAGTTTCTGATAATCAAGCGATTCAAAAGTGTTGTTCATAAAATGCTGGAGCATATAAAGCTCGGTTGAGGGATAACCACCAGTTATAAGAAACACCTCTCTGAAAATCTTGAAAGAATTTATAAGCGAAAACAAAAGAACAAATACAATTGTAGGCGAAAGATATCTAAGGCGGATTTTAAAGAATTTATACATTCTGCTTGCCCCCTCAAGGTCTGCCACCTCGATTAAATCCATTGGCATATTGTTTAGTGCTGACATAAACAAAATCATATTGTATCCAAGAGTTTTCCACAAAAACATTATTGTCACAACCCCGATTGCCCATTTGGAATTAAGCCAGTCAATGCTCGCTATTCCATATTTTTCAAGAGTATCGTTTAAAGCACCATGATAACTGAATATTACCTGCCACACCAAAACTACCGATGCCACAGGAACCATAAGAGGACAAAGAAAACAGGTTCTCAGCTGACTTTTAAGCGGGATTTTTTTATCCAAAAGCAGTGCCAGCAATAGCGAAAACACTATAGCAAGAGGAATAGCAATTGCCGTAAAAACTCCTGTATTTTTGGCTGCAATTTTAAAAGCGTTGTTTTCAAAAAGCTTTTTAAAATTTTCCAGTCCGACAAAATTGTTTGAAATTACATTGTCTATAACACTATATTTTCCCACCACTACAAAAGGTGCAACAAAAAATATAAGAATACCAATTATGCTCGGCACAAGACACAGCCAAGAGAACAAAAGCTCCTTTTTTTCAGCTTTTGTTCTTTGGTGCTTTTTTTCTTGCGTTTTTTCTTTTGTCTTTAAAGCTTTAGCCTGCTCCATTGTTAAATGCTCCTTTGTTTATATTAAAAAAGCAGGGGAGGTTGTGTCCTTTCTTTCATTACAAAACCAAATGTTTTGTATTTTTTCTATGTATATTTATATATATTTTTTGGGAACTCCCCTGCTTTTTTCAGACGATAATTTAGTTTTGTACGATTTCTCCGCCAAAATGGTGGAGAAATTGCACAATCCATAAAAAACTTCTCTTTACAATTTTATTATATCACAAGGATTTTTAATTTGCAAGTTTATTTTTCTTAAGATTTTGCCGAATTTCTTAAGACTTTCTTAAGATGTAAAACAATATAAATTTTTGCAAATATTTTTTATATATTTTATACAAATATAATTTTTTGGTGTTTATAGTTTTTGCATTTGTAACGTGTTTCCCACCGTATATGGGAGAACACACAAGATTTTTTCTAAATATATTATATCATATTATTTTGTTTACCACAATTCATTTAGCTTACATTTTGCGATTTTTACATGACATTTTTGTAATATGCAAACTATCTCTGATTTTTTTGCCCAACACTTATTATATACTGTAAATCTTACATTTAAATGACAAAAGATTTGCATATTTATTGCTAAGGGCAATATAAAATATGACTGTATACCGATTTTGCAAAAAACCATACCAATTTTACAAAAAAGCTGACAAATCAAAAATTATGTGCTATAATAAAATCATAGAAAAGAAGAAAACTTAATATTGCTGCTTTTTAAGTTTTCTTTCCTTTTGAATATGAACATGAAATTTTCAATTTTCCTCCTTTTTGATAATTTTATAAACAACTTCATATTCTACTTCCTTTTAGACCAACCGCTCGTCAGCGGTTGGTTTTTTCGTGCTTTTTTGTTGCTTTATAACCATAAACCAATATACAATAAAAATTACTTTTGCCAATGCCTATTATAGCACAAAAAAATAAAAAAATTTTATCAAAAAAAAAAAAAAAAAAAAACGTTAATTTTTCGTGAATAAATTGTTAATTAGCAAAATCCCTTGCCATAATAAAACAGCAAGGGATTTTTCTGTTATAATTATCCCATAACTGCCGCCGACTTAACACAAGCCGCAGCGGTTGGGTTGGAAAATTTAAGGGTTATGGTTTTAGCCTTTGTAATTTCCACATCATCAAAGCTTACAACCTTTTTTTCGCCAAGGTCGCCATCGTGATTGAGGGTTAGTATATAGCAGGACTTTCCGTCCGCAAACACCTCAATATCCGTTGAAAAGTGGTTATCCATCGACATATCAAAGGCAATGCAATTTACCGCAAAACCACAATTGATTTTATAGCTTAAATTGTCACTTTCTTTTTTGGTAGCAGTAGAACAGTTTTTAAAACCGCCAAGGTTTGCATCTGCGGTTCTTCTTTCGGCAAATGCCGACACCTTTTCACGAATTTTTTCACTTACAAGCTGGGCAATATATTTTTGACCGTCAGGGGTAACATTAGAATTTTCGTCATAAAAATTTTCCCCCTCTTTTTTCTTCATATTGAGATAGCCATCAACCGAATAGCTGTAAAATATGCTTGCTGAAGCTGTTTGTGCCTGTGTTATAATCTCATTTTGTGCTGAATTTTCCACAAGATTAATAATTTCACTATTTGGATATTTTGCGTTTAAAACATTTGCAATTCCCAAAAGAGGTTCTCCGGTGCGGTCGGTGGGATTATCATTGCTTCGTCTAAAGCAGGTAATAATAAGGTCATAATTTTTGTCCTTTTTAAGCGTTCCGACATTAATAAGTCCACGGTAAGCGTCAATGCCCTCCTCGCCCAAAATATCCATGCTTATATTGCAGTCATATTCGCTTTCCAAAGTTTTTTTAAACTTTGTAGTCCATTTTTGATTAACATCGTCCGCTCCATAGCCAAGGGCAAATTCGTCCCCTAAAACAAGAACATTATAGGTATATCTTTTTTCAAACTTTTCATGATAAAGCTTTGAGCTTCCCAGTTTTACAAAAAAGTTGTTGCTTTTAAAGAAATTTTCCAAATCCTTTTTTTGAAGTTCGGCAATCTCCTGCTGTCTTTGTTTATCTTCGGTTTCAGCCTCTTTTTCTGCTTGTTCTTCTTCCTCTTTTTGTTTTCGCTCCTGCTCTGCCTGCTCGTCCTGCTGTTTTTGTTTCTTTTGCTTATAAGCCATTTGTATACTTAAATTTTTCTGATTTTTTTCATCTTGGTTAATATAATATTTGGCATAAGCATAACAGCTGAAAGCCACAGCCACTGCCGATACTATTGCCAATATTTTATTGTGTACACCTGTTTTCAAAATCTTCCCCTCCTTACTTTATAAGATATCCCATATCAATAAGTTTTTGATAAAGTTTTTTTGCCAAAACCTTGTAACCTTCTTCGTTAAGATTAAATCCGTCTGCACGAATACAAGGAGGAATTTCTCCCTTTATCATAAATCCAAAATCATCATTGGTAACGCTAACCCCTGCATCATAAACTCCGTCAAAGCTGAGATATTCTCTTGCATTAAAATAATGCTCGCCCCATTGTGCTGTCATTGCATTTTCAAGTTCACGATTTTTCCATTTGTCGCCAGTTGTAGGACTGATAACAATATATTTATCCGATTTGCAGGAAGAAAGCAATTTTTTCTGAAGTTCAATAAGTTCATCGGGGGTTTTCCAGTCTTCGCTTCCGTCTATAAACACAACATATACATAATTGTCATAATCGCCATTGTATGAAGTTTCCACCTCGGTTTTGTCGTCAACCTTGACTTCATCTCCACCTTTTATTCTTCTAAACACATATTTATATTTAACACTTGCATTGTTGACGCTTACAGCAGAAATATTCCCCTGCACACCGTTTATTGTAACAGGGTTTATAGTGTTGTTGTTGTTTCCTGCTCCTTGACGCAAAATAGAGGGTTTTGTTCCGTCCTCAAACATAAGTTCAATGTCAACATCGGTGCTTTTTTCGGGAATTGTAAATTCCTTAACATATAATTTTTCTGCCCCTGCTCTTGTTAAAATAGACTTGGCAGTTTCTCCGCTGACACCACAATTTACAACGGGAATAAAATATTCGTTTTCCTCCTCAAGAGCCTCAATTTCACTTGTGATAGAAACGCCGTTTCCACCCACTCCTGCCGTAATTGAACCGCCCCAGAACACTATTCCGGGAATTTTAGCCAAAATTTCCTGTTCATGAATTTCCTGCTTTTCCTTGGTCATTTTTTCTTCTTCTTGTTTTTTTTGCTGTTCCAGCTTGTTTTTTTCGTAAGCAGTGGCAATGGATAAATCTGCATTGTTTTTCATATCCGATTTGGAATAGTACTTAAAAGCCATTCCAACGCTTGCCACAACACAAACTGCCGTTAAAGCTAAAATAGCAGAATTAACAGTAAATTTAATTTTCATAACCTTGTTCTCTCCATTATTCTGATTTATTTCTTCTTAGGCTTGTTGTCGTCGTTATAAATTTTAAGGGTTTCCTCCACCTTGCCGTCAAAGACGACCTTTCCTTTTTTAAGATACACCGCCCTGTCGCATATTTCTTTAATACTATCCGCATTATGGCTTACATATAAAACGGTTATATTTGAGCTTATAAGTTCTTTTATCTTGTTTTTGCATTTCTTTTTAAACTCATTGTCGCCGACGCTTAGTGCTTCGTCCACCACCAAAATATCCGGCTGAATGTTAATATTTATTGCAAACCCAAGACGCATTTTCATACCGCTTGAATAGGCTCTTATGGGTTGGTCGATATATTCGCCAAGGTCGGCAAACTCAACAATGTTTTCTTCTATTTCAGCAATCTGCTTGTCGTTAAGCCCCAGCAAATAGCCTTTCATATATATATTTTCACGTCCGCTCATATCGTCGGTAAAACCTGCTGTAAGTTCAAGAAGTGCTGCAACCTTGCCGTCCACTCCAACACTTCCCTCGGTCGGATAGGCAACACCCGTAATCATCTTTAAAAGAGTTGATTTGCCCGCACCATTTTTTCCGATAAGTCCCACCGATTCGCCCCGATATACCTTAAGGCAAACATCATCAAGTGCCTTGTGCTTTTTCACACCTTTATTGTTGGTAAAAAGTGCCTTGAATCTTGCACGGTCATTTTTATAAAGATAATATTCTTTTGTCACATGGTCAAAATCAATAATAGGTTGTTTTTCCATATTTTTTCACCTCAAAAAAAATCAAAGCACATCAGGAAGAATTTTTCTAAGCCTACGGTAGTTAAATCCGCCCAGCAACACCACAAACACAAATTCCGCAAGGAAAATTATAAGTTCTTTAGGGTCGGCAAAGATGGATTCGTTGTACAAAAAACATCTTCTATAACCGTTTGCAAAATAGTTTATAGGGTTAAAATACATTACATGACGCAGTGTATCGCTTTTAAGTCCTGCAGTATCCCACATAACCCCCGACAGCCAAAAAAGACCGGTCATTATCGAATTGATAATATTTTCAAAGTCTTTACTAAAAGCCACAAAGGTTGCCGTTGTCCATGAAAGTGCAAGAAAGAACATAAACATAAGTGGAAGATACCATATAATTTGTAGTGAATATAAAGTAGGTTTAATCCCCATAATCAAAAGGGCTACCACCATTATTATTAGCAAAATAAGATGCACATAAAGCATACTAAGCATTGTAAAGGTCATAATATTAGACACCGGAAAGGAAATTTTCGTCACATACTGCTTGTTGGTTCGTATGCTCCTTGCCCCTTTTATTATTCCCTCGCTTATAAAAAACCATGGCACATAGCCCGTAAGCATAAAAGCAAATCTTCCATAAGGCACGCCATTATGCACAATATCTCCAGATGCACGAAGTCCAATATAAAAAGCAAACCACAAAATGCTAAGGGTAAAAATCGGCTTTACAATCGCCCAAAAAGGTCCTAAAACCGCACCTTTGTATATTTTCTTAAGGTCGTTGCCCGCAAGCAGGAATATTTTTTTACCATTTCCCTTATGCTCACGGATAAGACCTTTAAAACCAAAAAAACCGTCTTCATTTTTTCCGCTTCTAACTACCATTCAATCAACCTCTATATAATTTTTTATAATCTGCCACAATCGCTATAACTTTAAAATAATTTTTATTATATTCCTCGCCCACGGCGGGGAACATAACGCAATTAAACAAAAAATCGGGCATTAAATTAAACACACTTTATATTATAGCACAATACAAATTATTTTTCAACCTTTTTTACAACATTCACGACTTTTTTGTTTATTCCTTACAATTTAATATATCCACCCCCGAAAATATCAAATCAATAAATACAAAAAATTAAACTTTTTATAAAAATTATTTTTTGCCCTTGAAAAATCCATAAGAATATGTTATACTATAATTATAACAATTTTCAAGGTGGCAAAAAGTTGTAATATAATTATTTTACGCCTTGAATTTATAATTTTAAAAATAAAGGAGAGATTATTTTGACAAATAGTTACGAAAGCCCTTTTTGCACAAGATATGCAAGTAAGGAAATGCAGTTTATTTTTTCTGCCGACAAAAAATTTACCACATGGAGAAGATTATGGGTTGCCCTCGCAAGAGCCGAACACAAGCTTGGTTTGCCTGTAACACAACAGCAGATTGACGAACTTGAGGCAAATATAGATAATATCGACTATGAAAAAGCAGCAGAATATGAAAAGAAATTCCGCCACGATGTAATGGCTCACGTTCACACCTATGGCGATGCCTGCCCCAATGCCGAAAAGATTATCCACCTTGGAGCAACCTCATGTTATGTAGGCGACAACACAGACGTTATTATTATGCGTGACGCTCTTAAACTTGTTAAATCCAAACTGCTTGGTGTTATCTCAAACCTTGCAAAATTTGCAGACAAATATAAAGCTGTTCCTTGCCTTGCTTACACACACCTTCAGCCTGCTCAGCTTACAACAGTGGGCAAACGTGCTACACTCTGGTGCAACGAACTGCTTATGGACTTGCAGGAACTTGATTTTAGAATTGACAATCTTAAGCTTTTGGGTTCAAAGGGTACAACCGGAACTCAAGCCTCCTTTATGGAACTTTTTGAGGGCGACAGCAACAAGGTTAAGGAACTTGAAAGACTTATTGCCGAAGAAATGGGATTTGACGGGGTTGTTCCTGTTTCAGGTCAAACCTATTCAAGAAAAGTAGATAGCGGAATTGTTTCCACCCTTGCCGCAATTGCCCAGTCTGCCTCCAAATTTAGCAATGATATAAGAATACTCCAATCTTTCAAAGAGATTGAAGAACCTTTTGAAAAAAATCAGATTGGTTCTTCCGCAATGGCTTACAAGCGTAATCCAATGAGATGCGAAAGAATTACCTCCCTTTCAAGATATGTAATGGTGGACGTTCTCAACACCTACTTCACCTCTGCTACACAATGGTTTGAAAGAACCCTTGACGACTCGGCAAACAAGAGAATTTCTGTTGCTGAAGGTTTCCTTGGGGTTGATGCTATTCTTAATATCCTGCTCAATGTAACTGACGGTCTTGTTGTTCACGAAAAAATCATTGAAAGACGAGTTATGGCTGAACTTCCATTTATGGCAACCGAAAATATTATGATGGACGCTGTTAAAAAGGGTGGCGACCGTCAGGAACTTCATGAAAAAATCCGCCAATATTCAATGAAAGCTGGAGCAAGAGTTAAAGACGAGGGACTTGACAACAATCTCTGCGAACTTATTCTTGCCGACCCTATGTTTATGATTACAAAGGAAGAAATGGACGCTATTATGAAACCGTCCAACTTTATTGGCAGAAGTGTTGAACAGACAGAAGAATTTATTGCAAACAATGTAAATCCAGTGCTTTCCGCCAATAATTTTATTGAGTGTGAAAAGGTTGAACTTAATGTCTAAACGACCAAAATTTCTATTTTCGCCCCAAAACAAACGCTTGCTTATAATATTGGGAACTGTCTTTGTACTGCTTAATATTGCATTAATTATATTGGGGAATTTTGCACCCTCTACCAATAGTTTTATAAGAATTTATTTTGTTCTGAAAATGCTGTCGATTGTTGCAAATCCCGCATATATTATATACTTGGTTGGTTCTCTTATTATGGCGTACAATAAATAAAATAATATCCCTTGCTTTTGGGCAGGGGATATATTATATCAAGGAGAAAATAAAATGAAAATTACCGAGCAGGAAAATCCAAATCTTCCTAAACTTCGTGAAAAAACCCTAAAGCTTACCACTTCGGCAGGCTGTTATATAATGAAAAACAAAAACGGCGATATAATTTATATTGGCAAGGCGAAAAATCTTAAAAATCGTGTTTCAAGCTATTTTAGAGCAGGTCAAGACCACCTGCCAAAAGTATATCAAATGGTAAGTCATGTGTATGATTATGATTTTATCTGTACAGATAGCGAATTTGAAGCGTTGGTGCTTGAATGTTCGCTAATAAAGCAACACAAACCCAAATATAATATCCTGCTTAAAGATGATAAAGGATATAGCTATATAAAAGTAACCAATGAAGAATATCCCAGAATTTCCGCCGTTATGCAACAAGAAAAGGACACATCAACCTATATTGGACCTTACACTTCATCTTTTGCAGTAAGGCAGGCGGTGGAGGAGGCAATAAAGGTATTTAAACTTCCAACCTGCCGTAAAAAATTCCCGCAGGATTTTAAGAAAAACCGTCCATGCCTTAACTATCATATAGGACTTTGTATGGGTGTGTGCCGTGGAAATATATCCAAACAAGAATACAATCAAAATATTAAAGATGCAATAGATTATATAAAGGACGGTTCAAAAAATTCTATTAAAAATCTTACAAGGCAGATGCAAAATGCCTCGGAACAGCTTAATTTTGAACTTGCAATACAGCTAAGAGATAAAATTTCTGCAATAGAGAAAGTCGCTGAAAGTCAAAAAATCATTGACGAGGATATATCCGACTGCGATATTTTCGCAATTGTAGCAAATGCCGAAAGGGCAATTGCAAGCCTGCTTGTATATCGTAGGGGCAGACTTTGCGACAAGGCGGATTTTGACATTGGTCAGCCGGACGAACCAAGCCTTATGCGTGAACAACTGCTTGTTCAGTATTATTCAAATTCGGGCAAAACTCCGCCTGCAAATATATTTATAGATTTTGAAATTACAAACGCTGAAATAATAACTGAATTTTTAAGAGAAAAACGTAAAAAAGCTGTGCATATAATCTGCCCAAAGCGTGGAGAAATGCTCCGCCTTGTTGAAATGGCACAGAAAAATGCCTCGGAATATTTGTCTATAAAAACCGAAAATTCCAAAGGAAAAGAACTGCTCGCCCTTGACCAACTTACAAGATTATTGGGATTAAAAAAACCACCAGAATTTATTGAATGTTATGATATTTCAAATTTTGCAAGCGAAAATATAGTCGCAGGAATGGTGGTATATCAAAACGGAAAGCCTTGCAAAAAACTGTACAAACGCTTTTTGATAAAAACGGTTAAAACGCAGGACGATTACGCTTGTATGCGTGAGGTTATAAAAAGACGTTTTGAAAATTATAAAAATAATATTGCAGATAATATAAGTAATGGTTTTGAAATTATGCCCGATTTAATTTTTTTGGACGGCGGGCAGGGTCATGTAAATACTATTGCTCCTTTGCTTAAACAAATGGGAATATCCGTTCCAGTTTTTGGACTTGTAAAAGATAGCAAACACCGCACAAGAGCAATAGCCACAGGCGGAGCAGAAATAAGCGTTTCCAAAAATGTTCTTGCTTTTAATTTGATAACTAATATCCAAGATGAGGTGCATCGCTTTGCTGTTTCTTATCTTAAAAAGGTTCACAAAAAAGGGCAATTTTCCATGACGCTAACTCAGGTTGAGGGAATAGGCGAAAAGCGTGCCATAAAGCTTATGACCCATTTTAAAACAATTGAAAATTTAAAATCGGCAACCAAACAAGAACTTGCAAAAATAGCGGGAGTTGGCGAAAAAACCGCCACACTACTATATGAATTTATCCAAAAGCTTTAAAAAATAAAACCGTCTTTCGGGCTGAAAGACGGTTAAACTATGTATTAGTAACAATTAGGTTGTTTCTGCCATTAAGGTTGTTTGCACCTCAAAATCTTCAAACGACTGACTTAAATATTCATTGCCATCGGCAGAATAATCCAAATTGCAGACAATATGCGAAAGTTTTTCGTCTACAAGCTTTTCAACAGCTGGGAGCAAAATCCTTTCCAAAGCCGTTCTTGACTGGGAGGAAATCGGGTGAACAATGTCAATAAAACTTCCGTCCGGTTTTTTTCGGCTGGGCATTGCTATAAAATATCGACCCTCTCCACCAAGAATTACCTTTATATCATGCACAACTATTAAATCGTCAATAGTAATGCTTGCGGTCGCAACAAGTCTTGTATTGCTGACAATACGTTTAAGCTTAATATTTGTAATCTTCATGTTTAATCCCTCCAAATTTAGATGTTAATTTCCGGCATAAAAATGTGTTATTATTTTCTACTTACACCGTGTCTATATTATAACATATATTCATAAAAAAATCAAGTATATTTTCAAAAAATCTGTATATAAAAACTAAATGCAAATGTTTTTTATCAATGCAAAATTCTTTAAATTTAGAAATATATACCTAAATAGCCTTAAAAAGCCGTTTATTTTATTTTAATTTAAAATAATTAATTTTTTGTAAATTTGTATATATTTTTAAGATTTAAGTTAAAAATTATATAAGTATTCACAAAATATAGTTTATCCTAACATAATCTTGTACAATAGGAATGGTCAATTTGTTTTGTTAAAAAATTATTTTTATAAAGTTACTTAAAAAAATCTTAAATGTTTCCTTGCCGTAGGCAGGGAAACACTATAAATATTAAAAAATACAAAATAATATAAACAAAGCTTTTATCCACTTTTTAAATTATTATACTATTGCAATCCTCTTAAAACTATGTTATAATATATTTATTGATTCTAAAAATATAATTTTAAAAGGAGAAAACCATGAACGACTATACACAAGCAATTGATTATATCAATTCTTTTACAAAATCGGGAAAACCCGTGAAAAATCTTGACCGAATTTCTGCCTTGCTTAACCTACTTGGCAATCCACAAAACGACCTTGAATTTATACATATTGCAGGAACAAATGGCAAAGGTTCGGCAGGTGCTATGTGCTATGAAATTTTAAAATCAGGGGGGAAAACCGTGGGACTTTTTACCTCGCCTTATATAATAGAATTTCGTGACAGAATAAGACTCGGAAACAAAAACACGGCGTTTGGAGAGGACTTTATTCCAAAGAACGAACTTATAAGGTTTACCCAAACCCTGAAAACTGCCATTGATGCCTACCCCGAATTTAAAAACTGCTCACAGTTTGAACTTACCTTTGCAATTGCTCTGCTTTTCTATAAATCGCAAAAAACAGATGTTATAGTGCTTGAAACGGGTCTTGGCGGACTGCTCGACTGCACCAATGTTATACAAAATCCTCTTTGCGAACTTATAATGTCTATTGGTTATGACCACACCGCTATTTTAGGAGATACCTTTGAAAAAATCGCCCTGCAAAAGGCGGGAATTATAAAGCAGGGAACAACCTGTTTTGTAAACGCTAAAAATCAAGCTTGCGTTTATAATACAATCAAAAATTATGCTGATAATATAAATGCTAATGTAGTAATTCCAGATGTTTCAAAATTAAAAATAAACGACCTGCAAAACTTTGAATATAAAAATACAGCCTATACTCTTAAGCTTTTTGGAGAACATATGATAATTAATGCTCTTACAGTTATTGAGGCTATGAAATATTTAGGTGTTTCACAAGAAAATATAATAGACAGTCTTTCAAAAGCCTTTATGCCTGCAAGGCAACAAATACTTAGAGAAAATCCAATTTTAATGCTGGACGGTTCGCACAATTCGGACGGGATAACCGCTCTTAAAAACACTATTTTAAATTTAAAATTAGATAACATAATAGCGGTTGTTGGAATGTTAAAAGATAAAGATTATAAAAAATCTTTGGATATTATAGCAGATTGCTTTGATAAAATTTATTTTGTAGACGGCTTTGCACCAAACTGTATTGACAGCAAAGAACTTGCCAACCAAACAGAAAATGGCATAGCTTTTGGCAAGGCAGATATAGACAAAATAAAAAAGCTTGCCGAAAACCAACCAACAATAATTTTTGGGTCGCTTTATCTTGCAAGCTTTATTCTCAACAATAATTAATTTTATTTAAACAAAAATATTTTTTTATAATATTTTTAATAATCTTAATTATTCAACATCTGCAAATTTGACAAGAACATCATCTTCAACCTTAGCAGGCAACAAAGCATAAATAAGGTTACCAATTCCAAAAGTCCACCAAACAGTCCACAAAGCAACAGTTGAATGGTTTTTCTTTTTATATCTCACAAGACGTGCATTGTTTTCCCCCCTGCTTTCCAACTTATAGCCAGCTGTCAACATATCATCAATAACTTGTTCAAATTCTCTCTGTGAACTAACTCTTCTTATACGATTTGCCATAAATAGTCACACCTTCCATATATATTTTTTATAGCTAAAATCAAATAAAAATTTTTCTTTAAAGTTCTAATTTTTATTCAATTATTTTCTATAATTATATATTATCAGATATTGTTTGACAAACTGTTTCCAAGAAAAAAACGGCTACACCTTCCTCCGCCAAAATCATGCTCTTTTCCTGTAATCAAATCAACCGCCCTGCCACACTTTGCATCAAAATGTGCAGTATAGGGTTGGTCATCAGCATTTATTGCCACAAGAACACGTTGTGTGTCGCAGGTACGCTCAATAATGCACTGTTTGTTGGTAAGCACCGGCACGGCAATTGAACCATAGCAAAGAGCAGGACTTTCAGAATGTGCCTTAGCAAGCTTGGAAACCCATTCGGAAAGCTCATTTTCAATCGGTTCATCAAAGCTTGCACGAAGTGCAGGGTCACCCTCGGATTTTGATGCTGTTGCTCCCCATTCCGAACCATAATAAACACATGGAATACCCGGCATACCCATCATAAGAGCGTAAACGAGTGGCAAATGCTTAGGATTTTCCAGAATACTTGCAATTCTTGAAACATCATGATTATCCACAAAATTGAACAGGTGCATTCCTCTGTAAGGACACCAGCTTTCATTGCCAAACCTATTTTTAAGGCTATGACAAATTTCAAACATATTCATGCTGTTAAAGCTTGAATGAAGTCCCTTATAGCACTCATAATTGGTTGCACTATGGAGCATTTCGGAATTTACCCACTGGGAGTAATCTCCGTGGAGCAGTTCGCCGATAAGCACAAAATCTTCTTTTTTGCTGTCGCAAAAGCTTCTAAGTTGTTTTAGAAAATCTTTATCAAGGCAGTATGCCACATCAAGGCGTAAGCCGTCAATATCAAACTCTTTAATCCAACCTTCAACAGAATTTAAAATATGATTTACAACCTCAGGGTTGCGAAGATTAAGCTTGACCAAATCATAATTTCCTTCCCAGCCCTCATACCAAAGACCATCATTATAGTTTGAATTTCCGCCAAAATTAATAAAGAACCAGTCTTTATATCGGCTGTTTTCACGATTTTTAAGAACGTCCTGAAACTGATAAAAGCCACGTCCAACATGATTGAACACGCCGTCCAAAACAACTTTTATATTATTTTCATGAAGCTTGTCGCAAACCTGCTTAAAATCCTCATTTGTTCCAAGGCGAACATCAATCTTTGAATAATCACGGGTGTTATAGCCGTGTGTGTCCGACTCAAAAATTGGCGAAAAATAAACCGCATTGCAATTCAACGACTTTATGTGTTCCACCCAATCGAGAACTTTTGTTATTCTGTGCTTAAGAACACCATCGTTTTCAAAGGGTGCATCGCAAAAACCTAACGGATAAATCTGATAAAATACACTTTCATATGCCCACATAGTAAATTCTCCTTACTGTCAAAAAAATTATATATATATCTTTATTATACCACGGTTTACAGAACTTTAACACATTTTCCTCAAAATTCTTGTGAACCTATTTAGTATATATACATTATAGCACATATTAATTTTATTTACAATAGTAATATTAACACTATTTTTGTTGATAAATTTGTGTATTTTATACAAATACATATTTTTTAAAAATTTTATAACTAAACATAATAAAAAAAATTTGCCTTTTTAAGCTACAAAATACATTTTTATGTGGATTTGTAAACAATAAAATTTATTTGTAAATATTTTATTAATTCAAAGTAAAAAAACTATGAAAAAGACTTGAAATTATTATTGAAACGTGCTATTATATATATGTATATAAAGACTGTCGTTATAACAATGCTACTTTTGCATTGCTATAATATAACAGCTATTTGAAATTTAAAGGTGTGAATTTAACAATGATTAAAAGTATGACCGGTTACGGCAGGTTTAAACAGAGCTTTTCTCAGCGTGATATTCTTGTTGAGATAAAGTCGGTAAACCACCGCTACTATGAATTTAACACTCGTATGCCACGCACAATGGGCTATCTTGAAGAACCCCTTAAAAGCCTTATCAGCACTAAAGTTTGCAGGGGCAAGGTGGAGGTTAATGTTAGCATTATCAATCACGAGGGTGTAAAAGCCAATGTAAGCATTAACAAACAGCTTGCAAAAAGCTATGTGGACGCAATAAAGGAAACCTGCCACGAACTGCATCTTATCAACTATACCAACAGTAGCGACCTTATTACACTTCCGGATATTTTCACGGTTGAAAAACTGGAGGAAAATCAAGAGGAAATTATCTCACAGGTTTTGCAGACCGCCCAAACCGCCCTTGACGATTTTGTAAAAACAAGAGAAAACGAAGGAAAGCGTCTTGGCGAAGATTTGCTTGTAAAACTTGAAAATGTAGAAAAGCTTACAAAGGTTGTAGAACAGAAACAACCTGAAATTCTTGAAAACTACAAACAACGACTTTTAAAGCGAATTAATGAAACCCTTGAGGATAAAAATATTGACCAAACAAGAATACTTACTGAGGTTGCCATATTTGCCGACAAGGTCGCTGTTGACGAAGAAACCGTACGCCTTGGAAGCCATATTAGCCAGATTAGAGAACTTATTGGTTGTGGTGAGGCAATCGGCAGAAAGCTTGATTTTATTGTGCAGGAATGTAACCGTGAGGTCAACACAATTGGAAGCAAGTCGCAGGATTTAGAGGTTACCAAAACGGTTGTGGAATTAAAATCCGAGATTGAAAAAATCCGTGAACAAATCCAGAACATAGAATAGATATAGAATAATATTATGCAGATGATTAATATAGGGTTCGGAAATTTTGTCAGCTCCCACAAGCTTATTGCTGTGGTTAGCCCAGATTCCGCACCAATAAAAAGGGTCGTAAATCAGGCAAAGGAAAACGGTATGCTTATTGATGCAAGCTATGGAAGAAAAACCAAATCGGTGGTTATTATGGACTCCGACCATGTTATTCTTTCGGCTTTAAAGCCTGCTACAATAGGTCAGCGTTTTTCGGACGAAGATATAACAGAAGAAGAACAGGAGTGATATTTTGAAAAAAGGAAGTTTATTTGTGGTTTCTGCCCCAAGCGGCTGCGGAAAAGGTACAATACTTGGTGAAGTATTTAAAGAAAACAACGCTTACTATTCCGTATCCTGCACCACCCGTTCCCCTCGTGAGGGCGAAAAAGACGGGGTTCACTACCACTTTATAACCAAAGAAACCTTTAAAGACCTTATCAGCGATGACGGTTTTCTTGAATATGCACAATATTCAGATAATTTTTACGGTACACCCAAAGCCCCTGTTGTTGAAAAACTTTCGCAGGGAATTGATGTTATACTTGAAATTGAACCGCAAGGTGCTTTTCAGGTTAAAAAAAGCTGCGACTTTGCAAATTTAATTTTTATTCTTCCACCGTCAGTTGGCGAACTTAAACGCCGTCTTAACAAACGTGGCACGGAAAAACAAGAGGTTATTCAGAAACGTGTGGACGCTGCCGCAAAGGAAATTGAAGCAAGCGTTGATTATGACTTTGTTATAATGAATGACGACCTCGACCCCGCAATTGCCGATTTTAAAAGCATTATTGAATATGTAAAATCCGGAAATGCAAAAGAAAACAGTAAATTCTCACCTAAAAATGAAAATATTAAACAAATGATTAAAGGAGTGCTTGAAAATGCTTAGACCATCAGCCAACCAAATTTTAAAGAACAATGAAAGTTATTATTCCCTTGTTATTGCCGTTGCAAAACGTGCAAGAGAAATCACCGACGAGGCTTATGAAAAAAAGATAATTCTTGACGAAAAACCGGTTAAAACCGCCGTTGAGGAAATTTTCAACAACGAATACCGCCTTGTTGAAGACCCAAGACTTAAATAAACATGAATTTTCTTGCTCAGGTTTTTGTAAACAATACTATAATAAGCTTTGATATGCCCTTTAGCTATACTTTCCCAATAGGCTTTGACAGCACAGACGAAAACCTATGCAGAGAGCAGATTGGCAAGCGGGTTATAGTGCCATTTGGCAGAGGTAACAAAACTTCGGTTGGGGTTGTTGAAAATATAATCCCCGCCGACCAGATTAAAAACAGCATAAACATAAAAAGCATATTAAGTTTTTTTGACGAAAAAAGACTTGTTAATAAAGAACTTTGGGAACTTGCACATTGGATAGCTGATACCACAATTTGTACTTTTTACACTGCTTTTAAAGCTATGTTGCCTCCGGGGCTTGCCCCCGTTCTGCAAAAAAATTATATGCTTGGCTCGACTATTGAAGAAGAAAAGCTTACCGACAGAGAAAAAGAGGTTGTTGGACAGGCTTTAAAACTTCCCAGAACGGGAGATGTTACAAAGTTTTTTGCACAAATGACCTCGCCGAGCGAAAAAAAAATTCTTTCTTCGCTTATCGAAAAAGGAGCGGTTGAAACATGGGACAGCATAAAAAGGCATACCGCCGACAGTAGTTGTACCCTTGTTTGCCTTTCTGAAAGCTATTTAAACGGCGAATATGAAAAAAGACTTACCGAAAAACAACAACTTGTTGAAAACCTGCTTGAAGAACTGGAGTCTGCCGAAATCAACGAAATCTGCTATATGACAGGGGTTACTCTTACCATAATAAAACGAATGATAGACAACGGAATCTTGACGGCAACCCAAACCGAAAACTTAAGACGTGTGGAAATGTCGCAAAAGTGTATAAGTGCAAGCGATATTATTTTAAATGATAGCCAACAGGAAGTGTTTGAGGGAATACAAGAACTTATAAAACAGAGCAGACCTTGCGGAGCATTGCTCCACGGAGTGACAGGAAGTGGAAAAACTGCTGTGTTTATAAAACTTATAGATTTTGTTTTAAAAAATAACAAAACGGCATTGTTGCTTATTCCTGAAATTTCGCTTACCCCGCAGACAATCGAAAGATTTTCCAAAATTTTTGGAGAAAATATAGCGGTTGTTCATTCGGCTCTCTCCTGCGGGCAAAGGCTGGACGAATATAAACGCATTAAACGTGGGCAGGCAAAATTGGTTATCGGCACAAGAAGTGCTGTTTTTGCACCGCTTGAAAACATCGGCATTATAATTATTGACGAGGAGGGCGAAAGCTCTTATAAATCCCAAACCGCTCCCAAATATGACGCAAGGGACGTGGCAATAAAAAGATGCGGTTTTCATTCCTGCCCACTACTTATGGCAAGTGCGACCCCCTCAATCGAAAGCTACTACTATGCACAAAACGGCAGATACAAGCTTTTTGAACTTCCGGAGCGTTATTCTCAAAACAACCTGCCCCAAACCGAAATAATAGATATGAATGATGTTGAAACTGATGAGAGCAAGCTTTTTTCCATGCCACTTGTTGAAAGATTAAAATATAATCTTGAAAATGGTCAGCAGTCTATACTGCTTTTAAACCGCCGTGGTTTTCATACCTATATAAGTTGCAAAAACTGCAAAAAACCTGTGGAATGTCCCAACTGCTCACTTCCGCTTACATTTCATGTTAAAAACAATCGCCTTATGTGTCACTATTGCGGATATAGCCAAAGTAACAACTCAAGATGTCCGGAATGTGGCAAGGCAAGCCTTTTTACAAGCGGTATCGGAACGCAGAAGGTCGAAAAGGCACTGAGTAAACTCCTGCCAACCGCAAGGCTACTGAGAATGGACGCCGATACGGTAACCTCAAGACTTTCTTATGAAAAAAATTTCAAGGCTTTTGCCAACAAAGAATATGATATAATGCTGGGAACTCAAATGATTGCAAAGGGACTTGATTTTCCAAATGTCACCTGCGTTGGAGTGGTAAGTATTGACAAAACACTTTATATGGGTGATTTTAAAAGCTATGAACGCACCTTTTCTTTGCTGACACAGGTTATAGGCAGAGGCGGAAGAGCCGACAAAGAGGCAGTAGCATTTATACAGACCTTTTCCCCCGACAACTATGTTATCGAAATTGCCGCCGACCAAAATTACAATGAATTTTACGAGCAGGAAATTGAAACAAGAAAAATGCTTATATACCCGCCGTTTTGTGATATAGTTGAGATTGTTTTTTCTTCTCCGATGGAAAGTCAGGTTATAACAGCAGGCAAAACCTTTGCAAAACTTATCGGTGATTATATCCGAACACATGAATTTAAAGTTCCCTTAAGGGCTTTAGGACCGTGCGAATGTAATCCGCCAAGGCTAAACCGAAAATATAGGCATAGAATAATTCTTAAAACCAAGAATAATGATATTGTAAGAAATATGCTGAGGGAGCTTGTTACAACTGCCTCAAAGCAAAAAGAATTTAGCAAATGCTCAATAAATATCAGCATAAATAGCGAATAAATTATATAATTATAAAAGTAAAGGAGAACCAAAAATGGCACTTAGAAAAATTGTAATCGAGGGTGACGATATACTGAACACCCCCTGCAAAAAGGTTGAAAAGTTTGACAGTCGTCTTGCAACCTTGCTTGACGATATGATTGAAACCCTTAAGGACTTGCCGCTCCACAGGTGGCACAGCTTAAAAGAGCTGTTGTAATTATTATTGATGACAAGGTTTACGAACTTATTAATCCCGAAATCACATGGGAAAGTGATGAAAAACAGCGTGTTGTTGAAGGCTGTCTTTCCTGCCCAAACAAATGGGGAATGGTAACAAGACCCATGAAGGTTAAATTCAAGGCACAGAACCGTAAAGGCGAATGGTACGAAATGCAGGCTGAAGAACTTTTTGCACAATGCGTCTGCCACGAACTTGCCCACCTTGAAGGACATCTCTTTACTGAAGTTGTTGAAGAATATGTTCAGGTTGAAGATAATTAATAATTAAAATAAACCAAAGAAAGGATAAACTTATGAAAATAGTTTTTATGGGAACTCCCGACTTTGCCGTTACCACCCTGCAAAAGCTTTACGACAGCCCCGAACATGAGGTATCAGCTGTATTTACACAAACCGACAAGCCACGAGGACGTGGAAACAAATTTATGCCAACCCCCGTGAAAAAACTTGCGACCCAACATGATACACCAGTTTACCAGCCACAGAGCCTTAAAAAACAGATTGATGAATATCTGCCAATTTTACAAGAATTAAACCCAGATTGTATTGTGGTTGCCGCTTATGGAAAACTTCTTCCAAAAGAGGTTCTTGAACTTCCCAAATATGGCTGTGTTAATGTTCATGGCTCAATTCTTCCGGAATACCGTGGAGCTGCTCCAATTCAAAGAGCGGTACTGGACGGCAAAAAGAAAACGGGCGTTACAACCATGCTTATGGGCGAGCAGATGGACGCAGGCGATATTCTGCTTGTATCCGAAACAGAAATAGGCGAAAACGAAACATCTGCGGAACTTTTCGACCGCCTTGCTGTTATGGGGGCGGATTTGCTTGTACAAACACTTCAAAAACTTGAAAAAGGCGAAATTACACCCATTCCACAGGACGAAAACAAGGTCACTTTTGCACAGATGATAACAAAGGATATGGCAAAGATTGATTTTAATCAATCTGCCCAGCAGGTTCACAGATTGATTTGCGGGCTTTCGGATTCGCCTTGTGCATTGACCTTTTTAAATGGCAAACGTCTTAAAATATATCATTCAAAAGTAGTAAATAATAATTGCAATAATTATAAAGCGGGCGAAATTGTAGATGACAAAAAATTTATAGTAGCCTGCGGTGAGGGTGAAATTGAATTTACAGAAATTCAGCTTGAGGGTTCAAAACGCCTTGCCACAAACGACTTTTTAAGAGGTCATTCAATCTCCAAAGGGGATATTTTAAAAGATATTTAGAAAGATATTTTAGTATATATAAAATTAATCAGAAAGGATAAATATGACTGCCAGACAATTAGTTTTCAAAACTCTTGTAAAGATGGATAAGCAAGGTTCATATTCAAACATACTGCTGGACAAAGGTCTTGAAAAATCACAGCTTGAACCAAGGGATAAAGCTTTTGCAACATCGCTTTTTTATGGGGTTTTGGAAAGAAAAATCACACTTGACTATATAATTTCACACTACTGCACCCAAGGTTTGGGGCAAACCTCCGTTGAGGTAAAAACAGCCCTTAGAATGGGAATATATCAACTTATGTTTATGGGCGGAGTTTCGGATTTTGCGGCGGTGGACGAATGCGTTAAACTGCTTAAAGCCACCAAATTTGAAAAGGCAACAGGCTTTGTAAACGCTGTTCTTCGCCAGTTTATCCGTGACGAAAAAAAACTACTGCCAAACAAAAAGGGTGAAATTCCTGAATATGCACTATATTCCGCTCCCACATGGCTTATTGAAAAATGGTCGAAAGAATATTCCAAACAAATGGCAATAAATGTTTTAAAAGACAGCCTTAAAAAACCGCCGGTTACCCTTAAGGTGAATAATTTAAAAGCAACTGCCCAAACTGTTATTGAACGTCTTGCACAAGAGGGAATTGAATGTGAAGATTTATCAAACCGATTTCCGAAACTTGGCGGTGTGCTAAAACTGATTTCTTCCAGTGCCGACAACACACAGGCCTTTGCTGACGGACTTTTTCATGTTCAGGATATTTCTTGTATGCTTGCCTGCCTTGCCCTTGAGGTTGGCGAAAATCAAAAAATTCTTGATATGTGTGCCGCCCCAGGAGGAAAAACATTTACCCTTGCAGAGCTTTGCAATTGCAAAAGCGAAATTCTTTCCTGCGACCTACACCAGAAAAGGGTTAATCTTATAAAAAATGGCGTGTCAAGACTGGGACTTGGCAATGTAAAATGTATGCAGAACGATGCAAAGGAATATAACGAAAGATTTTTTGGGGCAGACAGAATACTTTGCGATGTTCCCTGTTCGGGGCTTGGCGTTATCCGAAGAAAGCCCGAAATTAAGTATAAATCTTTGGAAGATTTTGCAAGACTGCCACAAATTCAGTATGACATACTTTCTTCATGCAGTAAATATTTAAAAATAGGCGGTATACTTGTATATTCTACCTGCACCTTATCCAAAGCGGAAAATGAAAAGGTAATAGAAACATTTTTGCAGAACAATGATAATTTTGCCCCCGCTCCGATTGAATTTTTTGAGGGAAATCCCTCAAAGGTTACAATCTTTCCGACTGATTTCGGCTCGGACGGATTTTTCATTGCAAAGCTTACAAGAATAAGGTGATAACATGGAAAAAACAGATATCTTAAGCCTTAATTTAAAACAGCTTCAGCAAGAGCTGACAAATTTAGGACAGCAAAAATTCCGTGCAAAACAGATTTATTCATGGTTGCATATAAAAAACGTAAACGATTTTGAACAGATGACCGATATTTCCAAAAGTCTTATTGCAATCTTAAAAGAGCATTTCTGCATAAACTCAGTAAAGGCTGTGAAAAAACTGCAAAGCCGGCAGGACAACACAATAAAATATCTTTATGAACTGAACGATGGCAACCATGTTGAAACGGTTCTTATGGAATATAACCATGCAAACAGCATTTGTGTTTCCACACAGGTTGGATGCAAAATGGGTTGCAGGTTTTGTGCATCAACAATAGCAGGTTTTAAACGCAACCTGACCGCTGGAGAAATTCTCTCGCAAATTTATATGGCGGAAAAAGAAAGCGGAAAAAAGGTTGGAAGCATTGTACTTATGGGAATTGGCGAACCGCTGGACAACTTTGATAATGTGGTTAAATTTTTAGAACTTATTAGCGACCAAAACGGACATAATATAAGCCAGCGTCACATTTCAGTTTCCACCTGTGGGGTCGTTCCCAATATAAAAAAATTAGAACAACTTAAACTTGGAATTACATTATCTATTTCACTACACGCAACAACCAATAAAAACCGAAGTGAAATAATGCCGGTGAACAACAAATATAATATAGAAGAACTTATAAGTGCCTGTAAGGATTATTTTGAAACAACAAAACGACGTATATCTTTTGAATACTCACTTATCGACGGGGTAAACGACAGCATTGAAGATATAATGCGTCTTAAAAAATTACTCGGTGGTATGGTTCATCATATAAACATAATACCTATCAACAGCATCAAAGAAAGAAACTTTAAATCGACAAGAGAACACGCCTGCAAATTCTGTGAAACTGCAAAAAAGCACGGACTTAACGCTACCGTAAGACGGACGCTCGGGGCGGATATAGATGCCGCTTGCGGACAGCTCAGGCGAGAGTATGAAATATAAAGACAAGAAAGGGTCGGTGATTTTATTGAACACATCAGCAGCAACGGATATAGGAACACGAGAACAAAATCAAGACAGCTACAGAATAAAAACACTTGACGACAAACACGCATTTTTAATTGTATGTGACGGAATGGGCGGAGAAAACGCAGGCGAAATTGCTTCTGCCTTAACCGCCGATGAGGTCACCTCAAGGGTGGTAAACAACTTTTCCCCCGAACTTGGAACAATTGCCATAAAAAACCTGCTCACCCTTGCCGTCACCTCCTCCAACACTCTTGTGCATAGCAAAAGTGTTACCGAAGATGGCTATAAGGGAATGGGAACAACCTGCGTTGCAGTATTGGTTCAGGAGCATATAGCACATATAGTAAACGTGGGCGACTCAAGAGCCTATATTATTGACGAGGACGGCTATACAATTTCTCAGATAACCCACGACCACACCTATGTTGAACAGCTTCTTCAAAATGGTGAAATTTCCAGAGAAGACAAATCATACAAGGAACTTGGAAACTATATCACCAAAGCAATCGGAGTTGAACCCGAAATTGATGTTGATTATTTTGAGGAAGAACTAACCAAAGGAAGCATTATCCTACTTTGTTCGGACGGACTTACCGGAGTGTGTTCGGACATGGAAATTCTTGATATTATAAATCAAAACAAGGAAAATTTGCAAACCGCAGCTGACAGTCTTATAAAACGAGCAATCGAAAACGGCGGAAAGGATAATGTCACCGCAGCACTTGCTCTTATATAAAAAAAACAATTCCTCCCTTTACAACAACCTATTTTTTCTATGTAACAGGCGGATTGAAACAATTATAAAAATATAAAAACAAATGAAAGGATTGAAAGAATTTATGGATTCAAATCTTGGAAAACGTTTGGGCAACCGCTATGAACTGACCGAACTTATCGGCGAAGGCGGAATGGCTAACGTTTACAAAGCAACCGATACCCTTGAAAACAAGGTTGTCGCTGTTAAAGTTTTAAAGGAGGAGTTTTCCGCAGACACGGATTTTTTACGCCGTTTCAGAAACGAATGTAAAGCCGTTTCAATTCTCTCCCACCCGAATATCGTTAAGATTTTTGATGTTGAACTTTCTGATGACAGCTTAAAATATATTGTTATGGAATATATCGATGGTCTTACCCTTAAGGATTTTATTGAAGCCCAATCAAAAATTGACTGGAAAAATTCAATACTGTTTATCTCTCAGGTGCTTAAGGCTCTCCAACACGCACACGACAAGGGAATTGTTCACCGTGATATTAAACCCCAAAATATTATGCTGGTTACTGACGGCACAATAAAGGTCATGGATTTCGGCATTGCAAGATTTTCCAAAGTTGACGGCAAAACTGCTTCTGACAAAACCATCGGCTCTATCCACTATATCTCGCCCGAACAGGCAAGAGGCGATATGACCGACGAACGAAGCGATATTTATTCGGCAGGTGTAGTTCTTTATGAAATGCTGACAGGTCAAAAGCCTTTTGATGGCGAAGGAACGGTTGCAATAGCACTTAAGCATATGCAGGAACAGGCTACATATATCTGTGATATTGAGCCTAATGTTCCAAATTCGCTTGCGGAGGTTGTTGAACACGCAATGGAGAAAAATCCTGAAGACAGATATCAAAACGCTGCAGAAATGCTTAAGGATTTGGATATTGTAAAGCTCAATCCCGACACCTATTTTGGATATAATGATAAAGAAAACTCAGAAGATAATGATGTTTCGGACAATGACGCAACCAAACGAATGGACACAGTAAATACAAACTTTATGCCACAGGAAACTTTTAATCCTCTCGACAGCAATAATAATCAGGACGATTATAATAATAATGGTTATGATGAACAACAACCTTATGACGATGGCAATGATTATAATGATGAAGATTATGATGAGGAAGAAGAAGAGGTTGAAGAAAAGCGTTCCTATCTTATTCCGATAATGCTTGCAACTACGGCGGCGGTTGTTGTGGTTGCGGTGGTTATTATAGGTTTCTCGCTTATCAAATCCATGAATATTGGTTCTTCCTCCAAGGTTATCACAATTGATAATTTTGTTGGACAAAGCATTACAGATGTTGAAAACAACTACAAAAATCTGCTTATATTTGATGTTACCGAAGAAAATAATTCGGAATACGAAGCGGGAGTTATCTTCCAGCAGGAGGACGCAGTTGGAAAAAACGTAAAGTCGGGTTATACTGTTAGATTAAAAGTAAGTAAAGGTCCTAAAACAACCGCTATTCCGGACGTTACCAAAATGACCGAATCGGTCGCAACCAGCGAACTTCAAAAATACGGCTTTACGGTCGGAAAAATTAATGTTTACAGCGATGATATTCTTGAAGGATATGTTATAAAAACCTATCCTGAAGCAGGAAAAGAATGGGCAGACGGCGGAGAGGTTACAATCTATGTAAGCAAGGGCGAAGAATCCAAAACGGTTAAGGTTCCAAACCTTGACGGAATGGACAAAAACCAAGCAAAATCCGCACTTGAAACCAACAAACTTATACCAAAGTTTGAGGAGGTTGACACGGACGAAGTGGAATCAGGCAAGGTTGTAACCCAGTCAATTGCAGCAGGACAGTTTGTAGACAAACAGTCGGAGGTTATCGTCACCATTTCCACAGGTCGTCCGGCAGCTGTTACAATGTCGTTTAATATGCCTGTTCCTAATGGAGCATGGGGTTCATACAAGGTTGATGTTTATTCAAACGGTGCTATCACTGTTTCGCAGAACATTGACAAGGCAGAACTTGTAGCAGGTTCAAACATTTCTATCAATGTTACTGGCTCTGGCACTGACACACTTACAATCTTTGTTACCAACAACACAAGTGGCGACAGCGTTCAATATGCGTCCTATGATGTTGACTATAAGGCTAAAACAGCAAATCAAACCAGCCTTAACACCTCCGGATTCTTGGGAATTACTCCTGTTTCTACAACACCTTCTAAGCAAACCGAACCAGAACCAGAACCCGAACCAGAACCTTATATTCCTCCCGAAACAACCACAGCACCAACAACCACTCCCCCTACAACAACTCCAGCATATGAAGACCCTTCAGCAGACAACCGCAACAATAATTCTGCCGAAGCTGGCAATGAAGATTAATGCAGGGATTAATAATTAAAGCAATAGGAGGCATCTACACAGTTGAAACAAAAACTGAGGCACAAGATGCCTCCTGTTGTTTTGAATGTAGTGCAAGAGGAATTTTCCGAAAGAAAAACATAAGTCCATGTTGCGGAGATTTGGTTGAAATTTCGGAAACCGCTCAAGGCGAAGGAATAATTGAGGAAATTTTTCCAAGAAAAAGTGAAATTATTCGACCGCCACTTGCCAATTTAGATATTTTAGCTTTTGTTGCCTCCACTGCAAAACCAGTGGTAAATCTGCCTGTTCTGGATAAATTTATTGCAGTGGCAGAATATAAAAAGATTGAACCTATTGTTATATTTACAAAAGCAGACCTTTGCGACCCTGCCGAAATTGCAGAAATCTATAAAAATTCGGGCATTAAAACATTTATAGCTGACAAACAACAGGGCTATGACCAAATAAAACAATATCTCAGTGGTAAGCTCTGTGCCTTTACGGGAAATACAGGGGTTGGAAAATCAACACTTCTCAACAATATGTATCCAAATCTTGAACTTAAAACGGCAGAGATAAGCAAAAAATTAGGCAGAGGAAAACACACAACCCGTCATGTGGAGCTTTTCCCAACCTCAAATGGTGGATATATCGCCGATACCCCCGGATTTTCTTCTTTTGACACAAACCGATATGATATAATCTTCAAAGACGAATTGGCGGGGTGTTTCCGTGAATTTGCTCCATTTGTAGACAAATGCAAATTTCCGGATTGCAGTCATACAAAAGAAAAAGGGTGTGCGGTTATTGATGCAGTAAATGATGGAATTATTCCAAAAACAAGGCATGAAAGCTATGTGCAAATGTATGAAAACGCAAAACAACTTAAAGAATGGGAGCATAAAAAGCCATGACAGCATATATTTTCTGTGCGGGGGAAAAAAGCCTGCCCGATAATTTAAACAGTCCGCCCGATTTTATAATTTGTGCAGATGCAGGAATAAATCTTTGCACCGATGCAGGATTTTCCCCAAATGTTATAATAGGCGATTTTGATTCCTTCCCCGAAACCAAAACGAGCAATTATAACAATTATAATAATTGCAAAAAAATACGCTATCCCAGCCGTAAGGACGACACCGACAGTATGCTTGCAATAAAATATTGCATTGAAAAAGGCTACACCGACCTTATTATTTTTGGCGGACTTGGAGCAAGAACAGACCACACAATAGCAAATATTCAAGCCTTGCTTTTTGCACTGGAACATGGTGCAAATGCAAAGCTTGTAAGCAGGGATTGCGAAATTTCTTTGCTTGCAGGCGGAAAATATTGCTTTGAAAAATCTGATTATGACGAATATTTTTCTATATTTAGCTTTTCGCCAGCCGTTACGGGTTTAAATCTTCTTGGCTTTGAATATAGTGGCTCTAATATAAATCTATCGCAGGATTTCCCTCTTGGCATATCAAATGAAATAAAATGCAACCGTGCCTATCTGAGCTTTGAAAACGGACTGCTTTTGGTAATCCGCCAGCGAAAAATCAACTAAATCGACCGATTGCGACGTAACCTTTAAACCTATAAATCCATATAATATAACTATAACAAAATTTAAATGCAACAAACGAAAAATTTTTATAACTTAAACGATTTATATTTATGGAGGCGACAAACTATGAAGGTTGTAGTTGTAAAAAGTCCAAAAATTCTATCAGGACTTCTTAGGGTTATTTTTAAGATTGAAAAAACCCCCAAAGAATAAAAAATTTCAATAAAAACTTTTGTTTTCCCTTGCCGATGGCAAGGGAAAATTTATAATATAGCTGCATATACACGGTGGACAAATCATATAATGCAGCGAGGTGATTTAATGAAAAAAAATATACAGCCTACCTATGATTTTAAAATATCCTTTACTGCTGGTTTTTTCGGTATGCTGTTTCTTGCAGGATACTGCGAAAGTCAGCTTTTTCCTGTACTGCTTGCCTGCCTTGTTCACGAAACGGGACATCTTTTTTTTATGCTGTTTTTTGAGCGTCCACCACGAGCAATAACCTTCTATGCAGGCGGAATTGCTCTTAAAAAAAGTCCTCTTATCAATTCTGTGACAAAAGATTTTATAATATTATTTGCAGGAGCGTTATTTAATTTTATTTCAGCAATCTTAGTATATAAAATCGCTCCAAATTTAGCCTTTGCAAATGATTTTGTCGGCTCAAGCGTTGTTCTTGGCATATTTAATCTGCTTCCAATAGGCTATTTTGATGGTGAAAAAATACTCTCTTTGCTGTTTGAAAACTCAAAAATTTATAAATTTATAAAAATTATATTTTTAGTTATTTTTTTGCTTGCTTTTGCATATATTTTAATTTATATAAAATTTTCTGTTTCGTTATTTTTAGTTCTGCTTTTTATAATATCAAGCGAAATTGCACTATTTGCCCAAAAAACTTTTGTTTAGATGATTTTTGTATAAAATAGCAAAAAATTATTGTATAATATATTGCATATTGTTTGAAATACCGCTTGACAAATTGCTTGATAATTGGTATAATATTAATGTAAGTGACATTGTCACTTAGTTCGTTATTTTTTCTTCCGTCTAAAGACAACGTTTAACGTTTTCCAGACGAGAGCGGAAAAACCGCAAATGGACAGTCCTCTGGTTTTAAAGATTTAAAGCTTACGAATGTCTGTAAATTTTTTTAGGAGGTATTTAAAGTGGACGCTTTAAAATTAATCGCAGAATCAAGCATGAAAAAGGAACTCCCTGTTCTTAACATCGGTGACACTGTCAAGGTTCACGTTAGAATCAAGGAAGGCGAAAAGTCAAGAATTCAGATTTTTGAGGGTACTATTATTGCCAAGAAGCATGGTGGCGTAAGCGAAACTTTCACAGTTCGTCGTGTAGCTCACGGTTGTGGCATCGAAAGAGTTTTCCCTGTTCATTCACCTGTTGTTGAAAAGGTTGAAATCGTAAGAAGCGGTAAGGTTCGCCGTGCTAAGCTCTACTATCTCAGAAACAGAGTTGGTAAGGCTGCTAAGGTTAAGGAACTCGTTAAGTAATTTAAATTGCCCTATTGCTTTTAAGCAACAGGGCAATTTTTTTATCTGCAATAAACCTATAATTAATTAAATTTATAGTATTCAAAAAAACCGCCACACTAAAAGTGTGACGGCTATTTTTGACTTTTAAACTATTCTTTTTTATATAAGACCTACAACCTTTTTAAGAATATTAAGTGCATCGGTTGTATCAACAGAACCGTTTTTATCAGTATCAGCAAGGGCAGTTTGTTCAGCATCAAGAGTTTCAAGCCCTACAACCTTTTTAAGCACCAAAAGTGCATCGGCAGTGTCGACCTTTCCATTTCTGTCAACATCGCCCACCTCAAACTTGCCTTCAGAATTTGAAGACGAATCATTATATGAAGAATCCTCAAATCTTGAAGAAGAATCTGTAGTTGAAGAATTTACGCTTGAAGAATCTTCAAATCTTGAGGAAGAATCTGCAACAGAAGATTTTTCAGAAGTTACAGTAATTTCAATAGTTGCAGTAACACCTGTAGGAGTTTTGGCTGTAATTACAACTGGTGTATCTTTTGTTTCGGCTCTAAGTGTAAGGTTGCCGTCCTTGTCAACAGTAACCTTGGACGAATCGCCAGAAACCCAGCTATATTCAAAGTCTTTAACCTCCTCGCCCTTGACATTATAACCAATAATATCCAACTTAACATCTTTCTGGTTTCTTGCAAAGCTTGCCTTTGTTCCCTGCTTAATGGCAAGTGTGTTTGCACCTGTGTTAATATCAATAAACGAAACTTTTGAAGTCTTTTTAGCATAGGTTTCAGCAGATGAGCCACTAATACCGTAAATTATAACATCTTCCTTATCTGTGCGGGTATTGGTTATTGCATAATCGCCAATTTCTGTTGTTGAAAGATTATTAAACCAAACCTCTTTAAGATTATCGCACTTGTTAAAGCAATATCTGCCCATTCCCTCAAGCTTGTTTGGCATTGAAGCCTTTTCAATATTTTTATTAGAGGCAAAAGCATATTCACCTATAAGCGTAACGCTTTCAGGAACGGTATATTCCTTGCCCTCCTTTGCCATAGGATAATTAATGAGAGTGTTCTGTGCCTTGTTGAAAAGTATTCCATCAACCGAAGAATAATACTGGTTATCCTTATCAATATTTATAGCTTTCAGCAGATGATACTTGCCCTCTTCTTCTGCTGGAATAACATAATTTATGTTAAATGCACTGTTGGCAAGTGTGATAACCGATGCAGGAATATTAATTGTTTCCATCTGAAGATTATTATAAAATGTCTGGTCATCAACAAGTGTAATATTCTTAGGGATATTAAAGATATGGCTTCCTGCATTTGAATTGAACGAACTTAAAGCTCTGCAATCATAAAAAGCCTTTTTACCAATAGTTTTAATATTTTCATCAAATCTTGCGGTTTCAAGTTTTTGGCAACCGTTAAAAGCCTCATCACCAATTCCGCCAAGATTTTTAGACCTTGTAAAATCTGCCCATGTAAGTTCTGGACAACCACTAAATGCAGAAATTTTTAAATCTGTAAGCGAATTGCCAGAAACAACACCCTTGATAGCGGTTTTGTTAAATGCACCTGTTTCTATTGTAAGCAGGGTGTCGGGGAGATAGGAAAATGTATTTTTCCTATCCTGATTGGATTCACTCTTATAAGCATCAGCTGATTTGCAGACAAACTGGCGGAAGTTTTCACAACTTGAAAAAGCATTTGAATTTATAGCAGTAAGCACGCTATCGCCCTCAAATGTAAATGTTTCAAGAGCAGTGCAACCATTAAATACACCAGAATTAATGCTTTGCAACTTGCTGTTACCAAGTACTTTAACACTCTTTGCGGATTCACATCTACTAAATGCACCCGAGCCGAGTTTTACAATGTTTGCAGGAATAACAATGTCTGCAAGTGCTTTACAACCGCTAAAGCTACTGGATTTAATCTCATCAACATTAGGATTTTCATAAATAGAAATGTTATCTTTGCCACTCATAAAAGATGGCATATGAAGCAGGCTTTCGCAACCTTGGAAAACACCACTTCCTATTGTTGGAACAGAAGATGTGAATGTACATTCTTCCATTTTTTTGCAATCCTTAAATGCACTGTCGTTAAGTGCGGTAATATTTCCGTCAACATGAACCTTTTCAAGCGATTCACAACCAGCGAAAACTTCCGAATTAATAACAGTAATTTTGCTTGGAATGTTAAGTATACCATTTGCAGAGGTATCGCCAACCATTGAACCCTCAAGGAGAGAACAGTTTTTGAAAGCAGCTTGTCCAATTTCAGCACATTCACTTTCGTTTTTGCCGTCTTTCAAAAGGAACTGAACATATTCAGCGGACTGGCAACCCTCAAAAACGCTATTTTCAATAGTGTTTACATTAGAACCAATTTGTAAAACACCGTCTTTAACTGGTTTATCCGAAGGCTGAATTGACCTAAGCGAAGCACAATTTCTAAATGTATTTTTCTTGAATTTTATAGCCATATCGGTTGTTTTTGGATAGGTTACATTCTTAAGGTCGGTGCATCCGTCAAACAACTCTTCCTGAATAGTAATTATTGCATCAGGGAATGTGAACGATTTAAGCTTTACACAGCCCTTAAAAGCACCCTTATAAATTCCATCATCTGCATAAATTTTGCCGTCTATGCCTTTATATTCTTCACCTGTACCGCTCATTTGAGTTGTTTCAAGGTTAAAATTAATTCCTGTAATAGATTTGCAATTTTGGAAAGCATATTCACCAATAAGCACACAGCTATCTGGAATTGTATAATCACCTGCAAGGTTGGTACAACCTGAGAAAGCTCCACCGTCAAGAAGATAAAGACTATTTGGAAGATTAATCTTGTTAAGTGATGTACAACCGCTAAAACTATTTGAGCCAATACCGGTTATAGAGTCTGGAAGTGTAATATCTTTTAAAGCTTCACAGCCGGTAAAAGCACTTGAACCAATAACCTCCATTTGTCCATTGTAATTAATAAATGTCACAGTATTAAGCTGTTTACAGTTTGAAAAAGTGTTTTCAGGAACACAACCAAGGTTTGAATCAATAGCAAAGCTTGCAAGAGAGTTACAACCTGTGAAAACACCTGACTGAACAGTTGCAGTATAAGATGGTAATTTGTTTCTTTCGTCATTGCCCTCGGTTATTTTGGTAAGGCTTGTGCAACCATTGAAAACGCCACTACCAATATACAATTGATAGCCTTGGTCACTACCACGTTGTTGGAAATTTACGCTTGAAAGGGAAGTACAACCCGAAAAAGCACTATTACCAAGTTGAGGCTTTTTGCTGGAACGCATCTTCTGCTCAATAATTTCTTTAATGCTATAACCATACTCTGCGGCTTTAAGGTCATTGAGGTTGTCCTCAGCAATAGAATTGTTAATAGTATTAGGAATGTTCATTTCCATAATGGAAGAACAGCTTGAAAAAGCACTGTTACCAATACGCAAAAGTCCCTTTGTGCCATTGCCACCAAAGTTAAGCTTAACCTGCTTTATAGTTTTACAGCCAGAAAAAGCCGAGTCATCAATAACCTCAACATTTGTAAGGTCAAGAATAGCATTAGGGTTTACCTGTCCTGTACCTGTAAGAATAGAACAACCTGAAAAAGCACTGCTTTCAATTGTTCTTACCCTTTCATCAAATTCAATCCACTGAAGGTGACTGGAAGTAGCACTGCCCGAAAAAGCGGATTTACCAATTGCGTCAAAACCTTTTATGGTAACATTGGCAATATTTGAAAAACTGTCTATAAGACCGCTACCATTTCCAAGAACATATTCAATTTCTTTTCCTGCAAATGTATCATGCTCTCCAACACCACGATAATCGTCCACAATATCCATATCAACATCTGGATATACATTGCCAAGCAAGCTATCTCTAAGAGCTTGTTTTACCTCTGTAACATCAAAGGTAAGGCTTGCATTGTTTGGACCATATTTAGTTGGGTCAGCAAGAACGTGTACATCGTTTACAACACAGCGAATTTTGTCAGTATCTTTATCATATTTAACATCATACATAAAGTTTAACGAAATATTCTTTGTCAAATTAAGTTTAGTTACATCAAAGTCTGTGTTTTCTTCAGCAAAAGCTTGAACTTTAGCATTTGAAACAGTATCTTTAACAACCTCTGCCACACTTGTGGGAGCATTGCCAAAAACAATTGCAGCAGCCAGCACAGACGCTACTATTTTCTTGTTCATTTCATTTTTCCTCCTATTTTACCTTACACTAACCATAGCAATACAATAAGAATTGTTTTAAAACTTGCATTAATGTGATTGCTATAATTGTTTAACATTATCAAATAATAATATATTAAAAGTACACAAAAATATATACTATCATAATTTCATTATAACATATTCTAATAGTTTTTGCAAGTGCCAATTGTTAATAAGTTTACTATATTTAATGTCTATTCTGTAAATTTTCACAATTCTTTCAAATTTGGTTAAAAACCGTTTTGGTCAAGAGTTATGCCGTCAATTGTTGTATTTTTAGCCATGCTTCCGTCCGAATAAAAATAATGTCTTGCTCCGTCCACCCTCTGCCAGCCATATTTAACCTTGCCATTTACTGTATAGTACTGATTACCTGCCCAATTTACAATACCTGTTCTTGTGTATCCCTCTTGACCAAAATTATATAAAGTTCCTTCAAAATTTACAAGACCCCTTAGCATTGCTCCGCCGTCAAAGTAATAATACAATCCGTCAATCTCTTTCCAACCAACCTGCATGGTTCTGTCTTGGTCAAAATAAAAACGGTTGCCGTCAATATCCGCCCAGCCGTAAACTGCCCTGCCGTCACCGCCAAAATAATAATATTTTCCCTCATCGGTAACCGCCCAACCACTGCAAAGCAAACCATTTTCATTTTGATAATAAAGTTCGCCGTCCTGCTCAAATATTCCCATAATCGCCTTATGATTTTTAAAGAAATATTTTGCTGTGCCAATCTCTTGAAAACCGTCCACAGCATAGCCGTTTTGGTCAAAGTAATAAAGGCTATCGCCGACCCATTTCCAATCTTCAAAGCAAATTCCGCCGTTCTCGTCTGTATAGAAAATACCGTTTTCATCAACTGAAATTCCATCACTTAAAACACCCTTTTCATCAAACATATAGCTTTTTCCTCCGATTGTAATATTACCCTTTGCCATTATGCCGTATCTGCCGAAATAATAGGTTTTGCCGTCAATTTCTTGCCAGTAAGTATACTTTTTGCCAGTATCTTTATCAAAATAATATTTATTGCCGTCAATCTCCTGCCAGCCGGTCAAAAGCTGACCGTTTTCGGGGTCAAAATACCAACGCTTGTAATATTTTTCTGGTTTGTTTATATATTCAAAATATTCATAGCTGTTTTCCTGTTCACTGCCCTCAAATTTTTCCGCCATAGCCTGCTCATAGTTTTTATTGTCTGTTATTTCCTCGTCGGTTAAAAATTCGGGATTTGACCAGCCTTTTTCCTGTTTGCCGTTTTCCAAAAAGAAATATTTCTTTCCCTCAATTTCCTTCCAGCCTTTAGCCATTATGCCGTTTTGGTCAAAATAATAAACACTTCTGCCGATTATCTGCCAACCGGTCAGCATATGACATTGGTCATCAAAATAATATGTATTATTGTTGTATTGAGTAAAACCTTTTGCTGCCGAGCCGTCTTCCATAAACAAATAGGTACAATCTTTTGTTTGCAAAAAGCCAACCGCCATTTTGCCGTCCCTGCCAAAATAATAATGTTTTCCATTAATATCCGCAAACCCCGACAGCATAATCCCCTCTGCGTCAAAATAGTAGGTGTCCCCGTCAATTTTGGTAAATCCTATAGCCTGCTTGCCGTCTTTCTCATCAAAATAGCTGTATTTTTTGCCCACTCTCTGCCAACCTTTAAGCATTGCTCCTTTTTCGCCAAAATTATATCTTGCTCCGTTTATTCGCCTTGCTCCGACCGCCATTTCACCGTTTAAATCAAAATAATATGTATTATTATCTATATCCAAAAAACCTGTTGCCATTGCCCCATTATTATTGGGGTCAAAATAATATTGCACACCGTTTACCTTTGCCCAACCGGTGGTTTTAGAACCGTCCTCATTATAAAAATAAAATTTATCATCTTTCTTGGTAAGACCCGTATCATAAAAACCGTGGTCATCAAAATAATATTCATGTCCCGCAATAACCACACTACCACGGTTTAAAATTCCTGTATCCTCGGCAAAGTAATATTCCTCTCCGTCAATTGTATATCGCCCACGCACAATAGTGCCGTTCTCACGGATATAATAATTATTTTCGTCAAATTCCGTCCAGCCCGTCTGCATATTGCCGTCTTGGTCAAAAATATAAAGTGAATTGTCAATTGCTACAAGACCTGTAAGCTTTTTTCCATTATTGTCAATAAAATAAGTATGATTGCCAATAGTGTGCCAGCCACCAGCAAGTTTTATATCATAATACAAAAGACTGCCAAAGCCCCCTCCCGCAACAACACATACGGCAATAGAGCAGGCTATTATTTTGCTTTTTTGCTTTTTTGGCAAATGCTTAAATTCACTATTCATTAACAATTCACTTTTCCTTTTTAATTAATAATATTTTTTTACCATAAAAGGCGTAAGCCTTTAGCAATTTCTAATGTTTCTAAAAATATCTTTGTTTGCCCCGCCTATGGCGGGGCAAACAATTAATACAAATCTCTATTGTTTAGCTGCTGCCTCAACGGCAAGTCTATCGCATCTTTCGTTTTCGGGGTGTCCGTTGTGACCCTTGACCCATACAAATTCACATTTATGTATTTTTAATAATTCTAATATTTCTTTCCACAAATCAGAATTTAAAGCAGGATTTCCGTCCGATTTAATCCAATTTCTTTTTTCCCAACCATAAACCCATTTTTGGGTTATAGCATCAATAAGATATTTGCTATCGCTATAAACGACAACTTCGCAAGGTTCTTTCAAAGCTTTAAGCCCCTCAATAAGTGCTTTCATTTCCATTCGGTTGTTTGTTGTGTCCCTCTCTCCGCCACTTATTTCTTTTTCATGACCCATATATCTTAAAATAGCACCATAACCGCCCTTGCCGGGATTACCAGAACAAGCTCCGTCAGTAAATAGTTCAACCTTTCGCATATTAAATTTCCTCTCTTATAATCATTTCAGCAATTTTTATGCCGTCTACCGCTGCCGAAACAATTCCTCCTGCATAGCCTGCTCCCTCTCCGCAAGGATAAAGACCCCTAAGGCTTATCGACTGAAAACTCTCGTCACGGCAGATTCTTACAGGACTGGAAGAACGACTCTCGGGAGCGGTCATTAAAGCATCAACACTGTCAAATCCCTTTATCTTCTGCCCCATCATTAAAATACCCTCCGCAAGGGTGTTTGTGATAAAATCAGGAAAAATCTCTCTAAAATCTGCTTTAAAAACATTCGGCTTATAGGTCGGCTGAATTTCAAATTTAAAATTATTATTCGCACTTTTGCCCATGCTTTTCAAAAATTCTCCAACCGTGCAATAGGGGGCATTAAAATTCCCAGAATTTTTGGTTACCTCAAAAGCCTTTTGTTCTATTTTTCGTTGGAATTCTATGCCCTTAAGAGGGTTATCCCCTGCAATATCCTCCGGAGCAACCCCAACAAGCAGTGCCGAATTGCAGTTTTTGCCCGACCTTGCAAAATAACTCATGCCATTTACCACAATGCCATTATTTTCGGTCATTGCAGGAACGACCTCGCCACCGGGACACATACAAAAACTATAAAGTCCCCTGCCTGTGGAGGTATGCACCGCAAGTTTATAGGTCGCCGAACCAAGCCTTGCATTGCCAGCAAATTCATGAAACATCTGTTCATTAAGCCAACTTTGCGGGTGTTCTATTCTGACCCCGACCGCAAAAGGTTTTGCCTGCATTTCAATATTTTTTTCCTGCAACATCTCAAAAGTATCCCTTGCCGAATGACCAAGTGCAAGCACCAAACAATCTGTTTTTATGTTATATTTTTTGTTGTCTTTCTCATAAATTATTTCAGAAATTTTATTATTATCAATATTAAAATCGCAAAACCTTGCATTAAAAATAATTTCACAACCCAAATTTTCAAGTTCTGTTCGGATATTAACAATAGTTTTGCGTAATTTATCCGTACCGATATGTGGTTTGCCCTGCCATAATATTTCAGCGGGCGAACCATGCTTTACAAATTCTTCAAGCACAAATCTGTTGCGTTTGTCTTTAGTTCCTGTGTTGAGTTTGCCGTCCGAAAAAGTGCCTGCTCCGCCCTCTCCAAATGCAACATTGCTCTCGGTGTTTAAAACAGACCTTTCAAGCAGGTTGTCAATACTTTTCATACGCTGTTCAACCGGCTCGCCACGCTCCAAAATAATCGGCTTTATACCCGACCTTGCAAGCACCAACGATACAAAAAGTCCCGCAGGACCTGTTCCCACCACCACAACACGCTTTTCGGGATTTTGTGAAATCGGCTGATTATAGGATATATCGGGAACAGCCGAAACGCCTGCAAATTTTTTTGATAGTATTTTCTTTTCACGGTTTTGGTCAGCAAGTTCCACATCGACAGTGATATTAAATTTAATCTCCCTGCCGGCTCTTGCGTCAATCGAACGTTTAAAAAGCACCGTTCTTTTTATCATAGCTATATCTATTTTAAGTTTGTGTGCAATAGTTTTCAAAAGCTGACTTTCTTTATAGTCAACATCGGCTTTTATTCCCGAAACACGAATCATTTATCTGTTCTCCTTATCATTAAAACTTTCAAGATATTTCAAGGCTCCGTCAGCCACAAGCTGACCGCTTTTCCATGCCCACTCAAGATTATATCCTCCGCAGTCGCCGTTGATATTTATTATCTCTCCGCAAACAAAAAGACCACTTATTTTTTTGACCTGCAAGTTTTCGTCCAGCTGACCTGCCAAAACTCCGCCTGCTGTAACCTGTGCCATATCAAAATCGCCTGTGCCGTCAATCTCAAAATCACAATTTTTTAAAATTTCTGCAATCTGCTCAATTTGATTGTAAGAAATGTTTTCGCAATTGCAATTGTTAATACCCAGTCGTTTAAGCAGATATTGCCCTACACGTTTGTTTACCAGTCCGCTTAAAAGTTCCTCGGCGGGAAAATCTTTTCTTGCCCCCTTGATATTAAGCAAAGTTTTAACAAGTTTTTGATGGTTAAAATCGGGGCAAAAATCAAGAATTATTTTAAAATTATTATATTTGGGATAGAGGGTTGACAGATTAAAAATACATATTCCCGAAAGCGATGGTTTTTCTCCCACCGCCGAAAACTGCACTTCGCCGATTTGTCTGCCGACAACCTTTCCGCCCGAAACCGCTGTACATTCCGCACCCGCCCTTAATCCCTTAAGGGATTTAAGAAATTTATCGTTCTTTACTGTTAGTGGGCAAAGTGAAGGATAAAATTTATCGGTAAGCTTAACCCCCATGCTTTTTAAAATCTCAAAACCCTTGCCGTCCGAACCAGTTTTAGGATAACTTTTTCCACCCGTTGCCATAACTACCGCTTTGGACTTTAAAATTCCCTTGCTTGTATGTACTTCAAAAATATTCCCTTTTTTATAAATTCTCTCACACAAACAATCTGTAATTTCTTCGGCAGAATTTTTCTTCAGTGCCATTCTAAGAGCGTCCAAAACGCAGGAACTTGTTTTGCTGTGCGGATAGGCTCTACCCTGCTGGTCAAAAATAATCGGCAGGGCAAGTTTTCCCATTAAAGCCATGCCATCTTTGTTTTTAAAATTCTTTTCAAGCAATTTCAAATCGCCATGATAAAAATCAAGTGTAAGATTTTTGTTGGTAAGATTGCATTTTCCGTTTCCAGTAAGCAAAAGTTTTTTGCCTACCTTGAAATTTCTTTCCACAATGCCAATTTTATATTTTCCCTGCAACATCGCCCCGCAACAAAGTCCTGACGCTCCTCCGCCTATAATAAGAATATCATACAAAATATATCCGCCTCCGAAACTTAACATATTAATTTATATTAATATTGTAACATATCCATTACAAAAAGTCAATACAGATATGGGAAAATCCGCAAAAGCCAATTTTCCCCTGATATTTTCATTGTATCCGACAGAATAAAAATAATTTTTTTATAAAATATAACGGTTTTGTAAGTATTGACAAGAAAGCAATAATATGATATAATAAACGCAGAGAATTATATTTCCTATAATTTAAATCAAAAAGCTGTAATATATAAAAAGGAGCGAATTTATCTTGTCCGAAAATGAAAAATCCCAAAGTCAACCTAAAAAAAGAAAACCACTTGAATTTTACCAGCTTGTGGAACGTTCAATCAACAAAACATACGCTAAAACCATACGCAACCCATTTGTTGAGGCACTTAAAAAATATGAACTTATAAAACCAAACGACAAAATAGCCGTCTGTGTTTCGGGCGGAAAAGATTCTTGGCTACTTGCCGTTTTAATGCGAATGTTACACCGATATACAGAAATTCCTTTTAAAGTGGAATATATCTGTATGAATCCCGGCTATAATGAAGAAAATTTAAATCAGATATTATATAATTCCAAACTGCTTAACCTGCCTTTGCATATATTTGAAACCAATGTTTTCAGAGTAGCAAATCGCACCGAAAACAACCCTTGTTATCTTTGTGCAAGAATGAGAAGAGGCAATTTGTACAAAGAAGCTCAAAATTTAGGGTGCAATAAAATTGCTCTTGGTCACCATTTTGATGATGTTATTGAAACCACCCTTATGGGTATGCTTTATGGGGCTCAAATTCAAGCTATGATGCCAAAACTGCACAGCAAGAATTTTGAGGGAATGGAACTTATACGCCCACTTTACTGTATTCACGAGGACGCTATTATAAATTGGCGAAACTACAATAATTTAAAATTTATTCAATGTGCCTGCAAGTTTACCGAAGCTATCGAAAAGCAAAATATAAATGAGGTGCATTTTTCCAAAAGGCAGGAAACCAAACAGCTTATTGCAAACCTTAAAAAAATAAATCCAAATGTTGACAAGAATATTTTTAACAGTATTCACACCGCTGATGTTGACACACTTGTTTCTTATAAGCTTGACGGTGTTAAACATAATTTTCTTGAATGTTATGACCAAAAGGGTTGTTTAAATTGCATAGATGATAATGAATAAATTTTTTGCAATTGTATAAATATATAAAAATTAAAAAAATTATCCCCTCTGCTATTGACTTTTTTAAAATTGTGTGATATAATTAAACAGTTGATTATAGCATGGAACTACTGTCTAAACTGAAATGATGGGCTTTCATGATGTCATATATACTAAAAAGGAGGAATAAGCATGAAAAAGGATATTCACCCAAACTATGTTGAAACCACAATCACTTGTGCTTGCGGTAATGTCATCAATACACGTTCCACAAAGCAGAACATTAAAGTTGAAGTTTGCTCCAAGTGTCACCCTTTCTTCACAGGCAAGCAGAAGCTTGTTGATACAGGCGGACGTGTTGACCGCTTCAAGAAGCGTTTTAATATCGACTAATAACAATTCTTTCGCCTTTGCAGGGTGACAGAATACAAAAACAAATAATATTCACTCATCAAAGGGCAGAAAACAAAGACTGCCCTTTTTTGTCATACTTATTTTTTATGTTTATTTTATAATATGGAGAAAAAATTTTGAATTACAAAACCATTAAAGAATTTGCAAGCGACAGCTTTGTTGAAAAAAAATCCGAATTTATTGGCAGTATAATGCCGGTGGAAAATATGCAACAGGTAAACGAATTTATAGCAAAAATCAAGGCAGAAAACCGCAAAGCCCGCCATAATGTCTACGCTTATATTATAAGGGAGCAGAATGCAAGCGGTTATAGCGACGACGGAGAGCCTGCTGGAACAGGCGGTATGCCAATGCTTAAGGTTCTTCAGGGAAACGGACTTACTGATGTTTGCTGTGTTGTAACAAGATATTTTGGTGGTGTTCTGCTCGGCACGGGTGGACTTACAAGAGCATACACTGAGGGTTGCAGAATTGCTGTGGAAAAAGCAGTCCCAAAATTTATGTTTGACTGCCAGCAGATAGATTTAATTATAGATTATTCGCTTTATGGCAAGGTTGAAAGAATTTTTCCCGATTTTGAAGTAAAAATTATCGATTCTCAGTTTGCTGACAAAATCAAAATTATAGCACTTGTAAAATTAGAGTTTGCCGAAAAGTTAATCCAAACCCTAACTGATGCTACTAACGGCAATTTAAATATTAATGTTTCAGAACCTCTAAATGCAGAAATTTAACACAATAAAACCAATTAACAGAATTTTTGCTTAAAACAACCTTCAATCGTTGTTTCTTTGTTGCAAGCAAAAAAATAGCAAATAAGAAAAACCTATTTTTTCATAAAATTGATTTTTTGGATTTTAATGTGTCTTTGCTTGACTTTTCAATAATTTTATGATATAATAAAAGTAAAAATAAAGGGGATTTTAAAATGAACGCTCGAGAATTTACAGAACAAAACGAAAAAAATTACCTATGTGAATATGCCTCCTTTTCAAGCGAAACCGCTGGCAGGCTTTTTGAAGAACCTAAATGTGATGTTCGCACCGAATATAGCCGTGACCGTGACCGAATTGTTCATTCCTATGCCTTTCGTAGACTAAAACACAAAACACAGGTTTATATTTCCCCCGGTGGCGACTACTTCCGCACAAGGCTTACCCACACGCTTGAGGTTGCTCAGATTGCAAGAACCATTTCAAGGGCGTTGCGTCTTAATGAGGATTTGACAGAAGCTATAGCACTTGGTCACGACCTTGGACATACCCCTTTCGGACACGCAGGAGAACAAGCTTTAAATGAAATTTGTGAAGATGGCTTTACCCACTATGAGCAGGGTTTAAGGGTTGTTGACCATGTCGAAAAGAACGGCAGAGGGCTTAATCTTACATATGAAGTCCGTGATGGCATTTTAAAACACACCAATATGACGGCTGTAACCCGTGAGGGGCAGGTGGTAAAACTTGCAGACACAATAGCCTATTTAAACCATGATATTGAAGACGCAATAAGAGCCGGAATGATTTCAGATGAAGATATTCCTATTGATATAAAACAGGCTTTGGGAGATACTAAAAGCAGACGTGTTTCTACCCTTGTAAATTCTGTGATAAACTGCGGAGCGGAATATATCCGGTTTGACGAGAATATAAAATTTTATCATGACAAACTTCTGCAGTTTATGTTTGACAATGTCTATAACTCCCCAATGTGCAAATTACAGAATCTTAAAGCAAAACAAATGCTTAGCAATTTATATAAATATTTTTATGATAATCCCAAGCGTATGCCCAAAGTATTTCAGGAACTTATCGAAACTTCTGGGCTTTCAAGATGTGTGTGTGATTATATTTCGGGAATGACAGACAACTATGCAATAAATATTTTCAAAAATATTTTTCTCCCAAAAACTATAGGTTATTCAGACTTTTTAAATTTCGATTAAAGGAGGCAAGATATGGCTTTTCCACCCGAATTTATTGACAAAATTAAAGACGCAAATCCAATAGAAACAGCTTTTTCGGAATATACCACCCTTAAAAGGTCGGGTTCGGACTATGTCTGCCTTTGCCCTTTTCACAACGAAGATACACCTTCCTGCCATGTTTATATGTCCAGCAGAAGCTTTTATTGTTTCGGTTGCGGCACTGGCGGAGATGTCATAACCTTTAATTCGCTTATGAATAATATAAGCTATTTTGAATCGATTAAAATGCTTGCCGAACGCTCAGGGCTTAGCCTGCCAAATTCTGACCCACGCTATTCCGTTGACGAAAAAAAGCGAAAACGTATTCTTGAAATAAACAAACTGGCGGCAAGGTTCTTTTTTAACAATCTAATAAATAAAAATGACCAAAGGGGGCTTGCCTATCTTATAGGGCAAAGGCGACTTTCAAAACAAACTATAATCAAATATGGTCTTGGATATGCCGGCGATAGTTGGAATAATTTAACTAACTTTTTGATTTCAAAAGGCTTTTTCGAACAGGAAATTATTGATGCAAGCCTTGGCTTTCGCTCCCAAAAAAACGGCAAAGTTTATGACTTTTTTAGGAATAGGGTTATGTTTCCGTTTATTGATTTAAGAGGAAATATAATCGGTTTTGGAGGAAGAACCCTTGACCCAAACGACAAACGAAAATATCTTAATTCAAGGGATACAATCTGCTATGACAAAAACAGATTTTTGTTTTCTTTAAATTTTGCAAAAAATGTTTCTACAAAATCCAAACGCATTATATTATGTGAGGGAAATCTTGATGTTATTTCGCTAAATCAAGCGGGTTTTGAGGAGGCTGTGGCAAGCTGTGGAACGGCACTTACTCCAAAACAAGTAAAACTTATTTCCACCTATGCAAATCAGGTTTATATCTGCTATGATAACGATGAGGCAGGAATTAAAGCGGCAAACAAGGCGGCTGATTTGTTTTTAAACACTACCCTTAAAGTTAAAATCGTACAAATTAAAAATCCAGTAAATCCTAATGAACCTATAAAAGACCCAGACGAATTCATTGTAAAGTTTGGTGCGGATAGGTTTGAGGGACTATTGAATGGCTCAAGTGATTCTATTTCTTTTCAACTTAAAAAGGCGAGCGAAAAATACGACCTTACCGAGCAAACCGGAAAAGCTGACTATATGAAAGAGGTTCTTGAAATACTCAGAAACATTCCAGATAAATCGGTTCGAGAAAGCTATATCAAAGAGGTTGCCGAAACGTCAAAAGTTCCTGTTAATGCCATTCGTGACGATTTAAATAAACGTGATAGATATGACAATAACACAGCACAAAAAAAACGTACCCAACAAGTTTTAAGCTTTGCCAAAAACAAGGACGAATTTTTTCCAGAACTTGCCGACAATGCAGGCGAAATAAAAAATGAATGGAATGTTCTACACTATATATATTACCATCAAGATGTTGCGAAATGGCTCGAAAACAGGCTTTTGCCAGAAAATTTTATTGCAAAATTTAATCAGCGTATTTACAAAAGCCTTTTGTATAAAATTCTGAACAATCTTGACACCTCCCCTTCTTCATTTACAGATGATTTTGAGCAAAAAGAAATAAACAGGTTTTTTCCTATACTCGAAGCCAAACAGGAAAATATAAAAATACTTGAATTAGAACCAGAAGATTTCAAAAAAGCTGTGGAATCTATTTTAAATCCCAAACAGCATTATGAAAATGATTTAACCGATGACCAACTTACAAAACTGATAAACGAAAAACAAAAGCAAAAATAAACAGTCATTCGACTTTTTATTAATATAACCCACCTGTCTATACCTCGGGTTGTTTAAAAAACAAAACTTATTTTTTTAAGTATAAGGAGATGTGATTTATGAAGGATAAAAAATCAATCATGGATAACCTGCTTGAAAAGGGCAAAGCCAAAGGTACTTTAAGCTCAAGAGAAATTTCCGGAGCATTGGCAAAAATCAACTATGACATGGACCAGCTTGAAGAATTTTACAGCAATTGCAGCCAGTTCGGAATTGAAATCATTGACAATGAAAACATTGAGGACGACCTTTTTATTTCGGACGACGATATTGATATAACCGAACATGACGGTATTCCAGATATTGGCGATTACAGTTCGATTGACGGAGTGTCAATTGACGACCCTGTTAAAATCTATCTTAAAGAAATTGGACTTGTTCCACTGCTCACACAGGACGAAGAACATGAACTTGCCGAAATGATGGCAAGCGATGACGAAAGCAAGGCGGCAAAGGCAAGAGAAAGACTTTCCGAAGCTAACCTGCGATTGGTTGTTTCGATTGCCAAAAAATATGTTGGAAGGGGAATGAGTTTTCTTGACCTTATTCAGGAAGGAAACATGGGGCTTATCAAGGCGGTTGAAAAGTTCGACTATACCAAAGGCTTTAAATTTTCAACCT